>JBIHZV010000059.1:0-6459 GCA_044240275.1 Ilumatobacteraceae bacterium | reverse complement strand
TGAGCGGTTGGAGCATGGTGTCGAGTGAAGGTGAAGTTGTCACACATTTGACGGTAGCAAGTTGGCACTATCGTTTGGGAAATGCACCCCATCGAGCATCTGCGGTATGTGGCACGTGCCACTGGAGCAGACCCGGTTTCGCTTGTCAGTGAAACGGCTCAAGCCCTGCGTGGCCTGCGGTCTGAGCCCGCTGGGTTGGTGCTTGCCACCCGCCGAATTGTTGAGCGACACCCCACGTGTGCCCCACTGTGGTGGCTCTGTGCAAGCGTGCTTGCGGCAGCCGACCCCTTTGAAAAAGCGCGGGAGTTAGGTGACCGCATGGACGCAGACGAAACCACAAATCATTTGGTGGATGCCTTGCCTGCCGAAGCGACCGTGTGCATTGTTGGGTGGAACCCGACAGCGCTTGAGGCGCTTGCTCGGCGTGGCGATTGTCGCGCAATCATCGTCGACTCATTTGGCACCGGTGATGCCGCGGTGAACGCACTTGAGCGACTTGATATTGAGGTGCAGGGAGTGACATTGGAGCACGCAGCAATTGGTGTGCAGATGAGTGATGTTGTGCTCATTGATGCACTTGGTTGCGGTGGCACCGAAGTGCTGAGCATTGGTGGTTCGCATGCGGTCGCGGCGCTTGCATATTGCAACAACTTGCCGGCGTGGACTGTGACGCGGCTCGGTACACGACTACCCATCGAGTTATGGAATGCGATGAAGCTGGCCAATCGTGATGCCGATGCACCGTGGCGCAGCGACGTAGATGTGATTCCCCGTCAACTGCTGGGGCGGTTTGTTGGACCTACAGGTATTTCGGATATTGATATGAATACAGCGCTCAATAACCCGCAAAGTAACGCGCAAAATAACGTGCAGAATTTTGTTGGGGAATGCCCAGCGTCCACCGAGATGCTGGTACGAAGCGCGATGTAGCCTGAGAGCCATGTCTTTACGATCACGCAACCTCCCACGCCGTTCTTGTCTCGCAATTCCTGGTTCATCCGAAAAGATGATGGGCAAAGGACCTGGCACCAATGCCGACATGGTGTTTTTGGATCTCGAAGATGCTGTAGCACCGAAGGAGAAAGAGGCTTCTCGTGCGCGCATCGTGAGTGCAATTCGAGGACACGACTGGGGCAACAAAGTTTTGTGCGTACGTATCAATGACTGGAGCACCAAGTGGACTGCATACGACATTTTGGAAGTTGTCGGTAACGCAGGCGAGCGTTTAGACGAAATCATGTTGCCGAAAGTAGAAAATGCAGCACAGGTCGTGGCTGCAGATTTGTTGCTCCGACAGGTTGAGATTGCAAGCGGACTGCCAGTTGGTCACATTGGTATCGAAGCGCAAATTGAAACCGCACGCGGACTCATAAATGTTGAAGAAATTTGCGAAGCGAGCGCTCGTCTCGAGACCATTATTTTTGGACCAGCAGACTTCTCGGCAAGCATGGAAATGCCTGTGCTCACTGGCGGCGTGCAGATCCCTGACTACCCAGGCGATCACTTTCACTACGTGTTCAGCAAGATTCTGATGGCCGGTCGCGCAAACGGTCTGCAAGTCATTGACGGACCATTCCTGCATGTGCGCGACAATGACGCTCTACGCGAATATTCAAAACGTACGCGCACACTTGGCTACGACGGCAAATGGGCGTTGCACCCAGACCAAGTAGATGTGTTGAACGATGTGTTTTCGCCAACGCAAGAACAGTTTGACAAGGCATGGCAGATTTTGGATGCGTACAACCAGGCGACCGAGACTGATGGCAAGGGTGCCGTGATGTTTGGTCTCGAGATGATCGATGAAGCAAGTCGCAAGATGGCTCTCAAGTTCATCACTCGCGGCGAGCTCGCAGGTCGCACTCGCACACCACAAGCGTGACAAAACGTTTTGATGCCATCCTGTTTGATGCAGGCGGCATCTTTTTAATTCCAGACCCAGTAACACTCGGAGCAATCATTCGCCCGCTAGGTGGCGACGGCAGCATCGAGAGCTGCACCCGCGCGCATTACGCAGGCATGGCGGCAATAGATGCGGTAGCTCAACAAGAACATGGCGCATCAATTGATGCCTTTAGTTGGGACGGGTATCGGCGTGGATATGCCTTAAGCGCTGGCGTGGCAGAAAAAGACATTGAAGCCGCGATCGTTAAATTGCGAAATGTTTTCTCACCGTTTTTGTGGCGGTTCCCATTTCTCGAGTCCGCTGCTGCTTTGTGGAAGATGCATCTTGTGGGATTACCGATTGGAATTGTGTCGAATGCAAGCGGACAGGTTGAGGCGACGCTTGCCAATCAGTGCATCTGCCAAGTGGGGCCTGGAGCAGGAGTGCCTGTAGAAATCGTGACCGACTCACACGTGATTGGTGTGGCCAAACCACACCCCGGAATCTTTGCTGACGCAGTGCGCTTAATGAACGGAAAAGGAATTGCCAACGATCGCATCGCATATGTAGGCGACTCGTTTGTGAACGATATAGGCGGTGCTCACAACGCTGGACTCGTGCCTATCCTGCTTGACCCGTACGATGACCGTGCGCATGAAACGTGTGAGCGAATACATTCGCTACACGAACTGCTTGCATTTATCTAGTTGCAACTAGTTTTGCTAGTCGTTATTTCTTGCCGGACTCTTCGACGAGTCTGCGAGCAATCACCTTGAGGCACAATGTCTCGTCGGCGCCCTCAAAAATAGAGAGCACGCGAGCATCAACAAATAATCTGCTCACCGAATATTCTTCGGCGTAACCAAAACCACCGTGAATCTGCATTGCTTCTCGAGTGACCCACTCGGCCGCCTTGCACACGTAGGCCTTGACCATGCTTGCTTCCATTTGGCCTTCGCCCTTGCCCATGAGTTTTGCAACCACATAGCTGAACTGGCGTGAAGCTTGAATGATGGCCGCCATGCGCCCAAGCTTGATTTGGGTGAGTTGGTATTCGTAGATGTTGCTACCAAACACTTTGCGATTGTTGGCGTAGGCGAGCGCTGCTTCGTATGCAGCCTGCATTACCCCGACTGCTCGCGCTGCTGTTTGCAGACGGCCATTTTCAAAACCACTCATTTGGTAATAGAAACCTTTGCCGAGACCTGCATCTTCACCGATTAAGTGATCGGCTGGAACCCACCAATTTTCAAGAGCGATTTCGTACGAATGCATGCCGCGGTAACCGATGGTGTCGATTGGGCGGCCTTCCATCTTGCCGCCACCTGGCTGATCGAACATAAAGCCGTGTGCGTCGCCAAGCGGTTTTGGCACGATCAACACACTGAGACCGCGGTGTGTCTTGGTGCGATCTGCGTCTGTGCGGGCGAGGAGCATTAACACATTGGCGCGAGCAGCAAATGTGCACCAGGTTTTGACTCCATTGATGACGTAGCCGGCTTCACCTTTTTCGTTGTCTGCTTTAACAGCCGTGACTTTGATATTCGCAACGTCGCTGCCATAGTCGGGTTCGGTCACCGCAACTGCTGCCATCACTTCGGCAGTTGCGAGTTTTGGAAGCCAATATTGTTTCTGTGCTTCAGTGCCGCCGTTAACGAGTGCGCGAGTGAGGATCTCGGGACGAGTGATGAGTGATCCACCAATGCCCAATGATGCGCGCGACAATTCTTCAGTGGCGATGCAATTTGCCATGTACTCGCCATCTCCACCTTCGGAAAAGCCGCCGTACTCTGCAGGCACCGAGAGACCAAATGCGCCGAGATCGGCGAGCCCTGCAATTATTTCTTCAGGAACATCTTCGTTGAAACGATGCACATGTTCGGCGCGCGGAGCAATGACTTTGTTGGCAAAGCTTCGGAAGGTGTCTTGAACCATTTCGAAATCGTCATCGAGATGTCGTGGTCCAGATTTTTCTGCAAGTGATGCGACAAACACTGGGTCACGAAACGTTGCCATGAAGTCGTATGCACCTTCGAGTGGGTGTGGCTCAAGGCCCCACAAGTGTTCTCTACCCAAGAGTCTTGACGAAACTTCGAAAATCATGTCTGCAGTAAAAGCACACGTGAGTAAGGCTTCGGTTTCACCCTTTGATCCGTAGTCGAGCATTGAGCGTGCAGTCTCAACGGCAGATGCAGAGTGCGCAAGATCGTATGCAAGTTGTTGATGAACATCGGGTCCACCACTAGATGCAAGATGTGCGACACCGGTGGCCACAACATTTTTGGCTTTTTCGATAGCTTGTGCCGCTTGGGCGAGATCGCTGGTAAATGACATGCGATAAACGCTAGTTACATTTTGTCCCAGAGGCGCAACTCGGGTTGGCTCAGCACCTACGATTTATATATGGCAATCCCGAGTGGACTCAAGTCGACCCTCGCGGCCCTGAAGTGGGTGATATTTGCCATCATCATCTATTTCTTTGTCCTACCGCTCATTCCAGGCTTTGGAAAAGCGTTTTCGGAACTTTCCAAGGTTCGACCAAGTTTGTTGGTGTTGGGGCTTGGTCTTGAATTTGCAGCGTTATTTGCTTACTCATTGCTGACTCACGTAGCTCTTGGTGATTCTCGTCACTCGATTTCAATTTGGCGACTCTTTCGTATTCAGTTGAGCACAAAGTCGGTGAGCAATGTATTGCCCGCTGGTAGCGCAGCGAGCAGTGCACTTGGGTTCAAGTTGCTCACCAGCTCTGGTGTGCCGGGGCCAGACGCGGGTTTCGCTCTTGCAACAGCAGGGCTCGGGTCGGCCGTTGTGCTCAATCTCGTTTTGTGGGTTGGATTGATCGCCTCTATTCCCGGTCAAGGTGTCAATGCCGCCTATGGATCAGCTGCGCTTGTGGGCGTCATCTTGATGTTGGTGGCAACAGTCCTCGTTGTCGGACTCATAGATGGGCAAGGAAGAGCAGAGCGAAGCATCAAATGGATTGCAACAAAGTTGCGAACAGATCCTGACAACGCAGCTGACGTGTTACGTCAATTAGGTTTTCGGTTGCAGGGTTTGGCGCGCGAGCCAGGACTGAAAGAACGAGTGTTTGCTTGGGCGCTACTGAATTGGTTGCTCGACATGGCGGCACTGTGGGTGTTTCTGCTTGCGTTTGGTGCAGATATTGATTTGCGCGGACTGATCGTTGCATTTGGTCTTGCCAACATCATGGCCGTGGTGCCAATCACGCCTGGCGGTCTTGGCATTGTCGAGGGTATTTATATTCCGACCCTCGTTGGTTTTGGTTTAACGCGAAGCGTTGCAACAGTTGGTGTATTGAGCTACCGCATTGCGCAATATTGGATGCCACTTATTGTTGGCGCAATCGTGTACTTAAGTTTGCGTGTTGGGCCATGGGCCATCGATCGTGGTGAGAAACTGAAATCGTTTCGCAGAATGGCGGTGGATGAAACAGAGCATCCGAGCAACAAATACAACTGGGCAGAGCACTACGCACCGCGGGACCGTACGGGTCAGTTTCCGTTGCCAGACTTCAAAGGCCAATACAGCGACAATGCTGATGACACACCGATATGAGACATGCCAATTCTCGTGTCGTGGGTAGAAATCGGTAGCGTTTACTGACATGACAACGCACGAGCGCCCATTTGGCAGATGTTTAGAAGATTTCATTGTCGGAGATGTATATCGACACTGGCCGGGCAAGACGATCACCGAAGCTGACAATCATTTGTTTTGCATGATCACGATGAATCATCATCCATTACATACGAATGATTGGTTTGCCGAGCAAAGTGTGCAAGGTCGCAACGTTGTCGTGGGCAACTTGGTGTACTCGTTGGTGCTTGGCATGAGCGTGCCCGACGTAAGTGGCGCGGCAATTGCCAACCTCGAAATAGAAACACTGCAACACAAATTTCCAACATTCCATGGCGACACCATTCATGCCGAGACCCGCGTGCTCGAAACACAGGAGTCGAAGTCAAAGGATGATCGCGGTGTCGTCACTGTCGAAACCAAAGGTTTCAACCAAGACGGTAAAGAAGTGTGCTATTTCCGTCGCCGTGTGATGGTGTGGAAACGGTCTGCACTTCCAAGTCGCAACCGCCCTTACGATGGTCAAGACGTCTGGAGCCAATAGACGCGATTGTTGAAATCGTCGAAATCGTCGACATCGTCGACATCGTCGAAGTCGTAGATTCACTATTGGGTTGGGGGCTTCCACAATTACGCGACTTTCCATGGAGACAAACCAATAACCGCTGGCACGTGCTGGTGAGTGAAGTGATGTCACAACAAACTCAAGTGCACCGTGTGGTGCCAAAGTTCAATCTATTTCTCGAGCAGTTTCCAACTCCGACAGTGTGCGCAAATGCCGCGCTCGGTGAATTGTTGGAAATTTGGCAAGGTCTTGGTTACCCGCGTCGCTGTCGCAATCTGCACGAAGCGGCAAAAGTTATGGTGTTGCGCCATAACGGTGAAGTTCCGACAACGCTTGAAGAACTAGTGGCTCTGCCCGGTGTTGGTGATTACACGGCGCGAGCAGTGATGGCATTTGCTGATCATGCCGATGT
>JBIHZV010000019.1:0-18038 GCA_044240275.1 Ilumatobacteraceae bacterium | reverse complement strand
GTTTGAGTCTTGGCCAACGCACAAATCGCTGAGAGCGCTTCCACTGGTGTTTCTGCAAAGAATGCAGTGTTGGAGAGTAGTTCTTCGTGTGTCATGAAGTTATGACGGTACTACCCTAAATGAGCGTGACAACCATGCCTAACGAAATTGTTTGGACCATAGTTGTTGCCGCAGGATCGGGTGCCAGATTTGGGGGTCCGAAGCAGTTTGCAATGCTCGGAGATCGACGCGTATTGGACTGGTCGGTCGCTACCGCGAGTGCAGTGAGCACAGGGGTGATTGTGGTCCTGCCACCAGACGCCACTCTTGGTGAGGGCCAGGTTGCTGGTGGTGAAACTCGCAGCGAGTCAGTGCGCTGTGGACTCAAGGCAGTGCCACCAGAGGCAACGATTATTTGTGTGCATGATGCAGCCAGGCCGTTTGCCACCGAACATTTGTTTAGAGAGACAATTTCTCAAGTGCACAATGGGGCCGATGGTGCTGTACCAGCAATTGGCGTCACCGACACGATTAAGCAAGTTGATGCCCAAAATGTTGTCGTCAATACACCTGACCGTTCGTCATTGGTGGCTGTGCAAACACCGCAAGTGTTTCGCGCTGCAGTGTTGCGCGAAGCGCACGCATCGTGCCCTGAAGGAACAGATGATGCGACACTTGTTGAGCTGTTGGGCAAGCGAGTAGTTGTTGTGGCCGGTGAAGCACTCAATCGCAAACTCACAGCGTCTGAAGATTTGGAATGGGCTCGCGCTACCGCGCGGACCGAAGTGTAAGGAGACAAAATGGCTACTTCGATACGAGTTGGACAAGGTTTTGACATTCATCGTTTTGAAGACACGCCGAGCGGACGCGTGCTTGTGCTTGGTGGTGTGCAATTTGTGGGTGAACGCGCATTGGTGGGTCACAGTGATGCAGATGTGATTGCTCACGCAATCGCTGATGCACTTCTTGGTGCAGCATCGCTTGGCGATATTGGACAACACTTTCCGGACACCGACCCAAAATGGGCGGGAGTTGATTCGTTGCTGTTGTTATCGCATGTAGTTGAGTTAGTAAAAAGGAACGCTTTTGAAATTGGCAATGTTGATTGCAGCGTGGTCTGTGAAAAACCCAAGCTTGCGCCCCATCGTGAGGAGATGCAACGTAAACTCATCAATGTGGTCGGCGCTCCTGTTTCGGTTAAAGGACGAAGAGCAGAAGGTCTCGGCGCACTTGGCCGTCAAGAGGGCATTGCATGTTGGGCAGTGTGCGTGATTGAACGAGTGGCGCAATGAAGCCACGCGATTCTCGACCGGGTAAGGGTCCGCGCAGCGGAGCAACGAGTAGCAATAAGCGCACAGCAGCCGGTGGTAGTGGTCGCAGCGCAGCAAGCGGAAATGGTCGCAGCGCTACAGGCAAGCGCGTTGATCCGCGCGACGCACGGAGAGATCCGCGCGATGCAAAGCGACCACCTCGTGATGCGAAGTATGCACCGCGCGCAGCAGTCAACACCAAGCGCAGTCGTCCACCAGCACGTGAAAATACTGGGCCTCGCGCGCCACGGCCAGATCAACACGGACTTGGTGGATCGCAAATTGAAGGTCGTCAAGCAGTACGTGAGTTGTTGATTGCGCAACGCCGAAAAACATTTGAGATTTGGGTGTCCAATGATCTGGACGAGAACGATGTGATTAACGACATTTTGGCGTTGGCCGCAGACCAGCGTGTGCCAGTGCGTCGCGTGCCACGAAAAGAAATTGAAAAAGAAGCACGCAGTGAAGCACCGCAAGGTGTGCTTGCAATGGCTGCTCCAATTCCCGACGTTGAACTTGGCGAATTACTTGCGCCACGCAAAGGAAATGTTCCTGCATTCTTGGTGGCGATAGATGGAGTGACTGACCCAGGCAACCTTGGCGCAATCTTGCGCTCGTGCGATGGCGCGGGTGTGCATGGTGTGATATTGCCGCGACATCGAGCAGTGCACATCACACCAACCGCAGCAAAATCTGCTGCAGGTGCTGCAGAGTATGTGCCGATGTGTGTAGTTGGCGGACTACCAACAGCGCTCAAGCAGATGAAAGATGCTGGAGTATGGATCGTTGGATTAAGCGATGCTGCTGACAAAAACATCTTCCAGATTGGTGATCTCACTTCTGAACCAATTTGTTTGGTGTTGGGTGCTGAAGGTGCAGGTTTGTCTCGACTTGTCAAAGAACGGTGCGATTTATTGGTGAGTATTCCAATGGGCGGATCGCTTTCATCGCTGAACGTTTCTGCTGCCGCAGCGCTTGCAACGTACGAAGTAGTTCGTTCACGCGTTGCCAAGACCAAATAATTCGCTGTAACCTAGACGAGCCGGGTTAGCTCAGAGGCAGAGCAACCGCCTTGTAAGCGGTAGGTCGTGGGTTCAATTCCCACACTCGGCTCCACTACATCAAGTACGGTTGTTGGTATGAGCCAAGAACAACGTCGTCCCCGCCGAGAGCCAGTTTCACGCGGTTCCTCAATCAATTCAACAATGTCGATTGTTGTTGCTGTAGTTGCCGTACTACTCGGGTTTTTGATTTTGCGCGATATTCGTGGTGGAAGCACTACTGCACCAGTTGCCGAAGATGGAGCAACCACAGAAACTGTCGTTGCTGACACAGTTCCAGTTGAAACGACTGTTGCTGCAACTATTCCCTTAACAGCATTCAAAATTCAAGTAGCGAATGGATCAAAGGTTTCTGGCAGTGCCGGCCAGTTGACCACCGAGTTGCAGGGTCGCGGCTACATCGTCCAACCGGCAGTGAACGCGAGCGAAATCACACCAAAGCAAACAGCAACAGTGGTGTATTACTTGCCAGGTAGTGAAGGCCAGGCAGCTCTAGTTGCAGCCGAACTCGGTGGCGTTGCAACGGCAATCATGCCCGCACCAATTCCGACAGAGGGTGGAAAACTTGGAGAAGCGAGCGTTCTGATTTTGTTGGGTACCGATGTTGCAGGCAAACCACTTGCATCACCAGTACCAACCGTGCCAGCTGCAACCACGGTTCCTGGCGGCTGATCTCGTTCGTTATTGACAGTAATTAAATAAAGCGAGCAACAATTGTGGCTGCTGCTTTTTCAACGCACATCAGTGGCTGAGAAAACGATTCACTTTCACCAAAATTTTCGATCAAACTGAACGAGTCGATGCGCTGTTGAGCATCAACATCGGCGCCGCCACAGATAACAACAACGGGTTTATTGAATTGTTGAGCGAGCTGTTGAACGCCACCAACAACCTTGCCGTCAAAGCTTTCGTTGTCTAAGTATCCTTCGCCAGTAATGATGAGGTCGCATTGTGCGATGTGTTCATGCAAGCCAACTTCATCGGCAACAACATCAAAACCCGGCACAAGGCTTGCACCAAGTGTGCTCAGTCCGCCCGCGAGTCCGCCTGCCGCACCGCCGCCAATGAGTTGAGATACGTCAATGCCGTAGTCGCGTAAGTACGACTGTTGTAGTTGCTCAAGTCGTCCAGAAAGAAATTCGATCTGTACGGGGGTTGCGCCTTTTTGCGCGCCAAACAATCTGGCGGCATCACCAAATAGTGTGCGCACGTCGCAGGCCACAATAAATTCGGTTCCTCGTAATCGGGCTGGTGTACCGATTGCGCGAATTGCGCCGAGACCACCGTCGACAGTTGCAGAACCGCCAACGCAAACAATGATTCGCTTGGCTCCATCATTGAGTGCAGTGTCAATGAGTTGGCCTGTCCCGATGGTCGAGGCTGCAATGACATCGTTCTTTTTGGCTCCTCCAACCAGAGAAAGCCCAGAAGCACGGGCCATTTCGATCACTGCGGTGTCGCCCGCAAGGCGCCACTGTGCTTCGACCGGCTGACCTAGTGGGTCGGTCACGCGAGTTGTCCGGTTTGGTCCTCCAAGCGCATCTAGCGTTCCTTCGCCACCGTCGGCAATAGGTACTTCGACACAATCAACACCTAATTCCCAACATGCATGACCAATTGCCGACGCAACCTGTGCTGCGGTAGCAGTGCCACGAAACTTGTCGACAGCCGCCAGCACTCGCACGTTGTACAGGATAGGCAAACTTTGTATGAGCCGAAGGTCTACGATGAAATTGATGTATTTACGAGGCCGACTTCAATGGTCGCTTCTCGTGATATCGGTAGTAAGTGGTGTGATCGCGGTGCTGCTGTCGCGCGGTGGCGGCGAACCAAAGATTGTGGTGCCAACAACTGTTGAGACAACGATTCCTGCATCAACAACAACGGTGTACGTAGAACCCGTGTATTACACAATCGAGCCAGGCGACTCACTGTTTGCTATTTCCAAGAAGTTCAACCTCAACATGGCCGAATTAATGAGTATCAACAACATCACCGACCCCGACAAGGTCAATGCTGGTGATGTGATTCAGTTGCCAGTGGCGACAGGTTTTGTTCCTGTTGCGCCGTCGACAACGATGAAGCCTTAAACGCGACGCGCTCGCACCAGCTCGGCAATCTCTCGCATGATGCGAGCAATATCAAAATCTTTTGGTGTGTATACCGCTGCGATGCCAAGTGCGCGCAATGAGTCACGATCGTCTTCGGGGATGATGCCGCCAAGTATTACTGGAGCATCAACTCCAAGTTTTTGCAATTCGTGCAACACATCGGGAACAAGCTGCAGGTGCGAACCCGACAAAATGGACAGACCAATCACATCTGGGTCTTCGTCTCGCGCAGACGCAGCAATTTGTGCAGGTGTGAGGCGAATTCCTGAATAGACAACTTCCATGCCCGAGTCGCGAGCAGCAACAGCAATTTGCTCGGCGCCGCTTGAGTGCCCATCAAGACCGGGCTTGGCAACTAAAAACTTTGGTGGACCACCGGGAATAGTGCGCACAAACTCTGCAACGTCGGCCAGTTGTGCCGTGCGACGGCCAGCAGCTGCACCAACACCGGTTGGGGCGCGGTATTCGCCAAACACTTCGCGCAGTACTTGGCTCCACTCGCCAGTAGTGCCGCCTGCCTTGGCCAGCGCAATGGAGGCATCCATCAAATTGGCCGTGCCTATTGCTGCATTTCGCAGTTGGTCAAGAGATTGTTGCACATCGGCATCAGCGCGTTGTTTGCGCCAGGCAGTGACATCGTCAACTAGTTGTTGTTCGACAGTGTGGTCGACTTTGAGGATGTTGTTCGCGCCATCGAGTGGCGATGGTGTTGATTCGGTAAAGCGATTGACGCCAACAACAACTTGCTCACCAGATTCGATGCGACGAGTGCGATCGGCCATTGACGAAACAAGACGACCTTTGAGTTCATCGACCGATTCGAAAGCGCCACCGCGATCGAGAATTTCCTGCAACTCAGCCCAAGCGGCATCACGCAATTCGGCTGTGCGGGCTTCGACCACATGGGAGCCAGTAAAGATGTCGTCGTACTCGAGCAAATCTGTTTCGTACGCAAGCACTTGTTGCATGCGTAACGACCACTGCTGATCCCATGGGCGGGGTAGACCAAGCGCTTCGTTCCATGCTGGCAACTGCACGCTGCGTGCACGAGCCGACTTGGACAACGTAACGGCGAGCATCTCGAGCATGATGCGCTGCACATTGTTTTCTGGCTGCGCTTCGGTAAGACCTAGAGAATTGACCTGCACGCCATAGCGAAAACGTCGAGCGCGCTCGTCGGTAATGCCGTAGCGCTCGCTGCCGATGCGGTCCCACAACTCGGTGAAGGCCCGCATCTTGCACAGTTCTTCTACAAAGCGAATGCCGGCATTGACAAAAAAAGAGATACTTGCAAAGACCTGAGGAAATGCTTCATCCGAGACCTGGCCACTTGCACGCACAGCGTCCAAAATGTCGATGGCATTGGCAAGTGAAAATGCAATCTCTTGCACTGGGGTAGCACCCACTTCTTGTAGGTGGTAGGAGCACACGTTCATCGGGTTCCACTTGGGCGCGTTAGTTGCGCACCATGCAATCATGTCGACGATGATGCGACGTGATGCTGCTGGAGGAAATATGAATGTGCCACGCGATAAATACTCTTTGAGAATGTCGTTTTGTGTGGTGCCGCGCAACTCGTTTGCTGGCGTGCCCTGCTCGGCAGCGTTGGCAACATATAACGCAAGCAACCATGCAGCAGTTGCATTAATGGTCATCGATGTATTCATCTGACCAGGGGGAATCTGTTGCATCAGCGTGCGCATATGACCCAAGTGCACGACCGGCACACCAACTTTGCCTACTTCGCCGCGGGCAAGGATGTGATCGGGGTCGTAACCCGTTTGGGTTGGCAGGTCGAAGGCAATGGAAAGACCGGTCTGGCCCTTAGCGAGGTTGGTGCGGTACAACTCGTTGGATGCTTGAGCAGTGGAGTGGCCCGAATAGGTGCGGATCAGCCAGGGTTCGTCGCGGCGACTCATACGTCAAGGTTAGGGGTTAACGGCCTCACCAAGACGACGCAAGTAGTCGTCGCGGGGGATTTCCGTTGCGCCAAGTGTCTCGAGGTGGGGTGTGAGCCATTGCACATCAAGCAGTGACATTGCCGAATTTTGCATGGTCACAACAAGGTGCATGAGTGCAACCTTTGATGCATCACGCTTGAGGTGAAACATGGACTCGCCAGCGAAGAGCCCGTTGACGCGCACACCGTACAAGCCTCCTATCAACACCCCATTTTCGTCAAACGTTTCGAAACTATGAGCCCAACCCAGTTCGTGCAGCGTTATATATGCATCGATGATGTCTTGAGTAATCCATCCACCCTCACGATTAGGCACAGCACAACCACGTACCACGCGCTCGAAACATGTGTCGATGCGCACTGAATAGTTACGTGCACTACTGCGCATTGACCTTGTGATGCGCAATTGGTCGAGCGGAAGTACGCCGCGCATCATCGGAGACCACCAACCCATCTCTGGTTTATTGAGAAATGGGAAGTCATTCGCACTAGACATTGGAAATACTCCGCTGCGGTATGCATGAATGAGGGTCGCAGGCTCTAAATCGGCACCACGTCCAACGATGTCATGCTTGGGCCACTCGGTTGACGGCGGAAAATTCCAGATTGACAGACCGAGTTCGACTGGTGTGTCATGCCAAGACGTCATACGCCACGGTACATCTGACGCAACGAGATCTAGTAAGTAAAGAATCCCTGCTTGGTCTTGCGGCCCAGCTTGCCTTCTGCCAACAACTTTTTGAGAGAGTCGGCTGGTTCGAGATGGCTTTGTTTGAATTCACTCTGGAGTGCATTCAGGATCGACACAGTGGTGTCGATGCCGATGAGGTCGAGCAATGCAAATGGACCCATTGGGAAATTGCAGCCACCCTTCATTGCAGTGTCGATGTCTTCCATGGAAGCAGTCTTGGCTTCGAGCATGTGGACAGCATTGTTGAGATATGGAAACAACAAAGCATTGACGATGAAACCTGCGCGGTCGACAACCTGTACAGGATCTTTTGCGCACGCGATCGCAAATGCTGTAGCAGCAGCGATGGTGTCGTCACTTGCAGTGAGTGGACGGATCACTTCAACAAGCGACATCATTACTGCTGGGTTGAAAAAGTGAATGCCACAAACTTTGTCTGGACGGTTTGTCGCTTGTGCTATTGCAATAACCGGCAATGTGCTGGTGTTGGTGGCAAGGATTGCTGATGGCTTGACGATTTTGTCGAGTTGAGAAAACAGTTCTTGTTTTGGCGCAAGTTCCTCGAGGATTGATTCGATCACGAGATCACAATTTGCAAGCGCAGAAAGTTGGTCGGTGATGCTGATGTGCGACAAAATTTCGGTGCGTTGATCTTCTGTCATCTTTGACTTGGCAACTTGTTTTGCAAGATTGTTTTCAACTGCAGTGAGCATTGACTGTGCGCCAGCCATTGTGCGCGAGCGCACGACCACGTTGATGCCAGCACGAGCAACAACTTCGGCAAGACCCGAACCCATGATGCCCGAACCGCAAACGCCGACGAGCTGGGGGAGTGAAGATTGGGGGGTAGGTGTCCTAGTCATAGCGAGCAACGGTAGCCAAAAGGTCGGGATATTTACCAACTGGTAACTAAGAAACCATCTGGGCTTTACCAGCCCTGGTTAGGTTTAGAGGGTGATAAACACTCATGTTGACGAGATTGTCAATCATCCAAGGCGACTCATCGGTCTTGAGGCCGTCCATAACTTTCGTGACCTAGGTGGGTACCCGACCGCAAGTGGACAAAGCACCAAGTGGAGAACGCTGTTTCGTTCGGATGGTTTGTATCGACTGCGTGGAGCAGATGACATGAGTCGCGTCAGGCAGTTGGGTTTGAAATCAGTTATTGATTTGCGTACCGAGCGCGAACAACGAGATCAGGGAATTTTTCCTACCGATGATATTGAAGTGTCGTTTCATCATTTGTCGATCGTGGATGTGACATGGTCCGACACGGAAACTCCGGAATTTGACGACGAAGTTGAGTTTTTGGTGTGGGGCTATCGCGACATGTTGGAAATTGGTTCGAGCCGATTTGCAGATGCAATGCATGTGCTTGCTCAAACCGATTCGGTGCCTGCGGTGTTTCATTGTGCTGCTGGCAAAGATCGAACTGGTGTGCTTGCTGCATTGCTGCTTTCAAGCCTTGGTGTGGATGACGCACACATTTGTGCCGACTATGGTCTGACGCAGGATGCAATGCAACGCACAATTGCGTGGTCGAAAGTGCATCGCCCCGAATTAGCAGAGCGTTACGCCACCATCCCCAAGGCATTTTTGGCCGCCGACCCACGAGCGATGCAAATTGTTTTGACAGAGCTTGCGCAAAAGCATGGTTCAGTGCGCAACTACGTGCGCGAAATTGGAGTTGCTGATGCCACTGTTGAAGCGTTGGGTAACTTGTTGCTTCAGTCGTGATACATTCCCGAGCGATGCTCGGACAACTTGTTTTGCAGGGCGGTGGCCCATTTATTAGTAACGACGAACTTGACACCCGATTGTTGCAGGGTATGAATGGCTATGTGGCGGTGCTGCCAACAGCTGAGGCGTTTGAAAATCCTGCTGAACTGATTGCTACAAGTGTGTTGTGGGCTCAGCGATTGGGAGTAGAAACAAAACTTTGCGCGGTGTACACGCGCGCAGATGCTCGCGAAGATCATCTTGCAAAAATCGTTCGAGAGGCAGGGGCTGTGTATGTCGTGGGTGATTCGCCAATCCACTTGCGCACAACTCTGCAAGAAACGGTTGTTTATGAGGCAATTGAACAACAGTTAGAGAATGGCATCGTGGTGGCAGTTGCTGGAAGCGCCGCAGCGCTGTGTGATCCGATGGTTGATCCTCGAGGTGGCGCATTCACGCTAGGGCTTGGCCTCGTGGAAGGAATTGCCGTGATTACCGAATCAGAAACGTGGTCGCACGACAGATTGCAGCGCTGTTTGCAACTTGCTAACACGACTGTTGTGCAGTTGCCGACTGGCTCAGCGTTGCTCTGCACACGAGGAAAGTGGAATGTGCATGGCCCCGCGATTATTCACGGAGCATTGCCCAACTAACTGACGATGATCGTGACGCTGTTGATTATCAAGTCTTCGATTGGGGGAACACCGTTGGCAGCAGGATCTGGATTTGATGCTGCATTGAGTGCGGGGACTGTTTGATCCAAACCACCTGTGACTTGGCCAAACAATGTGTAGTCGGGGCTGAGCGTCGCACCATTTTCGCCAGTGATGATGAAGAACTGACTGCCGTTGGTATTTGGACCAGAGTTGGCCATTGCGATGGAGCCAATTTTGTATTCGCCCTGCTCGGGAAGTTCGTCGGCAAATGAATAGCCAGGACCCCCTGAACCTGAAGCAGTTGGGTCGCCACACTGCACAACAAAGTCGGTGATGGCGCGGTGGCACTTGGTGCCATCAAAGTATTTGTAGCGTGCAAGCACAACAAAGTTGTTGGTGGCAAGAGGCGCCTTGATTGGGTCGAGGATGATTGACAGCTCACCCTTGTTTGTTAGGACAATCGCGGTGTAAGTTTTGCCGTCTTCAACGCACATTGGTGGTGCTTTTTCAAACTTCGAAACGCGAGTTTCTGACATATCGGCTGCTGGACATGGCGTCTCGCCCGTGATTTCGCGGCCCTCAAGGGACGGCGCGGTGGTCTCTTCACCCAAATCGACGACAGCCTTGGTGTCTGTTGGTGCTGAAGAGTCACCTGCGGTACCACCCGAGACTCGGATGATCACAACAACACCCACAACGACACCAACAACGGTGAGCGCGCGAATGATGTTCTTGCGCACCTTTCGTTTTTGATCCGTTTTGGCCAGTTGATCAAGCCTTTGGCGGCGGTTTTCTTTTTTGCGAGTTCGTTTGTCTGTGCCCATAGTTTTAAAAGGATACTCGCGTAGAGGTAGCGTAAAGACCCTGTGGCGCTCCTTGTTCAAAAATATGGTGGCACTTCGGTGGCCGATCCAGACCGAATGCGCAACGTTGCTCGGCGAATAGCAGACGCCAGGGCCAAAGGTCACGATGTTGTAGCCGTTGTGTCGGCAATGGGCAAAGCCACTGACAATCTTGTAGAACTAGCGCGCCAAGTTTCGAGCAACCCACAAGGTCGCGAGATGGACATGCTGCTCACAACGGGCGAGCGAATCTCGATGTCCCTATTGTGCATGGCACTGCACGACGTTGGTTGCGATGCGGTGAGTTTCACTGGAAGCCAGGTGGGCATCATCACCGACACATCGCACACCAAAGCAAAGATTTTGGAAATCAAAGGTGATCGAGTTCGCGAGGCGTTACTTGCCGGCAAGGTTGCTGTGGTCGCTGGTTTTCAGGGAGTGAGCACCGACCGTGAGATCACGACACTTGGTCGTGGCGGAAGCGACACAACAGCAGTTGCGCTTGCCGCAGCACTGAAAGCTGATGTATGCGAGATCTACACCGACGTAACTGGTGTGTTCACTGCAGACCCACGGCTGGTTTCGCAAGCGAGCAAAATCAAACAATTGAGTTTTGATGAAATGCTCGAGATGGCTGGAGCGGGAAGCAAAGTGTTGGCACTGCGCTCAGTTGAGTTTGCGCGAAATCACAATGTGCCGATTCATGTTCGATCAAGTTTCACGTTAGAAGAGGGCACCTGGGTTCTTGGAGCCGACGACGAGAGGAAAACAAAAATGGAAGATCCAATTATTTCTGGAGTTGTTCACGATGTGGGTGAAGCCAAGATGACACTGCTTGGTGTGCCCGATCGACCAGGCGTGTCGGCCCTCTTGTTTGAATCTCTCGCAAAGGCAAACGTCAACGTTGACATGATCGTGCAGAACACATCGATTGATGGCACCACAGATATCTCGTTCACGCTTCCTGTTGGCGACATTGCAACTGCAGAGCCGATACTGGCAAATGTTGGCAAGGAAGTCGGAGCGAAGGGCGTGAACAAAGACGAAAACATCGTCAAGTTGTCGTTGGTCGGCGCTGGAATGAAATCAAGTCCTGGTGTGGCAGCGAAGATGTTTCGAGTGTTGGCCGACAACGGCGTCAACATCGAGATGATTTCGACATCGACAATTCGCATTTCGGTTGTCGTCGAGCGCTCCAAGTTGGAAACTGCAGTGCGCGCACTGCACACAGCCTTTGGTCTAGACAGTGGTGAGGATTACTCTGCTCCGTTGCCTGAACGAAAATAAGGTTGTAACGAATCATGACGAACCAGCGCGGTACAAAAAAACGCGCCCAATTTGTACCCTGGCGAAGCGCAGGTAATCGCACCGAAACAGGTGGGTCTGCCGACGAAATTGTGCGCTCAACTGGCTGGGTTTTCAATAACGAAACTGGCAGTGAACTGACTCTTGAAGAATTTGTGGCTACTGGCGACAAAGAGGTCAAGCGCTACATGCGTCAATTTGGTTTTGATGTCTCCAGACTTGCGCCGTTGACGTTGCTTGAGATAGGCAGCGGCATCGGCCGAATGACAGCTTCATTTACCGAGCAATGTGCCCATGTAGTTGCAGCCGATGTGGACGCTGCGTTTTTGGAACGCTGTCGTGAGACTGTCGGTAAACATGGTCGCGCAGACAGGCTGACAACAACACATGTGCAAGATGGCAGCACGCTGACGCTTGCCGACAACTCAGTAGATCTGGCATTTTCGTACATCACTTTGCAGCACTGCCAACGTAATGATGCGCTTGGTCTGTCGCGTGAAGCAGTGCGAGTTACACGCGCTGGTGGAACTGTGATTCTGAACTATCGGTCGTGGGTGTTGAGCGATGTTTTGCTGATTCCTGCTGGAATATTGGTTCGTTTGTTGTGGCGGATGCCAGCAATCGGAAAGCGGATTTCGGCAACGCGATGGGCAACACGATTTGGTTGGCAGGCAAATAGGTTAAGTCCCGATGAAGTGTTGCAAGACATCATTGATCACTGCCAAAAATCATTGACCGAAATCACGATCTATCATTCTCCGTTTCAGGTGCGTCACGTCACGCACTCCGGTGCGCAGGTCAAGTCGTTGAAGCGCGTGAATCGCAGTCATTGGTGGCTTGTTGCAACCGTGAGTGGCTCATGACCGCACATCGCTTGTCGATCGAAAACATAGAGCGCTCGGCACGCACGATCGACCCTGTCTTTTTGCATTCACCGCAGTACAACTGTGAACCACTTTCGGCCGAATTGGGTTGTGCGCTCACTCTCAAAGTTGAGACTCCAAATCCCATCAGAAGCTTTAAGGGTCGGGGTGCTGATTTCTTTATGCAAGAAAATCTTGCTGCGCTCGCCGGACGAGACCTCGTGTGCGCAACCGCCGGAAACTTTGGACAAGCAATGGCCTATGTGTGCAGAGCGCACAAGCGCTCGTTAATAATTTATTGTGCAACAAATGCCAATCCTTTTAAAGTTGACCGAATGCGCTCGATGGGTGCAGAGGTGCGCCAGATGGGCGACAATTTTGATGCCGCCAAAGAAAATGCCAAAAAGTTTTGTGCAGAGACCGGTGCGTATTTTGTAGAAGATGGCAGAGACATCGCTATCTCAGAGGGCGCGGGATCAATCGCAGTTGAGTTGATGCAAGAGCGCACGTTTGATGCGGTACTTGTTCCGCTTGGCAACGGAGCATTGATCGGCGGGGTTTCTCGGTATATCAAACACATAGCGCCAGACGTACAAATCATTGGCGTTTCAAGTGCGACTGCCGATGCGATGGAAGCATCATGGCGCTCGGGCACCGTGATTGAACGTGCCTCTGCAAACACCATTGCCGATGGCATTGCTGTGCGCACTCCTGTGCCAGAGGCACTCGACGACATGAAGGGACATGTCGACGACGTGCTGTTGGTGTCGGAAGATGCGCTGAAGCGCGCAATGAAGTTGGTGTTTGACAAGGCCGGATTAATCACTGAGCCCGCAGGCATTGCAGGGGTTTCTGCGATTCTTGAACATGCTTACCTCAAAAAGATGCGCCTTGCCACAATCTTGTGTGGAAGCAATCTCACACCGACACAAGTAAATGACTGGCTTATCGACAAGGTCTGACAACTAAACTGCTTCTATGCGCGTAGGACTAGTTGGAGCCACTGGAATGGTGGGAACCGTAATGCGACAGTTGCTGGCCGAGCGCAACTATCCAGTTGACGAATTGCGGATGTTTGCGTCGGCGCGTTCTGCTGGTTCGACTATTGAGTGGAACGGAAGAACAATCACCGTTGAAGATGCAACTACCGCTGACCCAAGCGGTATGGACGTAGTGCTGTTCTCGGCCGGAGCAACAACATCTCGAGCACTTGCCGAAAAATATGCAAATGCTGGAGCCATGGTGATTGACAACTCATCGGCTTGGCGCATGAATGATGACGTGCCATTGATAGTTTCCGAAGTGAATCCTGGCGATGTTGCAGCTGCGAAGTTGGGAATCATTGCAAATCCAAACTGCACCACAATGGCCGCAATGCCGGTGCTCAAAGTTCTGCACGACGAAGCAACACTTGTGCGTCTGATCGTCAGCACGTATCAGGCAGTTAGTGGCGGTGGTGTAGCCGGCGTGGCCGAACTGGAGAAGCAGGCACGTGAGGGTGCGCCAGATGCAGCCAAACTCACTTATGACGGTCAAGCAGTCAAGTTTTCGAAGCCAGAAAAGTTTTCCCAAACAATTGCGTTCAATGTTCTGCCACTTGCAGGTTCAATGATGGATGACGGTTCGTTTGAAACCGATGAAGAGCAAAAACTGCGTAATGAAAGTCGCAAGATCCTGCACATTCCAGACTTGCGAGTATCGGGAACATGTGTGCGCGTGCCCGTGTTTACTGGCCACTCACTCAGTATCAATGCCGAGTTTGCGCACCCGATTACGGCCGAGCGTGCGTATGAGATCCTGGCGACTGCTCAGGGCGTTGTAGTAGCCGATGTGCCAACACCGCTGATGGCAGCGGGCAAAGACCCAAGTTTTGTTGGGCGCATTCGTCAAGACTTGAGTGTTGATGGCAATCATGGACTTGTGATGTTTGTTTCGAACGACAATTTGCGCAAAGGTGCAGCACTCAACGCATTACAGATTGCCGAGCTGCTGGTTAAATAGCAAATAGCAAATAGCAAAAAGCAAAGCAGCTAGTTGCTAAAGCCGCTCATTGCGAGTTGTGGGCGCTGAAGCCAGTTGTCGTCAAGATAGTTTGCTTGACCATCAATGACGTGAACTGTGTACGCATGACGTGGTTTATCACTCAAATTTGGGCCGGATCGGTGCGGCAATGTCCCATTGAGTAGTACGAGCGTGCCGCGCGATGCCTCGAGTGGCACGAGACCTTCAGTTGGGTACGGCTCCTCGTTAAAAACTTCGGTGATCGTCGCTGTGCGAGTGGCATTTAACTTTGAACGCGACTTGACGGGGATGCGGTGTCCGCCCGGCAACGCCCACATGCAACCATTTTCTGTTGTTGCATCGTCAATGGCAATCCAAAAACCAATCACGCTCTGTGGCTCTGTCCACAAAAATGTGTGATCGGTATGACTGTTCACTTCGCCGCCGATGCGTGGTTGTTTGAATATGTACATCGACTGCAACAGCAATGGGTCAACAATTCCTACCTGTTGGGCAACGGCAGCCATTTGGGGAGTGCGGCTAAACGCACTAAACATTGGGTCAAGATCATGCATTGCGTGGCCAAGTTTGTTGAGGCATAAGTGAGCTTCAGAGCGCAGGACGCCACGCTCATCGAACGCATCCTTTTCAAAAAAGCAACGGATCTTGTCACCACTTGTCAGAAAGTATTCATCGGCAGCATGTTGTGCTGTCGCGTCTGCAGTGAAGATGGTTGCTTCTTGGGGTGAAGGCACATTGTCTTTGGCAAGTTGCAATGCACGTTCGCGCAACTTCAGACATGCTGCATCATTGACGAAATTTGGTAACACCAAATATCCGTCGTCATTGAACGACTGCAGTTGCTTGGCTGAAAGTATCTCTTGAGTGTCCGTCATGAACCACTCGGGTTTTCGAAGTTGGAATGCTCTGGAAATGCCGCTGGTAACAGAATGCTCAGTGGAGTTGGAGTGCCTTCAACATCGACCAGCAAATTTGCGCCACCATGCTCCCATAACAATTGGCGACATCGACCACATGGCGTGACGTCGGTGTCGTTGCCAACGCATGCAACCGCGATGATTCGTCCGCCGCCGCCCATGTGGAGTGCCCCCAAGATTGCGCACTCTGCGCAGAGCGTGAGTCCGTATGACGCATTTTCTACATTGCATCCAGAAATGATGCGACCATCGTCAACAAGTGCTGCTGCACCTACTCGAAACTTGGAGTAAGGGGCGTATGAATGTTGCTGCGCTTCGCGCGCAGCAGTGCGCAGTTTCTGCCAATCAATTGCTGGAGATGTTGATGCCATACGCCAACACTAGTTGCGGGCGACCGATGCCATAATTGCGGGGGTCAGCTTGCTGACACGATCCACAATTGTGGAGGCGTTGATGTTGAGTGCCTTGCGATCGCGCACAACAACTTGACCGTGAACAACCACATGGCATACGTCGCCACGACCCGCGGCGGCGACAATGGCAACGTGCGGGTCAAATACTGGTGTAAGCGACGGTGAAAATGCGTCGAGCACAACAAGGTCGGCGAACTTGCCAACCTCAAGAGAGCCGACAAGGTGATCAATGTGCAGTGCCTTGGCTCCATTAATTGTGGCCATACGCAAAACATCGAGGGCCGGCAAAACAGTTGGGTCTGATGCCGCGGTCTTTTGTACGTAACCAGCAAGGCGCATAGCGAGCCACATGTCGATGTCGTTACCCGATGCTGGACCGTCGGTACCAAGAGCAACATTGACTCCCTGCTTATGCAACTCGACAATACGCGCGGTGCCACTTGCCAACTTGTAGTTGGATGCAGGGCAGTGCGTCACCGTCGCACCATGTTGCGCAATCAGTGCAATGTCGGCGTCATTCAAGTGCACACCATGGGCGAGTACCGCGTTTTCGAGCAGCTGCGTGTCAGCAAGCACTTTGATTGGAGTCCGACCATTATGTCGTTTTGCAACAATTGACATCTCACCAACGGTCTCTGCGGCGTGCACATGAATGTGCGCACCGTGCTGTTTAGCGAGTGCAGCGATCTGATTGAGATGATCTTCGCCAAGCAAGTATGTGCTGTGTGGGCTGAGCCAGTTGAGCGATTCAAAACCATCTGGCAAGGAAAATTCCTGCTCACGCTTGGCCGCATCGGTGAGCCATTCGTTTGCCCATTTCATTCGCTGAGCGAAAGGCAAAGGCTCAGGTCCATCCGATTCGAGCAAGTTCGGACCGCAGTGAATACGCATGCCCGAGCGTGCCGCAACTTCGATTGCCGCGTCGGGCAAGTAGTACATATCGAGTGCGGTGGTGATGCCACCCAACAGCGATTCGAGTGCTGCAAGTTCGGTGCCGGCCACAACTGCGTCGTGCGACAGCACAGCAATCTCGGCTGGCATCAGTCGACCAAGAAAATTTTCCAAGTTCATGTCATCGCCGAGGCCACGAAACAGCGTCATGCCCATGTGCGTGTGAGCATTGATCATGCCAGGCATCACAATGCCACCCTTGGCGTCGATGACAGTGGGTGCATTGTGGGCAAGTGTTCCAGCAGCAATTGCGCGAATTTTGCGATCTGTACCGATCACAATCGTTGCATTGTTAACGATGGTGCCGACCGCATCGACAGTGACTACGCAGGCGTTGGTGATTGTGAGAAGGTCTTGCGTGGCGCTCATTAAAATTTTGTCGCATTCGTTGCATCTATTTCTTTGAGTACGTCGCGCAATAGCGTGCCAACTCGTTGAGCTGACTCTTTGCCAACCTGCAACACATCCTCACCCGATAGTGGATGAGGGTTGATGCCTGCCGCCAAGTTTGTGGCAAGCGAGAGTGCAAGCACTCGCATTCCTAAGTGTCGTGCAGCAATTGTTTCAAGCACGGTTGACATGCCAACCATGTCTGCGCCAAGCGTGGCAATCGCGCGAATTTCGGCTGGCGTTTCAAAGTGTGGCCCGTGAAAACCAAAGTAAACAGCCTCATTGATGTTTGGAGATACGTTGCGCACAAGCGATCGCAGCGACGAGTTGTACGCATCGGTGAGATCAACGAAGCGACCAGCGAGTGGTGCTGGTGGGTTGTCACCTGTGAGCGGAGAGTGACCTGTCATGTTGATGTGATCTTTGATCACTACGGGCTCACCAATGGTCCACTCTTTTTGTAAGCAACCTGCACCGTTTGTGAGAAGCGCGATCCTGCATCCGAGTGCATGTGCGACACGCACTCCGTGTACCACTGCATGTACTCCG
The DNA here is from genome assembly GCA_044240275.1 of Ilumatobacteraceae bacterium. Taxonomy (GTDB): domain Bacteria; phylum Actinomycetota; class Acidimicrobiia; order Acidimicrobiales; family Ilumatobacteraceae; genus UBA3006. Next base: position 299 of record JBIHZV010000019.1, on the reverse strand, counting down.
TGGCCTTCGTACAAATGTGTACGGCCAGTGAGGAGCAACACGCGAGTAGAACCGATGGTGATCGACTTGAGTGCACCGCCGTGGCCGATGGCTGACGGGCGAGTGAAACCTGGGATGTCACCCACGTTGATTGATTGAACAGGGGTCTGGGACACTTCTTCGAGAAGTCCTACGGCATCTGCCCATCCAGAACCCAGCACCACGAGTACATCATGTTTCGCGTCATGCTTGAGGGCAAATTGGGCACTGACTGCTTTGGCAGATTTGTCAACTAGCCCAAATGCCTCGTTGACTAATTG
>JBIHZV010000021.1:0-16327 GCA_044240275.1 Ilumatobacteraceae bacterium | reverse complement strand
TCGCAGGCGGATCAGATGAAGTGATGCGCAATATTGTTGGCGAGCGTGTGCTCGGACTACCAAAAGATGTTGGCATTGACTCCAAGTCGCCATTCCGCGACATCAAGGTCGGCACCCAAAAGGGCTAGGCAAACAACAGTCGAAGCCTGGCAACAATCTCTTCAATGGCAGGCGATGTTGCAGCAACCCAGATGACGAAGTTGTATACATCGTCATTCGAAATCCGAAGTGCCTTCACTCCATTGACCTCTAAAAATACGGCCGTACTCAACCATCCGAGTCGCTTGTTGCCGTCGATCAATGCATGGTTGTTAACAATCGATTGCAATAGTGCTGCAGCCTTAGTCAATATGTCTGGATATGCATCTTCCCCAAAAACACACGTTTGTGGTCGTGCAACAGCAGAACCCAACAAACCAATATCCCGAATTGGAGGAGGGTCTCCAAAAAGTATCGCTGCCAAGGCAACGACATCTTCAAGTTCGAGATACTCGACTTGCCCACTCACCGACCCAAGCGATCAAGCGCATCACCATGCGTTGCAATCACTTGCTTGGCTGCTTCCATAACTCGAGATACATGTGCTCCACGCTCCACATATTCGCGCACTGCTCGTCGAGCAGCATCTTGCATGGAAACCCCTTCAGCATCCGCCCGCTCTTTGAGCGCCTGCTGTTCGTCGTCTGTGAGCCGTAATGTCATTGCCATACCTCCAAGGTATCATTTTGATACCTAACTGTGTGCGGCAATTTCAAGTTTGCGAAGGGAATATTTCTCTTTGTTTTAGCGAGATGGACGCTTGAAATTGAGTGCAGCATCAATCAGAAGTCGCGTTCCATAAGCAGTCATACCCTTTTGCAACCAACCGCTGTCAGAGTTTGACCACATCGGTCCTGCAATGTCGAGGTGAGCCCATGGCACGCTGCCTACAAACTCATCCAAGAACAAGGCTGCGGTAATCGCACCAGCTTCGCCACCCACGTTTTTCATGTCGGCCACCACCGAGTCGAGACCAACGCGATACTCGCGCTCGAGCGGCAACTGCCACAGTTTTTCATCGGTGCGTGCAGCCGATGCAGTCAACTGATCGATCCACTTTTGATTGTTGCCCAACACGCCAGCCATTCCTTCGCCCAATGCTCGAGCACATGCGCCAGTCAGCGTCGCGATATCCACAATTGCATCTGGTTTTTGATTTGCAGCAAGCGACAATCCGTCGGCCAAAACTAAACGTCCTTCTGCATCGGTGTTAAAAATTTCGACTGTCTTGCCGTTATGCATGTGCAGTACATCGCCCATCGCCATCGCACTTCCCGACGGCAAGTTGTCGGTGCACATCAAATAGCCGGTCACTTGGTTTGTGCAGCCAAGAGCCTTGAGCGTTGACATCGACGACAACACTGCAGCTGCTCCGCTCATGTCGCCCTTCATCATTGCGTGCGATGGGTCGGATGGCTTGAGTGAAATGCCACCCGAGTCGTACATCACGCCTTTGCCCACCAAGATCAGGTGTGGCTTTGAGTTTTTCTTTGCACCGCCAGCAGGTTTGTATGTCAAACGCACCATTCGTGGTGGCTCCACGCTCCCGCGGTTAACACCAATAATTCCGCCACAACCCATTGCGAGCAGTTGGTCTTTATTAAACACTTCTACTTTCAATCCGGTCTCGCCAGCAATACGCACTGCATGGTTTGCAAACATCGTTGCAGTCAAGTGCGCAGGTGGTGTGCTCGCAAAATCGCGTGCCATGTTGGTGGCATTGGCGATCACTTGGCCGCGCTTTGCGCCAGCCTTCAGTTGTGCCGCATTGGCCGTTGTGCCAACGAGAGTTACCGATGCCAACTTTGGCGCCTTCTTATCAACAGTTTTCAGATCGGTGTAGCGATGAACGGCAAGTGAAATTCCCTCAACCACTACTTGTGCCGCCAACTTGCGATCTACTCGTGCAACACCTGCAAGCGTTGTTGCTACTGAACCAAACATTGAGGTCGCACGACCAAATGCCGCAGCCGACTTGCGCAACGAATCTGCAGTCACTTTCGACGACTCGCCAATGCCAACTACCACTGTTACCGCACCACGATCGGCAGCGATCACTGATGTCTGCCCAACCTTGCCCGAAAAACCAACTACCTCAAGTGCCTTGCGCGAGAGCGACACTTCTTTTGGCATCGCTCCATCTGTCGACACTGCAATTCCAATTGCGCTCACATCGGCCGGAGTCTTGCTCGCTACTTCAAAGTTGATTGACATGATGTCTCCTCGTGTGTGCTCACATTAAAAATTTATATAACGTCTTTCACTGCCAACGACTCGCCCTCTTGCCAGCGCGCAAGTGTCCACAACAAGTCACTCAACCTGTTGAGATATGGAGTCGATTGCGACGGTGGCGGTGCAGCAGCCAATGAATGACGCTCGGCTCGGCGCGCAACTGTACGACCAACATCTAGTAGAGCAGACACCTTGTTTTGTCCTGGTACGACGAAGTCGGTTGGAGGCGTAAAGCGTTCGTCAAGCGAGTCAATCATCGTTTCCAAGTGACTCACCATCTCGGCTGTTACTCGCGTCTTGCCGTCAACCAACTTGTGTCGGTTTTCGGGCAACGTTGCCAACTCGGCCATCAACACCCACAGGTCTCTACAAATATGCACCACCATGTCATCAAGTTCGGTACCTTTGCCGGCTTCGGCACGCACCAACCCCAAGATCGACTGTGCTTCATCGACCGCACCATACGCGCGCGGCAACGCAGAATCTTTGCCTACGCGACCTCCATAAAAGAGGCCAGTAGTTCCATCGTCCCCTGCTCGGGTATATACCTTTTCGCGCGCCATGACCCTTTCACGATACTTGACGGCTACAGCAACTCTGAGGTCATACATACAAAAATCAACTCCATCAGGGCTTGTGCGATGAGAATTGCGACGCCTTGGCTGGATACTCTGAAAGCAACGGATGACGAGTCTTGGGAGACAAAAATGACTAACTACAACCAGGTGTACATCAACGGCAAATGGGTTGCGCCAAGTAGCACCGACACGATCGAAGTATGGGACTCAACCGATGAGTCGGTCATGGCCACCATTCCTTCATGCACCGCCAAAGAAGTAGACCTCGCGGCCAAGGCTGCGCGAGCCGCATTCGATTCATGGTCAGCGCTCGACGCTCAAGAGCGTGGAAAATACATGAGCCGAATTGGTGATGGCTTGGCTGCACGCATGGACGAGATTGCCTCGGCCATTTCGCGTGAAACAGGAATGACCAAATTTTTGAGCCAGATGATTCAAGTTGGCTTGCCAATTAACTCGTTCAAACAAGCTGCAGCGATCGCCGAAAACTATTCGTACTCACGCGAAGTTGGGTCATCAGTTGTGGTTCGTGAACCAATCGGTGTTGTCGGCTGCATCACTCCTTGGAACTACCCGTTGCACCAAATCGCTGCAAAAGTTGCGTACGCAATGGCAGCTGGTTGCACCGTGGTACTCAAGCCGAGTGAGATCGCACCAATCGATGCATTCATCCTTGCCGAGATCATTGACGAAATTGGTTTGCCTGCAGGCGTGTTCAACATGATCACCGGCACCGGCCCAGTTGTTGGCGAAGCAATGTCGGCACACACCGATATCGACATGATGTCATTCACGGGATCAACCCGTGCAGGACGTCGCGTGAGCCAAGTATCTGCCGAGACAATCAAAAAGGTGGCTCTCGAGTTGGGCGGCAAGTCGGCAAACATTATTTGTGCCGATCTCGATACAGAGACATTTGCCAAGGCAGTGTCGTCGGGTGTGGGCAAAGCATTTCTCAATAGTGGTCAAACATGCTCGGCGCTCACCCGCATGCTCGTACCAAAGGCTCGCCTCGAAGAAGCTGAAGCAATTCTCACAGCAGCAGGCAATGCACTGGTTGTAGGAGATCCATTTGAAAAGACAACTCACCTTGGACCACTTGCATCGGCCGCACAACGCGACCGTGTGAATGGCTTCATTCAAAAAGGTATCGACGAAGGTGCAAAAGTTCTTGTCGGTGGTGTTGGCGTGCCAGAAGGTGTGTCAAAGGGCTACTACGTCAAGCCAACTATTTTCTCGAATGTGACAACGTCGATGACGATTGCCCAAGAAGAAATTTTTGGACCAGTCTTGAGCGTCATTGCTTACAACGACGAAGAAGATGCAATTCGTATTGCCAACGACACGGTGTACGGCCTAGCCGGCGGCGTGTGGGCTGCCGATAAAGATCACGCAATTGCGATTGCACGTCGCATGCGCACTGGTCAGGTTGAAGTCAACGGTGGAGCATTCAATGCCAACGCACCATTTGGTGGATACAAGCAATCTGGTGTTGGTCGCGAATATGGCGACTACGGCTTCGAGGAGTTCCTCGAGATCAAGAGCATGCAGCTCTAATTCGCTGGCTTAAAAAAATCAGCAAATAAATAGTTAACTCACAATTTGCGAAGTTTGCCAGGCATTAGCCAACGCTGCGTAGCGTCCGTTTTTGGCAATGAGTTCGGCATGCGTGCCATACTCGGCCACCTGTGCTGCGTCGATCACTGCGATGTGATCGGCACGCTGCACAGTCGACAAACGGTGTGCAACCACGATCACGGTTCGACCACTCATCAATCGTTCGAGTGCGCGCTCAACTTCGGCTTCAGTACCTGGGTCGAGGTTGGATGTTGCTTCGTCGAGCACCAACACCGCGGGGTCAACCAATGCAGCTCGAGCTAGCGCAACAAGTTGACGCTCGCCTGCCGACAATCGGCTGCCGCGTTCGCGCACTTCGGTGTCGAGTCCATCAGGAAACTGTGCAAAGTGTTCGGTTGCCGAGATGGCTTCGACTGCGGCGTCAATCTGGGCATCTGTAGCGGTGACTTTTGCAATTCGTAGGTTGTCACGAATAGTGCCATTAAACAAGAAACCCTCTTGCGGCACGACCACAATCCGTTGGCGCAACGAATCCATGGACCCCATTGTGAGATCTACTCCGCCATACGACACCGCACCCGACTGTGGGTCGTACATGCGGGCCATGAGCTTGGCGAGAGTCGACTTACCGGCACCAGTTGGTCCAACGAGCGCAAGCTTTTCGCCTGGTGCAACGCTGATCGACACACCGTTTAGCGCTGGGTGCTCACCTGTTGCATACGTGAAGTTGATGTTGTCAACCTTGAGTACTCCAGACTCAGGCAACGCAATCGCCGCTGGATGTTCATCAACTTCTGGTTTGGAATCAAGAATTGCAAACAGCTTGCTCAATGCAGCTCCCGCAGACTGGACGGTGTTGTACAACTGAGACAGTTGTTGCACTGGGTCGAACAAACTCGAGATCAGCAGCGTGAAGGCAACGACCGTGCCGAGCGTGACATCACCGCGATGCACAAGCCATCCACCGACTCCGATCATGAGCGCAGATGCAAAGACGCCAGAAAATTCGACGAGTGCAAAATACCAAGTGCTGATGCGCACACTGCGTTCGTGACTTTGAAACAACGCACGGTTTGATGTAAAAAACTTTGCTTTTGTTTCTTCCTCTTGTGCATAGGCCTGAATGACACGCACGGTAGTGATGCCCTCTTGTAGCGCCGACAAGTTTGCACCCACGCGCTCGCGCACCGTGAGATACGCCTTGTTGGAGTCGCGCTGAAACTTAATTGATGCAAGAACGATGATTGGCATTACACACATGGCAACGAGAGTGAGTTGCCAGCTGAGCAGCAGCAGCACAACTATTGAAAATACAAGCATCAAGCCAGCAGACAAAAACTGCAACAAACCGAACTGCACAAGTTCGGCCATTGATTCAATATCGGCCGTCATTCGAGCAACAAGCACGCCTGCCTTATTGCGATCAAAAAAAGCCATTGACTGTCGTTGCATTTGCCGAAACACCGCAAGCCGCAAAACACGCAGAAACATCTCGCCGGTGCGATTGACATACAAGAAAAGCATGCGACCAAATATGTATGACAGAGTGACGACGGCGAGATACATGACAACCGACTGATTCAGCACCTGAGTATTTTTTGCACGAATTCCTGCATCAATGCCATGGCGCACGACTACTGGTGCTGCAAGCGCACAACACGTAGTCACGATGACACAGGCAAAACCCGTGTACATCGTCTTGCGAAATGGCGCTGCCATTTTGAAAACACGCCCAATAATGGTGCGAGCCTGTGCCCTACTCAGGCGATCTTCGTCGGTGACTCCGCCGGCTGTACCCCACATGTCAGTTGGCTACTTTCTTTGGCTGATCCATGCTTGCAAGCACTTCGCGATATCGCGTGTTGGTTGCAGCAAGTTGCTCATGTGTTCCAATTGCCGCAATGGTCCCGCCATCGAGCAACACGACTCTGTCGGCAAGCGCAATGGTGCCTGGTCTGTGCGCAATCACGATGGTGGTGCGTCCACTCATGACCGTACGCATTGCTTCTCGAATCTCGCCCTCTTTGCTTGGGTCGACCGCGCTCGTTGCATCATCGAGCACGAGCACTCGTGGGTCGGCAATGATGGCGCGGGCAATAGCGATGCGTTGGCGTTGACCACCAGAGAGCGAGAACCCTCTCTCGCCAATCACAGTTTCGTATCCGTACGGAAGCTCGCCGATGAAGTCGTGAGCCCCTGCAAGTTTGGCTGCACGCTCGAGGTCTTGTTGGCTTGCGGTCGGCTTTGCAAACGCAATATTGTGCGCAACCGTATCGTTAAAGAGCACTGTGTCTTCGAACACCACGCCTATTTGTTGGCGCAAGTTGCGCAACTTGAGTTTGCGCACGTCAACACCATCGAGAAATACGTGACCAGAATCGGTGTCGTAAAACCGCAACAACAAACGCGCCACCGTTGACTTGCCAGAACCTGTGGCACCAACGATGGCGATTGACTCTCCACCAGCGATGTCAAGAGTGAAGTTGCTCAATACTGGCTGGTCGGCGCTGTAGCCAAACTGCACGTGGTCAAACTTGACCGCGCCAAGTGTTGTAGTGCCAGTTGCAACACTCGGTAATTGTTGTGGACTCACTGGGTCGGTGATGGTCGACTCGGTACTCAACACTTCGTGAATGCGCACAAGTGCAGCTGCGGCGCGCTGACCAAGCGCCACGATCATGCCGATGTTGCGAAGCGGCCAGATCAGCAATGTGAGATACACATTGAATGCAACGAGGTCGCCAATAGTTATTTGCCCATTCAATACACGGTGACCGCCCACACCGAGCACACCCACAAGACCAAGTGCTGGTAACACATCAATTGCCGGCAAGAAACTGCTTCGAATCTTTGCTGCCTTCATTGTTTCGCCAAAAATATCGTCTGCTTCTTTGCGTAGTTTGTCAAACTGCACTTGTTCGGCACCAAAACCCTTTATGACGCGCACACCCGAGACGCTCTCTTCGACCACACTTGCCAATTGCGCCTGCTCGGCCTGCACAGCTAAGGACGCCGGGTGAATTCGATTGCTAAACCTAGAAGCAGAGATGTTGACAAACGGCAGCGGTATGAGTGCAACAAGTGCCAACACAGGGTCGGTGTAAAACAAAATTGCAGTGACGGCAATGATCTGAATCACATTGGACAACGTGATCGGAATCATCACGATAAAGCCTTGAATCTGCATCAAGTCGCTTGAAGCGCGACTCATCAACTGGCCTGTTTGGGCTTTGTCGTGATAGCCAACGTTGAGACCAATCAGGTGAGCAAAGAGTCGCTCACGCAACAGCGTTTCAGCCCAACGACTCTCGCGAAATGCAACATAGCGGCGCATGCCCGAGAGCACTCCCGTCAGCACCCCAAGACCAGCGATGATCAAAACCCACTTGAGCAGCGGTCCATCTTTTTCGATGCCCTGGTTGATTGCATTCTTTGTCATCTGTGGCACTGCGGTTTTGAAGCTCGCCCATGAAATACCGATTAATGCACCGAGCAACAAGTTGCGTCGCTGCTCGCGCAACATTCCACGCAACAGCTTCCAACCTTCGCTGCGTTGCGTTTGTTCAAACTCGAGTCGCGTTGCTACTTCGGCATCGGTCTCGATTGTTGACATGTTTTGTAGTACTACTTATGAAGCACTTGGCGAAAGACTTTCAACAGCCTTCCAGTAGTCGAGCGCTGGATCTAAAGGCAATACCGCAAGCGATGATGTGGTGACACCGTTTTTGAAATACTCGTTAATGACGTCTCGGCAATGCGCCGGGCTTCCGTGCACAACAAGTTCATCCACGGCCTGATCAGGGATCGCTGCAAGTGCAGCCTTGCGGTCACCCGCCGCCCACGCATCCCACATACCTTGCAACAACGGTGCACGACCCATCCAACGATGGAAGTCGGCATAGACGGGCACGTTCATATAAGCGGCAATTGCAAACTTGGCGCCCGCCATCACGGTTTCGGTGTTTTCACTTGGGCATACAAAAATGCGCGCTGTGATTTCTTTTTCGACTCCGTTGGCTGCACCATTCACTACTGCTGCGACCTTGCTCACGTCTTGAGCCGACAGCCAGTTAATAATCACTCCATCTGCTTCGCGCGCACCCAACTTAAGCATTCCTTCGCGAAGGGCGGCCACCAAGATGGTTGGCTTTTGCTCTGGCTTGATGCTGAGCCGAAAGCCATTGACAGAAAATGTGTCGTAGTCCTTCGTGATCTTTTCGCCACTAAATGCATCGTGCATGAAGCGCACAACATCGCGCACTTTTTTGTACGGGTCAACGAATGGCACGCCATTCCATTTTTCAACAATCACGTTGCTTGATGAACCGATACCAATTGCAAATCGCCCAGGTGCGGCGTCGGCCAATGCTGCAACACTTTGTGCAATGACTGGCGCGGTACGTGTGTAGGCCGGCACGATTGCTGTGCCCAAACGAAGTCGTGGTTCCCATGCTGCGGCAAGCGCGAGTGGCGTAAACGCATCGGCTCCATCAGTCTCAGCAGACCAAATGTCGCTGTAACCCCAGTCGGCAAGCTGCGCAAGTTTGTCGCGCTGCGCATGCAAGTGACCGGGCAGTGGGACAGTCATTCCGTTGCGACGAATCATGTTCTCACTCTTTCCACATTCGGGCTATACAACTTTGGCTTGCTGTGGCAAGCAGCGTTCCATCTTCGGCAAACATGTTTGCCGAACCATGACCGAACCCCCGCTCGACACCTTGTATCTGTATGTCTAACAAGACCCACTTGGTAGGCACGAGGCGAACAACGCGAAGTGTGTTATCAAGGCTGTTGCCACCTCCACGAACACCTAGTGCCTGACCAATTCCCATCGGCACAAAGTCACCGAGCACCGCAAGAGTTGCTGCGTCCACATCAGTAAGGACATCGGGAATGTGAGCCCACATCACCGTGCGACCATTGTTTGGTTTACCGTCAAGTTGCTCAAGCTCGCGACCAATCACAAGCCGTTCTTCGAGACGATCATGAATAGTGCCGTCGACAGGATGACGATGTTTGCGGGTCTCGAGTTCATTTGGGCCTGGCACATCCGGCATAGGGATAAATAAATGCGCATGCTCAAATGTGCGCTCACCGAGAGCTGCATTGACCGTAAGAATCTCACGCTCGCCGACATGACATACCGCGCGCGCTTGAGTGATCTGATGTCCGACAACTGCAAGTGTTATGTCAATGTGCATCACCTCGCCAGGTCGTGCATACGACAGGTATTGAGCAGTCGACCAAACACAATGTCTGCCACTGAGCTGTTCCATGGCCGAAACGGCCGATGCCAGGCCGGCACCACCCCACAAAAATCCGCCGCCTGTGCACAGCCCAGGCTGCACCAACATCGACCAAGAGCCAGACGTTTCTGTGTGGTTACTCACCGGCTTGAGACCAAGAAAAGTTGACGAATTCATAAGCAAAAACACACTAATAGAAATCATGTTTTGAGCTACTACTTTGGATACTTTAGAGAGCGTGACAACATCAGATTCCCCATGGCTCGGCGACGCTGTTTCGCTGGTCGATGCGTTCAGATCCAAGGATCGCTCACCAGTTGAAGAGTTGCAGGCCTCGCTTGCAGCAATTGAGCACAGCAACTTAAACGCATTTTCTTTTCTTGACCCGCAGGGTGCACTTGAGAGAGCAAAGTCGGCCGACGTATCCAAACCATTCGGTGGCGTACCACTTGGCGTCAAGGAACTGGACGCAGTAAACGGTTGGCCATACACAGAGGCATGTGTGGTTTTTGCAGACCGCAAAGCAACGCACACATCAGTAATGGTGCAGCGTGCTACCGAAATTGGTGGAGCGAACTACATCGGTTTGTGCACCGCGAGCGAATTTGGTGGTGTCAATATCACGCGCACAGTTTTGAATGGCGCAACGCACAATCCGTGGATGCACGGTCGCACGCCTGGTGGTTCGTCCGGCGGCAGCGCTGCCGCAGTTGCCGGTGGTCTCGTCACCATTGCAACCGGCGGTGACGGTGGTGGATCAATTCGAATTCCTGCTGGGTTCACAGGTCTTGTCGGACTCAAAGGAACCTTTGGGCGCATCCCTCGCGCACCACATACCGAAATCGGAAACCTCACCGTCAATACAGGTGTCATGGCACGCAGCATCCGCGACACAGCGCGTTGGTTTGATGTGTGCAATGGCCATGACTCTCGCGACCCACTGAGTTTGCAACGTGTCGAAAATTGGGAAGTCCAACTGGGCACACATGCAGATTCGCTACGCGGAAAGACTGCAGTGCTCGCACCCGATTGGGGCGGCGCGGTTGTGTCGCCAGCCATGTGGATACAACTTGAGGAATATGCGCGGCACTTATGCTCTGCAACTGGGCTCCGCATTGTTTCTGTCGATACTTCGCTGCCCCGCATTGGAGCTGCATGGTCAATCAGTGGAATGGTCGAGATACATACCCAACTCGCCGATCACTGGCCTGCATGCGCCGATGTACTGACGCCAGAAATGCGTTTTGGAATTGAAGCCACATTTGGAAAATATGGAACTGAGTCACGCGCCAAGATCGAGGCACGACGTGCAATATTGAATCAGCGAATGGCAGAAATTTTTGATGAAGTCGACTTTGTGATTACCGCAAGCAATCCCGATGTTGCGTTTAATGCCGAAGGACCGTTGCCTTCAGTATTTGGTGGGGTGAAAGCCGGCGCAGGCAACAACGGCAAACTTACATTTCCTGCAAACATGTACGGCAACCCAGCACTTTCGCTACCTGCTGGATTAATTGATGGCTTGCCTGTGTCGTTGCAAATTAATGGCCGTCACTTCAGCGAACAACTTTTGCTGGATCTTGGTCTTGAAATGGAACGCACTCGCCCCTGGGCACTCGTTGCACCCAACTCGCCGCTCTAAATACCTACTTAATTGACAACAGAGTTATTTGTCGCGCTCGGCAATTGCCTTAACAGTCTCGAGACCCCACAGAAATATTCCAGTCATCACAATAAAAAATATGACGCATCCGAAACCAAACAGTGCACCTGTCGACATCGCGGTTAAGCCTTTTCTTGTCCGGCAACCAAAAATGCGCCGAGTGCCAAAATTGATGGAACCCAAACACCGACATAAATACCATCAAGGCGATGAAATTCGCCAGTGCCCTTGAAATACAAAAATACGCTCATGGCCAAACTTCCTGCTGCTGCCAACAGTGTTGTTGCCTTCAAAATCGTTTGTGGTTTCATGTATTCCTCCGAATGCCCACTATAGACCCCACTTGGCGCTAAATCAATGACTATTGAGACTGCCTGATTGCAATACAGGTTTGTGCGGTTTTGTTAGACAGCGAGCAGAGCTCGAGCAACGATGTCTGTGCAAAACGCAGTAAGAATCGCCAAGTACATCAAGCCAGTCGCAGCCATCACTGCCGAGTAACTGCGCTCCTTGAGCGCTGCGCGAGTCACAAGTGCAAGAACACCCGTGACGATTGCTGAAGCCAGCCAAAACCACCCAAGCACACCGTTCCATCCATCATCAATCGTTCCATTGAGGACGCTGATCATGCCCGTTGGCAAAAGCAAAGCAATTACTTCGAGCGGCCAGAGATAAATCACAGCATCAACAATTTCGTTTATGAGTTTGCGCGGCATTCCTGGCTGCACGAGATACCAGTGACCAAGGAGCATCGTGTCGCTGACCGCACCAAGAAACAATGTGCCAACAACGACTCTGATCAGTGATACCGCATAGTCCCCTGCACCGCCATCGACAACAGCAGCAAAACCAGCAACGATGATCCCAGGAACACCCAACAACGGCGCAATGAGATCAAACCGCGAACGCTTGTTGCGAATAAGCGCAAATGCTGCGAGCGCAACAGCTACGGCCGATGCTTCTCGCACCGGCTCAATGCCATAGCGCAACCCAAATCCACACGCGCCAGCGGCAAACACGCCGTACGTAATACGCAACAACATTGCGTACCCAAGACCGATCTCGTGACGACGAGTGGTAAACCATAAAAATGCCAGACCACCAACAGCCCATTGCAACAGCACAGTTGAGGCGTCGAGAAGAATCATTGTGATTACTGAAACTTAGGCTTCGACCGTGACGAGCGCATGGTTGACGGTATTCATCGACACTGGTCCCGAGTTTGTTGCCACGACAATGTCTTCGAGGCGCATGCCCCACTTGCCTGCGATGTAAATTCCTGGCTCGACGCTAAATGCGTGACCAGCAGCAATCGGCAATGTATTTCCGCTCACCATGTACGGCTCCTCGTGTGCTTCCATACCAATTCCGTGTCCGGTGCGGTGCACAAAGTATTCACCGAACCCTGCTGCTTCAATAATGCGTCGCGATGCGGCATCAACGTCTTGGCACGCTGCGCCAACCACACCCGCAGCAACACCTGCTGCCTGTGAAGCAAACAACACTTCATACGCCGCGGCCACATCTGCTGCCGGCTTACCCGTATAGACACATCGAGTGATGTCACTGCAATAACCATTCATCGTGCCACCAAAGTCGCACAACACAATTTCGTTCTTCGTAATGACACGTGAGCCTGCGTGATGGTGCGGACTTGCAGCATTTTCTCCAGCTGCCACGATTGCAAAATTAACGACATCATGACCTTCTGCAATCAAACGTGCCGAGATGTCGGCTGATACCTGAGCTTCCGTGCGACCAATGAGAGGAATTAAACCAGATTGCAGTTGCGTCGCGACGCGATCTGCTGCTGCGCCAGCAGCCACCAGTGCAGCGATCTCGCTTGCGTCTTTGCTCATGCGTAGTGCACCAACCACGTCAACTGCGCGAACAAAAGTTGCGCCAGGCACGAGTGGTAACAACTCAACCAAAAATCTGGCCCACATTTGATCACCAACAGCAATCGACTTTGCACCGCCCAGCAACTTGGCAACAATTGCTACAGGGTTTTCGGTTTCGCCCCACGCGGCGATCGAGAAAACTCCGGGTTGAGGAGTGACTCGCGCAACTTCAAGTCGGGGCACGACCATAGTCACTTCGCCACTTTGCGGAATCACCAACATCGTCAGACGTTCGAGTGGCATTGCGAAATAACCAGACAGATAAGGCAGATCGTGTCCGACAGAGAGCAACGCAGCATCTACTTGTTTGGCAACCATTGCGGCGCGCACTTTTGCTATGCGTGCGGCGTAATCAGATGTGGATGCGATGGTCTGCGTCATGTTCGTTTCTACTTTATTGGCAAACTAGTCGCAACTATGCATGGACTACGAGTTGCGATTGCCCATGTGCGTGTTTGGCGTGATAACTCGATCGAGTAAGTGGGCTTGATTGCACATGCTGCATACCAAGTCGTTCACCAAAAGCCTTGTAATGATCAAACTCTTGAGGCTCTACAAAGCGTGCAACAGGAAGATGATTTGTCGTTGGTCGCAAATACTGCCCAATGGTGACAATTTGCACGCCCACACTGGCTAGATCAAACAGCGTTGCCTCTACTTCTTGGCGCGTCTCACCCATACCCACAATCATTCCCGACTTTGTTGTGAGACCAGCAGCACGACCACGTGCAAGCACCGAAAGGCTGCGCGCATATCCAGCCGATGGTCGCACTGCGCGTTGCAACCTGGCAACTGTTTCAATGTTGTGATTAAACACGTCGGGTCGCTCGGCGATCAAGATGTCGAGCGCATCGGTGCCTTTGACGTCAGAAATCAATGTCTCTACTTTTGTAGACACATTCATCGCTCGTATTGCGCGAACAGTGTCAACCACATGTTGCATTCCGCCATTAATCAAATCATCTCGAGCCACCATGGTGAGCACGGCAAACTCAAGGCCCATTCTCTGCACTGCCTCGGCGACTCGGCGCGGTTCGTCGGCTTCGGGCTGCAACGGTTTTTGCGTATCAATTAAACAAAATCCGCAGGCCCTGGTGCACCTCTCGCCCAACACCATAAATGTTGCGGTGCCGTCATTCCAACACTCACTCAAGTTTGGGCACCCTGCTTGTTCGCACACAGTCACCAAATTGAGATCGCGAAGCGTGCGCTTTGTTTTCAACACTTCATCGGTGTGTTGCACATGCGGACGAATCCACTCTGGCTTACGCACCGAAATACTCAAGCCGTCAGTAACGCCCGCTTGTTCGAGTCGCTTAATCATGCGCACTGGTTCTCCTGCGCCTTCGCCTCTCGAAAACGCGGAGAGATCTTGCGGGCTGTGCTTCCATGCCACATCGGCTCGCGTGTTGTGATGCGAACCCCACCTCGATTGAGCCAATTGTGCAACGATGTCAACTACATCGTTCATCAATACATCAATGCCCTCTTCCAACAATGACGTGACTGCATAGTCAGCGATACCGCAGGGCACGATGTGCTTACGCATAAAGGTCATGTCGGTCGAGACATTGAGTGCAAATCCGTGCATTGTGCGACGATCTGTAGATCCACTGCCAACTCGCACGCCAATTGCACAAATTTTTCGGGCGTTGTCAGTATTTGGATCTAGCCAAACGCCAGGAAACTCACCCATTCGCCCGGCAGTGTGAACACCAAGTTGGGCCAGCGTGTCAATGATCAACTGCTCAACGTCATATATATAGGTGCGAGTGTCAGCAGGGCCACCAGTTCCGTGCTTTGCTTGCAAACTCAATATTGGGTAGCCAACCAACTGACCAGGCCCGTGATAAGTGATGTCGCCACCGCGTTGCACCTGCACCAACTCGGCACCGACTGCCGCTGGCTCGCAGCGTAGATTCTGTGTCAGGTCTGCTGTGTGCCCATATGTGAAAACATGTGGATGCTCAAGCAACAACAAGTGTTGATCGATCCCGTGTTCAAACAAGCCAGATTGCAATGCGAGGGCTTCGCGATATGGCACACGACCGATCCACCTGACATGAAGTGTTGTCGAGGAGTTACTCATGGCTTATTCCGCTCTTAAAGTTCGGCTGACCAATCTTGTGCTTCGAGAATCTGTTTGACGCGTGCCAAGAATCGAGCTGCGTACGCACCGTCAAATGCACGATGATCCCACGACATTGCCAAGTTACCTACAGGATGAATCGCGATGCTTTCGCTGCCATCCGAAGACGTCACTACAACCGGTTTTCGCACAATTGCATCCGTTGACAAGATGGCGACTTGAGGTTGATTAATGATCGGCATGGTCAGCACCGACCCGGCTGAACCATTGTTGGAAATGGTGAACGTGCCACCTTGAATTTCGTCCGGTGACAATTTGCGGTTATGCGCACGCGTTGCGAGGTCATTGATCTCGCGCGCGATGGCCCGAATTCGTTTGCCATCTGCATTTCTCACCACTGGCACAAGCAGACCTGTGTAATCGAGATCAACCGCAACGCCTAGGTCGACATAGCTGTGCACGATCAAGTTGTCTCCGTCGATTGACGCGTTGAGATGCGGAAATTCCCGCAGCGCATCCACGATTGCTCGCGAAATAAATGGAAGATACGTGAGGCTAAATCCCTCGCTTGCCTTCCAGGATTCTTTTATTGCAGTACGTGTGCGATCGACGTTGGCATAGTCGACTTCAACAACACTAAATGCGTGTGGGCTCGTGCTCTTCGACATGATCATGTGTGAGCCAGTGAGCTTGCGAATCTTTGTGAGCGCAATTACTTGCTCGCGCTCGCCTGACACCACGACAGGACGCGACACCGGTGCGGGTGCTGGAGCATGAACTACTTGTGCTGGTGCAACAGGCGCAGGTGCCGCAACTGGCGCAGGCGCAGCAGCAGGCGTTGCTTTGAGACCATTGCGATCGATGTAATCCAGCACATCTTCGCGCGTGATTCGCGAGCCAGGTCCGCTGCCAACCAATGCGTTTACATCGATGCCGTTCTCAGTAACCAACCTGCGTACGACGGGTGAAAGCAATTTGTTGGAGTTTGCAACTGGAGCAAC
>JBIHZV010000058.1:0-6570 GCA_044240275.1 Ilumatobacteraceae bacterium | reverse complement strand
GATGCAAGAAAGTCGTAAACTTTGCTGGCAAAGGTAGTGCTGAGGGCTGGAGTATGTACGCCCTGATCGAGGGTCCAGAGCTCAACCTCCGTTCCGTTGCGACAGCTATTCCACGACGTGATGGATGTTTCGCTTCCCACAATGTTGTTCACAAGATCGAGTTTGTCTGCGCGTGTTACAGCGTTGTTGGAGCACCTGTTAAAGGTTGCCCATTGGGTAACTGAAGCGGTTGCACTTGGGTACTGCTTTTCAAGTATCGCGCCACCGTTGTAGAGAATTGTTGCGTCGCTCGTGCCGTGAACTTGCAGCACGCTGACTGGGTCTTTGGCGGCACAGTCACTTGAGTTGAGGAATGTTGCACCCGCGAGACTGGCTATAGCGGCAATGCGGTCGGAGTGTTTGCAAGCCATGCGATACGACATGAAGCCACCGTTTGAATGTCCAACAAAATAGATCCGTTTATGATCAATTGAGTATTTAGATTCCATGTCGTTCAACATCGAGATCAGATATGCATCATCATCAACATTTGAAAAGAAATTGCAGCACACCTCGGTTGCGTTCCAGAATTGCTTTCCAGTCAAATCAACTGTTCCATCGGGGTACGCCAAAATGAACCCTCGTTGCTCGGCAACAGCGGTGAAGTTCATATAACTTTCTTGTTGTTTTCCAGATGAGCCATAGCCATGTAAGAGCACGACAAGTGGTGCCGGAGTATTTGAAGAATACGACGAAGGAACAAACTCGCTGTATGGACGCAAGGCCACTTTGGTTGTGGTCGCCGGGGCCTGAGATGTAGTTGTCCAAGGACTTGAACCAACTTTGTAGTTCACGGTTGAACTAGGTAATCCAAAACCACCAGCATTTTTGGATTTTGCACTGATATTGACAGTTCTATTTTTTACAAGGGTTCGAATCGTGCAAGATTGCTTGCCGACATTTGCATTGCATGTCTTGCCCGACGCTGAGACAAGAGTGGAAATGAGCGTTGCATTACTTGTGCGGCTGTTGTTACTCGCGATAGAAAAAGAGATTTTCAAGTCATACACGGTTTTGCTTTTTTGAATTGAATCAATGCGAGTGATTTGTGGCGGCTCCGGAGGGGAAATCTTTGCTGCACCAGAGTAGGAGTGGCCAACAAGTACAGAAACAACTATTGAGAACGCCGCTGCCACCCAGTAACGAATCTGGGTCTTACGTTTCGTCATGAGAGCAATTTAGTGTGTTCGTGGCACACTTATGTAGTGACTCAAATTAAAACCTTGACTTCGTGTATCAGTAAGGCATTCGATGCTGCTGTAGTGCCGGGGTTTTCCAAAATTGGTTACAGAGTTCGCCAATTAATTGGCAATTGGCAAGCCATCTCCGACTTTGATTTATGCGGTAAGACTGTCGTCATCACGGGTCCAACGTCTGGGCTAGGCGAACAAGTTGCTCGACAACTTGCCCCCACTGGAGCCAACTTGGTGTTTGTCGCGCGTAACGAAGAAAAGTGTGCACGCGTAATTGATGAAATTGCACCGCTGTGCACGGGAAACAAACCTGTTTTTGTTCAGGCAGAAATGGGAGATCTTGAATCAGTTCGTAGTGCATGCGCAGCGATACAGCAACAATTTACTCACGTAGATGTATTGGTTCACAATGCAGGCGCATTGTTGAACACTCGTCAAATATCGCCACAAGGAATTGAACAAACCGTCGCGTCACATGTGGTTGGCCCTTTCCTTATGACCACGCTGCTGCTTCCACTGATGAACGGAGGTCGAGTAATCACTGTGTCATCAGGCGGCATGTACACCAGCGGGCTTCCCGTTTTTGACAGCGGTGAAACTCTGGAGATGCCTTCTCATAAATATGGTGGATCAAAACAGTATGCAATTGCTAAGCGCGCACAAGTAACGCTGACCGAAATGTGGGCTGCACGCGAGCTCCAGACAGAGTTTGTGTCGATGCATCCGGGCTGGGCAGACACTCCAGGAGTGCAAGAAAGCATTCCAGGGTTTCGACGAGTAACTGCACCAATTTTGCGCTCGGCCGCCGAAGGCGCAGACACGATTGCTTGGCTGGCTGCCGTTCAACCGCTCCCAGGCAAGAGCGGGTCTTTTTGGTCTGATAGAGAAATACGACCAACACACAAGTCGTCACGCACTAAAAAAAGTGACACCATAAGTGCCCGAACTGCATTATGGGAACGTATCTCTGACTACATAGTTCCTTTTATCCCAAGCACGTAACGGTCATCTGCATCAAGGATTTGCTCAGCAAGAACAATTTTTACGCGAGCCCTGATGCGACTAGGTTACATTTCATGGCTTACAACGTTGCGGTAGTACGAGAAGTTTCAGCCACTCCAGAAAAAGTGTGGTCACTTGTTACCGACTTGCCCCGCATGGGTGAGTGGTCACCCGAGAACCAAGGTGGCGAGTGGCTCGACGGCGCAACTTGTGCTGCAGTCGGAGCAAAATTTAAAGGCGACAATACGAATGGCGACAAATCATGGCAAGCCGTTGTCATTGTTGAGGTTTGTGATGCACCAAAAAAGTTTGTGTTCAGTCTCAAATTCAAAGGCTTGCATCTGTGTGATTGGGTGTATGAAATTGAACCAACACCAAGCGGCTGCCGCATAACGCATGCGTGGGTAGAAGGCCCACAGTGGGCCGAATTTGCACCTCTTGGCAAGGGCATCAGTGGAGTGGATGACCGTGCAACACATAACAAAAAGAACATGGAAATCACGATGGACAACCTTGCAAAGGCAGCAAACTAACTAGCTACAGCGTTCTAGCAGTCGAGAGCAGCGCAAAGTTTTACAAAGAGCTCGTCGTACGTTTCGAGTGCCTGAAATTGTGGAAACTCGGCCTTGATGTTGTCGGGGGCATGAAAGAGAAATCCGGTATCGGCTGCGCCCAACATCGCTGTGTCGTTATATGAGTCTCCAGCTGCGGCAACGCGGTAGTTCAATTTTTTGAAAGCTTCAACGGCAAGACGCTTTTGGTCAGATTGGCGTAACTCAAAATCGACAATGTGATCATCCTTGACAATGAGCCGATGACAAAACAGTGTTGGCCAGTTGAGCAGACGCATGAGCGGACGCCCAAACTGCTCAAACGTGTCGGAGAGAATGATGACTTGTGTGCGCTCACGTAATGCATCCAAAAATTCGATAGCACCTGGCATCGGTGACAAACCGGCGATCACTTGCTCGATGCGGCTCATGGTGAGGCCGTGTTGGTTAAGGATCTGAATGCGCGATTTCATCAGCACGTCATAGTTGGGCTCGTCGCGAGTAGTGCGCTGCAACTCTGGAATGCCGGTGCTTTGGGCAACAGCAATCCAGATCTCGGGCACCAACACACCTTCGAGGTCGAGTGTGACGATTCCTTGATGCGGTTTGGTTGCAACAGCCATGGTGCCAGTCTTACTCGCGGCAGTCTTCACACGAAATTGTGGGCGACGCGGCCTCACACGTAGTGCAGACCAAGGTCAACTTGTGGCAAGCAAGGTTGGAACAATTGTGAAATTGGGCGGTTGGCGCCGAACACAAATTGCAGGTGCCCAACACTTTGGCCTGATCGCTAAATTCAATTTTGAGACGGCGATCAAAGACGTACAGCGATCCTTCCCAGAGACCTTTGTCTCGAAACTCTTCGCCGTAGCGAACTATGCCGCCATCGATTTGGTACACCTCTTTGAATCCGCGATTTTTCATGATCACCGATAGCACTTCGCAGCGAATACCACCAGTGCAATACGAAATGATCGGCTTGTCTTTAAGGTGGTCATACTTGCCACTCTCGATTTCGGCAACAAAATCTGGAGTGGTTTCTACATCGGGGATGACCGCGTTTTTGAATCTGCCGATGCGTGCCTCGTATGCGCTTCTGCCGTCAAAGAAAACAACGTCATCTCCGCGTTCGGCAACGAGTTGGTTTACTTCTGCAGGCTTGAGATGAACACCGCCACCAATGATTCCATTTTCATCAACCTTGATTTCTTCGGGGACTCCGAAGGTGACAATCTCGTCGCGCACGCGTATTTCGATACGTGGAAAATCGTTGCCTATTCCATTTGACCACTTAAAGTCGATTGTCTTGAAAGCAGGAAACTCTTTGGTGACCCGGACGTATTTTTTGATTGATGACAACGATCCACCGACGGTTCCATTGATGCCATCTTTCGAGATGATGATTCGGCCGTTGAGATCGAGGCGCTCGCAGAGTGCGCGCTGCCACAAGCGGATTGCTTCTGGATCGGCAAGTGGTGTGAACTTGTAGAAGAGGACGATTTTGGTGGGTTCGATAACTCTAAATTTAGCGGTGGAGTGATAAATAAGGCGTGGCTGACAAGCGCCTCGGCGTAGCCTTTACTCTCATGGAAATCATCCAGTCGCACAAGTTGGCCAATGTCTTGTATGACATTCGTGGGCCTGTGCTTGATGAAGCCAAGCGCCTAGAGGCTGCAGGGCATCGCATCATCAAACTGAACATCGGCAATCCACAGCCATTTGGTTTTGAGACTCCGCCAGAAGTGTTGGTCGAAGTTGTGCGCAATTTACCAACTTCGCAGGGTTACTCGGATTCGCAAGGCATCTTGTCGGCGCGCACTGCAGTTGTGCAGCACTACCAAGAGCGCGGCATCGATATCACCGACGTAGACGATGTCTGGTTGGGCAACGGCGTGAGCGAACTCATTCAGGTTGCATTGAACGCACTGCTCAATGAAGGTGATGAAGTATTAATCCCCGCACCGGACTATCCGTTATGGACAGCGTCGACAAGTTTGTCGGGTGGCACTCCAGTGCATTATTTGTGCGACGAGGCAAATGGCTGGATGCCAGACATGGATGACATTCGTTCAAAAGTGAACAGTCGCACAAAAGCAATCGTGATCATTAACCCAAACAATCCGACTGGTGCTGTGTACAGCCCAGAGATCTTGCGTGAGATTGCCGATTTTGCTGTGGAGAGAAACCTCATCGTGATGGCAGACGAAATCTACGACAAGATTTTGTATGACGATGCAGTGCACACCACGTTTGCTTCTATTGCGCCAGATGTGTTTACTCTCACGTTCAACGGACTCTCGAAGGCATATCGTCTCGCCGGTTTTCGTGCTGGCTGGATGGTGTTGACCGGCCCGCGCAAACACGCGACCAGTTACATCGAAGGCATCACGATGCTCACCAATATGAGATTGTGCGCCAACGTCCCTGCTCAACACGCGATTCAGACAGCACTTGGCGGACGACAGAGTATTAAAGACTTGGTTCTGCCAGGCGGGCGACTGCTCGAGCAACGCAATGCCGCGATCACCGCCTTGCGCAAGATTCCTGGTGTTTCGTGCGTCGAGCCAAAAGGCGCGTTGTATGTATTTCCAAAACTTGATCCAAATGTGTATCCAATCGTTGATGATCGAAAGTTTGTGCTCGATTTGTTGCGAGCCGAGCATGTATTAGTAGTACAAGGAACTGGGTTTAACTGGCCGACACCGGACCACTTGCGCATCGTGACATTGCCTTGGGCGACAGATCTCACAGAAGCAATTGGGCGCATCGGAAATTTCTTGTCGACTTACTCGCCAAAATAGTGTCGAAAATAGTGCTCTCGTCTAGAAAGAGATTCGTATGCCAGCAGTAACTGCAGACACATTGACGCTTCCACGAATAAGCGCAGCGTTGTCAAAGCGCTCGCGCTCGGTGCGCTCAATCACTACTGCACCTGGTGGTTTTGAAGGCGAAGGATTTCCGGTGCGTCGCACTTTTGCGGGTGTGTCGACGGCCGATCTGGATCCGTTCATCATGATGGACCAAATGGGCGAGGTCAATTATGCGCCGCTCGAACCGCGAGGAACCGATTGGCATCCACATCGCGGCTTCGAAACCGTTACGTATTTAATGGACGGCACATTCGTCCACCAAGACAGTCATGGTGGTGGCGGAGTCATTGCTAATGGTGGGACGCAATGGATGACAGCTGGTAGCGGAATCTTGCACATTGAGACTCCACCCGAAGACTTGGTTATTCGGGGTGGTTTGTTTCATGGAATTCAGCTGTGGGTCAACCTGCCGTCCAAATTGAAAATGATTTCGCCTGCATACCAAAACTTGGAAGGCGATCAAGTGGTGTTGTTGTCATCGGAAGATGGGGGCGCACTTGTGCGCTTGATTGCCGGAGATCTTGGAGGCCACCAGGGGCCTGGCTCAACGCAAACACCAATTGTGGTTGCACATGCAACGCTCAGCGCCGGTGCACAGATGACATTGCCGTGGGACTCGTCCTATAACTCACTTGCTTACGTGTTATCGGGAAGCGGCACTGTTGGCGATGATGCACACCAAATCAAACTTGGCCAGCTCGCAGTGTTCGTTGATGGAGATTCGATCACGCTTCGCGCATCGGCACATGAAGCGCTTGATGTGATGTTGCTCGGTGGTCAGCCAATTCGCGAACCAGTCGCTCAACATGGACCATTTGTTATGAACACCCGGGACGAACTGCAACAAGCGGTTGATGATTTTCAGCGTGGACTTTTCGGAAGTGTTCCCGCTAACGGACTTCGTCCGTTTAGGCG
>JBIHZV010000129.1:0-6592 GCA_044240275.1 Ilumatobacteraceae bacterium | reverse complement strand
CCAACGACATCACTGGCTGTGCGCAAACTTCAAGGATCGGTACGTCCAAGGTTCAATCATGCTCGAACAAAGTTACCCAGATGTGAAATTCGGTGGCTTCATCGGAAGAGAGACCGGAAACGTCCCAATCTTCTCTGCTGCTACGAATGACGCGTACTGGGAATTCCCGCCCAATGTTCCTATTGGAGAATTGAACCGCTCTGTTCAGTATTCGCTGACTGATGCAGACGGAAATACGCATTTGATCACTGCGCACCTAGACCGTGCTGTAGCCCGCAATTTTCTGAATGCGCGACACCCCGACCAAAACATCGTCTACGAAGACTGCCAAGTATTTTGTCCATTCACGGATGATGCAACTGGCGAGGAAGGTTCTGGGCTGTTGGAGATCGGCAAGATCGTAATCACCCCAACTGATTCATGAATTCACTCACTGATTACGAGATTCAACAGGCACTACTGCCTTGGGTAACGGCCGAACTGAAAATGAGCGTTACCTCCACTATCAAGGAATTTAAAAGACATACCGAAGGGTGGTCATGGCAAACTTACACCTTCATCGTTGAAGACGGTCAAAAGCGAAAAGGTGTAGCGATCCGGAGACAACCGGAAGATGGGTTGCTCGCACCCTATGACATCGTCGGTCAATACAATTTGCATAAAGCTCTACTGGATTTTTCGAAGGTATCCATTCCCGAACTGATAGGACTAGAAATGTCCACCACGGTTTTAGGAATGCCATTTTATGCGATGAGCAAAGTTGATGGAACAATTCCCGTTCAGTGGAATCCAGATGATCCAGCCGTTTTTCCAACTCCTCTTGCACGCCGTCAACTAGCAGAAGATTTTGTATCAAACCTTGTCTCGATTCATTCAGCTGACATCAAACATTTTGAATTTCTTAAATTTGGTAGCAACAGCCAGGAATGCACAAACTTCCAACTAGAACGATGGGAGCGCAGTTACGCGGAGTCATATTTGCATGATGTACCCCTCATTCGTCTTGCTTTCCGATGGTTGCGGGATCACATGCCCGATGACACGCGACTGGGATTGTGCCATGGTGACTACCGAATAGGTAATTTCATTACTGACCAGTCCAAAATTGTTGCGATATTGGACTGGGAGCTTGCACACATCGGCGACGTTGTCTCCGATATTTCCTGGGCCGGACTCCCATTGTTTCGTGGACGCTCTCCCCTGTTTTCCCATCTTTGCACTAGAGACGAATTTTTGGGCTTGTACAATGAATTATCCGGCAGGCACGTGAGTGCTGAATCACTCAATTACTGGAACGTATTTAACTTGATCAAAGCTGCAGTTCCGCACATTAGAGCCGCTAAGGCATTCGAAGATGGTCGATCATCCGACCTGCGTCTTGCCGCGATGGGGCACCAAGTAATCCACACCATCAAGCATCTCGTTGTTGCCCTAGAGGAAGTCGTATAATGCAAAACTCTCTTAAGCGCTTACTCGAAGGCATCTCTCTTTTTCTTGAAGAACACATCTTGGATGATCTTGACAATAAATTCAAACACACTCAGATGCTTGCCGCAATAGAGATACTCAGAAATATAGGTGTTCGTGCTGACTGGATCATGGACGACGAGAATCCTCAACGCATAGATTTGGAGTCAATGCTCCGTCAACTCGCGATGAATGAAAAATGGGACCAAGAACTTGCGCTGGCCATAATCACTATTTCAGCACAGCAGGTTAAAGATGAGTTGGCTACCACAAAGTCAGCTATGTTCGCACAGAAGAATAATCCTGGACAGAAATCATGACTGAAAAGATCATAGAAATTTCTGCGGTTCCCTCCTTGATACAACCACATGCATTGATCGGCATTGGAGGTGTGCTTTTGCGGCGAAAACCGATGAGTATTCTTCGATCACTCACCGATGCCAAATGCACCGATCTCAATGTTGCCGTATTTCTTGGATCGATCGACATCGAGTGGCTTGCTGCACATGGGAGTGTAAGTGAAGTAACCGCTGGCTATGTTGGTTTTGAGTCTTTCGGTTCAGCACCAGCATGGTCATCTTGGCTCAAAGATGGTCAATGTTCGATGCGCGAAATGAGCGAATTTATGTTTATCGGCGGACTTCGCGCGTCTTGCTCTGGAATTCCATTTATGCCATCACGTGGCGCATCCGAGAGTCAACTCGTAAACGATGCAAAATTCAAAATGGTTACGTGCCCCTACACGGGAGAAGAGTTGTATGCCATTCCCGCTCTTACGCCAGACATCTCATTCATCCATGCCGAGTCTGCGGATCGATTCGGTAACGTCGCGGCCCCAACTCAAAAAGACTTCCTTTGGGATGCGGACGCAATCTTGGCGCGTGCTTCGAAGAAGGTAATCGTTTCGGTTGAAAAAATTGTTGATACTGCAGACATCTCTGAAACCATGCTTTTCGCACACGAGGTTTCGTCGGTAGTGCTAGCCCCAAATGGTGCATCACCATCTGGTCTGCCGGGTTTATATCAAGTCAACCATCTTTCCCTACTTGGATATTTGGAAGATGCAAAAAAATGCTCCAGCCAAGAAGACTTCTCAAAACTTATTAGATCACTGGTAGTGCAAAAATGACCGCCCAGTTTCAAGCAAGCACAGAACTCTGCTGGCAATTGGCACAACAGACCAAACCTAACGATGTAGTCATCGTTGGAGTTGGCACCCCTCTAGCAAGTGCTGCAGTATTGCTTTCTAGATTGCTGTTGCACCCACAGATAACTGTCCTGTTTGGAACTGCAGTGATGCCTCAATCGTTTTCACTTGCACAATCAATTTTCAATTCACACTTAGTGAGCTCTGCAGCAATTGGCAACTACACCCAAAGTGATGTACTTGATCTCATTGCCAGAGGCGGGGTCACGTTGCAATTTGTCAGTCCTTTACAGCTGGATGCACAGGCAAATTTCAATGCGAGCAGAATTCCTTCGGTATCGGGTGAAACCCGACATCTCCCAGGCAGCCTGGCCCTTGCCGATACCAATGCGCTTGTCGGCCGACTTGTTGCATATCGGATTGGTCACAACAGCCGTTTCCTCACCCAGGAAATTGCCTACGAAACTGGTCTTGGAGCCCAAAGACGCAATTCTGGAGCAATTCATTCACCTGGACTCGGAGTGGTCGCTGCAGTTACAGAGCGAGCGACCATCGGTTTTAGTTCCGAAAACAACTCGATTCCAGTTCTTCTGAACTACAGCGGCCCACTAGATGAAGTCGTGAGTAGCATGGGATTTGGAATTGACGTCGCGATGGCCAGCGAACGAAATCCAGTTCCACAAGAGGTCATTGATGCACTTGAACATATAGACCCCTTCAATGTTCGGAACCTAGAAGACAAGCAGTACCGAAATGACACACTCAACGACCTCCTACAACAGTGACAATGAACGAGCACATTGATCTTCAGGTTCTCAGTTCTCTGTTTTCAAAGTTTTTGTCAAGACCAGTGGTCATCAAATCCACAGAGCGTTCTTCACTTGGAAATGGTCAAGAAACGTGGTTCGTTCAGACTGTAGATGGCGACAAATACGTATTACGGCGCACTGCAGCAGCGGGACCACTGGAATGGACAGATCGCGAATCTGAGTATGAAGTCCTGCAACAGCTGCATGCCCTTGGACTTCCAGTCCCACGGGTTCACTGGTTTGAACCCCAAGGGGGGCTACTCGAGCGATCCTATTTTGTAATGGATGAAATGCCCGGGAAGCCACCTAGACAAAACGTTTCAGAGCATCACATGTTCCAGCTAGGAGTCATTCTGGCAAAACTCCACACACAAACGAAGACGCAAGAGCAACCAGTTTCCGCACAGGCGCATTTCAGTCAGTTGCTGGTCAAAGTTCGTGCTCGGTACACCGAGCACTTTCTTGCGCTCGATCCACTTTCTGCAACTCTCTTGGTTTGGTTGGAACAGAATTTACCTGTTGAAGAATTTCTGCCAGTGCGCCTCTGGGGTGACCCAGGTCCACACAACTTTTTAGTTGAAGGAGACACAATTTCGGCACTACTCGATTGGGAGATGTCATCTGTTGGTCACCCAATGGAAGACCTCGGAAGTGCATTTTGGTCATGCATGGGTTTCGTTGAGACATCGGTAGTACGCAATGGGTATGAGTCAATAACAGGCTCGATCAACATCAGCACTCTGCGTTGGTGCGAAGTACTCGCTCACATTATTCGCGCAGGACAAGCAAGAGACGGAATGCATCAATTTGTGATTGGTAGATCCAATGACCCAATACTCCCTGCAATGGGGCTCGCTCTAGTCTCTGCAAACTTGCTCCGAGCTGCCCGTGCAGCATGGGACACAATCCCCACCACACATTCAACCCACAGTGACAATCTTGATACCGCCGCACCAGAAGACCTTCTGAATGCAATAGAGCGATGCATCGCCAACCTGAATTCCATCACCTATCAAGACAGATGGACTCTCAACAGACTCAAAATAGCCGAGGCAGTTCTCCTCGTGCTGCGCAACGGTTGCTCGCAAGTATCTCTCACCCAGCTGTCGGCATCTTTAGAAATCAGTAACGCCGAAATTGGTGGCATCCTGGAGGCCTGTTGTCGCCTCGAGTCTCTTGGTGAAAGTGCAGGACTGAAGCCACACCGACAAATTCTCGTCGATCAATATTCTCGACAACGAGATCTTATGGAACCGTTGTTGTCTTACTTTGGCAAGACCACATCAACCTCGGTCGC
Source organism: Ilumatobacteraceae bacterium (assembly GCA_044240275.1). GTDB lineage: Bacteria > Actinomycetota > Acidimicrobiia > Acidimicrobiales > Ilumatobacteraceae > UBA3006. The sequence continues at coordinate 1,872 of JBIHZV010000129.1, read as the reverse complement.
CAAATGACGCGAACCACCGAATGTGATTCCTGAAAGTTCCCAGCATTGACGATCGAACAACTCACTCTTCACGAATGAAAGTGCGTCTTGTTCAGTTTTAAACCAGCATGAATCAACTGCGTCGCTCGCTGGCTTATCAAGTGTTGTCAAGTTCAATTCAATCGGCAACAAAATTTCACGACGAACGATGCCAGCCGATAACAGACTCGCAGAAGAAAACGATTCCAGCACTTTCCTGAGTTCTGCTGCGTTCGAACGCGGATGGCTGCGATGAAACTGCATCAACTTCACGCCCTCTGCCGCCCGAGGTCCGTCAGTCAGAACAAGACGATCGCCGACAATTGACGAAAAGCGGGATTTCTCGACAAATGATCTTTCATCTTTTTTTACATTGGTCATGTACTCGGTAGAAGCGAATCCTTCTTCCATCGCATCGATGGACACAAAGTCCAGTTCGGAGCAGGCATCAAACCCGGGAAAGCCAAAAATAGGTGCACCATCTCGCAATACTGCGTGGTTCTGAACATAACGCTTTAGGTTCGGGATCTTCCCTGCTGCATCGGCATGAGCAGTGCGCCAATGATGCTGGAATTGTTCGTACGTCATCCCCTCAAGTCTCGGTGCCATTCCTAATCTTGTAATCATTTTCGATTTCCTTCCGCGTCGAACACATTTTTTCTATCTAACAAATCTTCTCTTATCCTATATTTCTCTATTCTTTCGCTAGGCGTCTTCGGGAAGGACAACCTTTGCTCAAAATATCGAGGAACCATATACTTCGGCAACGCTTTTTCGCACCATTCGCGTAGCGCATGAAGATCCATTTCCCCTTCACTCACAAAATCAAGTTTGATGTCATCTTCTCCAAACTCTGAGGGCACCGGGTACACAGCTGCCTCCATGATTTCAGGGTGCGTCAGAACAACCGACTCGACTTCTATCGCTCCCACCATTTCCCCACGACGACGAATCCGATCTTGTTGGCGTCCTTTGAAATAGACAATTCCTTGTTCGTCGTATGAAGCTAAGTCTCCTGTATGAAACATGAAGTTTCTGAATGCGCGAACCGTAATTTCAGGTTCCTTGTAATATTCGCTAATCATTGCATTGGGTAGCAACGAGCGAAACACGAGTTCGCCGACCTCATTTGGCGCGAGCAAGTTGTCATGTTCGTCCACGACACCAAAGTCAACCCAATCGACAGGCTTGCCCAGCATCCCCGGGATATTTCCAGCTAGTAAATGTCGTCGCCCTGGAATGGCATGTACTTCAGTCATTCCATACCCTTGCCACAAGACTTCAATCCCAAACTTTGCTTCGAACGCAGCGCAGTTCGGAGGAGGTGGAACACAGAAAATGGTTTGCAAAGCATGCTTGGGAACAATTTGTGTGACTTTGTCAACCAAAGCCGCCATTGGTCCAAGGATTATCGAGAATGTTGCCCCACTTGCTGCAACTTGTTCCCAATATTTTGTTGGACTAAATGAAGACACCAGATGTGCAGTACAGCCTGCGTGAATTGATGAGTTTGCTACAAAATGCAATGCTCCAACATGGAACAGGGGCATCGGCGTAAACAAAATATCCTGGGGGGTGCGCTCCAACGAATCTGCAACTACGGCTGAAGACATGTACAGATAATGATGCGAAAACAACACCCCTTTGGATCTGCCTGTCGTCCCAGAAGTAAATTGGATCACTGCAGAATCCGTCCAACTAGGAAGCTCACCAAACTCCGTGTTTTTAGAGTCCTTCAACCAATCGGCCCACCCAACAACCCGTGCTTCGTGCATTGACTCAACCCGCGGTGCGGACCCTACAACGACAATGAGTTTCACTGCTCCAATTGATTCCAGTTCCTCAATGCGCTCA
>JBIHZV010000012.1:0-21027 GCA_044240275.1 Ilumatobacteraceae bacterium | reverse complement strand
ATACAACATCGCAGTGACATGTGTGCCTGGTGCAAACCCGCAATGGCGTGCAACGTCATCGTTGCAGCCCTTTGGGCAGCTCGACCAAAAACTGCTGAGTCCAAGCGCAGTCGCACCCAGCAACATGTTTTGAATGCCTGCTGCTACAGCATCACGGTTTTCTTCATTCTGAAGCGCTGATTCTCCTGGAGCAGAACCGACAACCACGATGACCGGCGCGCGCAAATATTTGGTGCGCGTTTTGGTCACCTTCATTTCTGAGTCACCATTGCGCTGCATCGCGTCTGCAGTTGCGTTGCTAAGCCCGCGACGCGACTCGCCAGTAAACACTCCAAACAGCCATGGCCACGTCTGTTGATGATTTGGGGCCCATGTTGCGACCGAACACAGCTGATTAATGAGATCGATTTCGACGTCGCGCTCTTGATCGACAATTAATTGCGACCTTCGGGTGCGCACAAGCTGCGCGAAGTCCTCAAACTTCATGGTTCAGTTTTTGTGCAGGGCGGCGTTGAGTCCACCCCAGTTGCCTGAGCGTTGTGTGGCTTCGACTGCACCGCTTTGGCTATTGCGGCGAAACAGCAAGCCGCTCGCTCCGGAGAGTTCGCGTGCCTTCACTACAGAGCCGTCTGGCAACTTCACTTGCGTGCCGGCGGTGATATAGAGGCCTGCTTCGATGATGCATTCGTCGCCAAGTGAAATACCGAGTCCGCTATTTGCGCCGAGCAAACACTTTTTGCCAACAGTCACCATTTCTTTTCCACCACCAGAGAGCGTGCCCATGATGGATGCTCCACCGCCGATGTCGGATCCATCGCCCACCACAACTCCTGCAGAAATGCGACCCTCAACCATGGATGCGCCGAGTGTGCCGGCATTGAAGTTGCAAAAGCCTTCGTGCATGACAGTGGTGCCACTTGCCAAGTGTGCTCCGAGACGTACACGGCTGGCATCTGCAATACGCACGCCAGAAGGCACGACGTAATCGGTCATGCGAGGAAACTTGTCAACACCGTGAACGACGAGGTGCTGTCCCTGGCGCAACAAGTTATAGCGAACATCGTCGAGCGTGTCTATAGCCACGGGGCCTATTGATGTCCATGCAACATTGGTGAGTAATCCAAATGCTCCGTCGAGATTGATCGTTCGTGGCTCAACAAGTCGGTGCGAGAGGAGATGCAGGCGCAAGTAGACATCAGTTGCACTTGTTGGTACCGCCTGAGTGTCGATGACAAGAGAAGCAGGAACGATGGCAACACCGCGGCGCTCATCAGTCGTTGACTGAGTTTCGGTGGGCGTTCCGGCTGGCACAGCATTTGCAAGACCGAGGTGGCGAAAGAAGGTGTCGAGCGTGGTGCCATCTGCAGCAATTGTTGCAAGGCCAACGCCCCATGCACTAGTTGGGGAAGAAGATGGAGCAGCCACGACTACCTGGCCTCTGGACGAAGTGTTGGAAACAGAATCACGTCTTTAATTGAACCAGCAGCAGCCAACAACATGACAAGTCGATCAATGCCGATACCTAAGCCTGCAGTCGGTGGCATTCCAAATTCGAGTGCGCGCAAATAATCTTCATCCATGCTGCCGGCTTCGTTGTCGCCAGCGACCTTTGCTTTTTGCTCGTCTTCAAAGCGGGAGCGTTGTTCAACAGGGTCATTTAACTCGCTGTAGCCATTGGCTAGCTCGCGAGCACCGATGAACAATTCAAAACGCTCGGTGAGATGCGGGTCGTTGCGGTCGGCTCGGGCAAGAGGCGAGATCTCGACAGGATGTCCGGTTACAAAAGTCGGTTCTTGCAGTTCGCCTTCTGCGAGTTCGGCAAATATTTCTTCGATGATGCGACCCGAGCCCCAGTGGGCATCAGTTTTGATCTTGTGTTTGGCGGCAATCTTGCGAACGACATCTACATCCATTGACGGGTGCAATGTTTCACCAACTTTTTCGCCAGCCAAGTCAATCATGCGCGCTTTGCGCCATGGTTGAGCAAGATCAAATTCTTGTCCGTTGATAATGACGACAGTGCTTCCGGTTGCTTCACGTGCAGCATTGGTGATGAGTTGCTCTGTGAGTGCCATCACTTCGTTGTAGTCACCAAACGCCTGGTAACTCTCCATCATTGTGAATTCTGGGTTGTGGCGCGTCGAGATGCCTTCGTTACGAAACACGCGACCAATCTCGAACACACGCTCCATGCCACCAACGATCAAGCGCTTGAGATGCAACTCGAGAGCGATGCGCAAAAACAATTGCATGTCGAGCGTGTTGTGGTGGGTGATAAACGGGCGAGCGTGGGCACCGCCCGCTTCCATGTGCAGCACCGGCGTTTCTACTTCAATGAATTGATTTTCGTGCAATGTCTTTCTGAAACTTGCAATGGTTGCATGACGGATTTCAAAGGTGCGACGCGCCTCTTCGTTGATGATGAGGTCGGCGTAACGCTGGCGATATCGCGTGTCGACGTCGGTGAGGCCGTGCCATTTATCTGGCATTGGGCGCACGGCCTTTGCCAATAACTGAGCGGTGTCAACTTTGACGGACAACTCACCTTTGCGTGTTGTCATCACCAAACCGCTTACACCTACCCAGTCACCTAGATCGAAATTGTTGATTGCATCAAATGCATCGTCGCCAACAATCGCTTTTGACACAAACAACTGAATGTCACCCGTGCGATCGCGAAGTGTGCAAAAAATAAGTTTGCCCTGATCGCGCTTGAGCATGATGCGACCTGCGATGGTGACGTGCTCTGTGGTTTCGTTGCCTGCCTCGAGCGCACCGTGTGCCGTACGAATTTCGCCAAGAGTGTGAGTGCGATCAAACCGATATGGATATGGGTTGGTGCCTTGGGCTCTGAGTGCTGCAATATTGTCCAGGCGTCGAGCCATCTCGGCGGCGAGTCCACTCGAGGTTTGGATTGGATCGAGATTGTCGGCGTTTTCGGCTGATTCGGGGCTAGATGTCACGCTCACAAACTAGTCGCGCGGGCTAGAGGCGTCGTTACTAATTTCTCTAGCTATTTTTGCTATTCAATGATGGCGAGGACGTCGCCAGAGCCAACTTTGTCGCCTGCAGTCACATTGACTTTGGTGACTTTTCCAGCCTTTTCGGCGGTGATCTGGTTTTCCATTTTCATGGCCTCGAGCACAACGACAGCGTCGCCAACGGCGATTGTCTGACCGACCTCAACCATAACTTTGACGATGGTTCCCTGCATCGGTGCTGAGACCGCACCGCTTGCAGCGCCGCCGCCGGAACCCCCGGAGCCGCGAGTTGGCTTCTTTGACTTTTTGGCAGTGCCAACTGCAAACTCAGGCACCCACATCTTGACATCAAATCTCTTGCCGTTGACTTCAACTGTGGTCGAGCGCTCGACCAAGTCTTGATCGTCGGCTGCTGGCGCTTCGCCCGCATGCGAAACAAGTTGTGAGAGATCAAGCGTTTCTTCAACCCATTTGGTGGAGTGTGTGATGGCAGAGAAATCTGGGTGGCGCAAAATTGCTAAGTCAGCAGGAATGGTGGTGTGCACTCCAACAATCACCATTTCTTCGAGTGCGCGAATGGTGCGAGCAATTGCGGTGTCGCGATCTTTGCCCCACACAATCAACTTGCCAACAAGATTGTCGTAGTACTGGCTCACGGTGTCGCCGGCTTCGTAACCACCGTCGAAGCGAGTACCGAAACCGTCTGGTGTGGTGAGAGCCGTGATTGTGCCAGGTGAAGGCAAGAATTTTCCGCCACTTGGATTTTCGGCGTTGATGCGCACTTCGATGCCGTGGCCATTGCGACGAGCAGCAACTTGTTTTTGTGTCATCGGCAATTTTTCGCCAGATGCAACCAGTATTTGCCACTCCACCAAGTCGATGCCAGTGATCACTTCAGTGACGGGATGCTCAACTTGCAATCGAGTGTTCATCTCGAGGAAGAAAAAATCGTTGTCTTGGTAGATGAACTCAACAGTGCCGGCGTTGTAATAGCCAACAGCCTTGGCTGCTTTGACAGCTGCTGCTCCCATTGCTTCTTCCATGCCGTCTGGCAAACCGGGCGCTGGGGCTTCTTCAATCAGTTTTTGGTGACGACGTTGTGCCGAGCAGTCACGCGTCGAGACCCACACCACATTGCCGTGCTTATCGCCAACGAGTTGTACTTCAATGTGGCGCGGCCAGGTGAGGTAACGCTCGACATAGATTTCGTCGCGACCAAAGAAAGCCTTTGATTCTCGTTGCGCCGATTCCATTGCCTCTTGCACTTGATCAGCCGACTGCACAACTTTCATTCCGCGTCCGCCACCACCAAATGCAGCCTTGATTGCTACTGGCCAACCAAACTCATTTCCAAAATCAGTGATCTCTTTGGCGCTCTTGGTGAACTCGGTGGTGCCTGGCACGATTGGTGCGCCGCCGCGAAGCGCTGCTTTGCGCGACGAAACTTTGTCGCCCATTTCAACAATTGCTGCTGGAGGTGGTCCGATAAAGGCCACGCCCATGTCGGTGATGGCCTGAGCAAAGTCTGCGTTTTCGCTAAAGAATCCGTAACCGGGGTGTACGCCGTCTGCGCCGCTCTTGCGAATCGCGTCCAGGATGGCCTCGGTGTTGAGATAACTCTCTGCGGCGGTTTGGCCACCGAGGGCATAGGCCTCGTCGGCGAGTCGCACATGCAGCGCATTGCGATCGAGCTCTGAATACACGGCAACCGTGGCGATGCCCATCTCTCGGGCGGTGCGGATGACGCGGACGGCGATTTCGCCTCGATTGGCTATCAGGATTTTGTTCAACACGGCTTACTATCTTTACCTGATGAACACTCCTTCTCAAAACCAGCCCGAAAACTCGAGCTCATGGCCCCATGGTTGGTGGGTTTCAGTTGTCGCTGAAACTGGCAGTACCAACGCAGATTTACTGGCGAGTGCTCATGGTGGTGCCACACATCACAGCGTGCTGATGGCCCAATTTCAGAGTGCAGGAAAAGGCAGACTCGATCGCACGTGGGTTGCAGAGCCTGGATCAAATTTGTTGGTGTCATTGTTGTTTCGTTTTGACTCAACGATTACGCGACCAACACATCAATTTACGCAGATGGTTGGAATGGCGGCTGCGCTCGCGAGCGAACAACTTGTCGCTGTGAAGCCGCAAATGAAATGGCCAAATGATTTGTTGATCGACGGCAAAAAAGTATCGGGCATTTTGGCGCAAGGTGCAGCCGATTTTGTTGTCGTTGGTATTGGCGTCAATATTGGGTGGGCGCCACCAGACGCGGTTTCGCTGAACGCTGAATCTCGTAACGCACAAACCACACCTACCGATTTGCTACGAGCAATGTTGGGACACATTGATGTTCTCGAGGCTCTTGATCCGACACAACTTCACGCGAGGTATGTCTCGCATCTCACGACGCTTGGCCAGGAGGTTCGAGTAGAGATGGCCGAGCATGTGGTGACGGGTCGTGCATCAAATGTGCTCATGGACGGCCGACTTGAAGTGATTGATGACAAGGGGCGAACTCATCAGATTGATACTGGTGATGTGGTGCATCTGCGCAAGCAGTGAAGAGTTACAAGTCGTGAGTCACTTGCACCTGGCGATTAGCGTCTAACAGTGGTGGTACATCGTCCTGAAACACGAACTCGTGGCAAGCGTTCAACACGATTAATCGTCATCGCCGTTGTCGCGCTCGTTACGGCAGTCGCAGGATCGTTTGGGATTGTGCGCAATGTCCATGCCCAACTTGATGGGATTCAGCGTGAGACAACTGCAACTGATGCATTATCGGCACCTGACGAATTGTTTGAGAATTATTTATTGGTTGGATCAGATTCGCGCGCAGGTTCCGACCCGACAGATGCAGACTTTAACGCGGTTGGCGCAGAGGGCGACATCGGTGGCCAACGTAGCGACACGTTGATGGTGATGCACTATGTCAAAAAGACTGGTTCGGTTTCATTGCTATCAATACCCCGCGACTTGTGGGTTGCCATCGGCGGTGGTGAAGACAACCAGCGCATCAATACTGCATACCAGGCAGGCACTGACGTGCTTGTACGCACAGTGCGCAGTGCACTGGGGATACCGATACATCATTATGTCGAAATCAATTTTCAAGGTTTCAAAGAAATTGTTGATGCGGTCGGTGGCGTGTCAGTGTGTGTTGAATATCCGTCGCGCGACAAACACACCGGCCTGTTTATGAAGCCTGGTTGCTCAACATTGGATGGGGTGGAAGCGCTTGCATTTGCCCGCAGCCGATTTTTTGAACAAAAAGTCGATGGTGAATGGCAGATCGATGGCTCATCCGACATCGGACGTACGGCACGGCAGCGTTCGTTTGTCGAGGCACTAGTAAAAAGTGCCGTGCTTGGCGTTGTGGACAATCCGTTTTCGGTCGGCAAAGTAATGAGCGGTGGCTTAGGTGCAATCGTTGTAGATGATCAACTCGATTTGATTGAGTTTGCAAAAAAGATGCGACCCGCGGCCAGCGGAAATATTGCGTCGTTTCCACTCGCTGTTTATGGTGACACCATCAATGGAAACTCTGTATTGCAACTCGGCGAAGAATCAGCGCCCTTGCTCGCATTTTTTAATGGCAGCGGGCCACGGCCAGCGATTGATCCAGCCGGCTAATTCTTTTGTGAGTTACGCGCAGCCTTCATTGGTTGCAGCACTTGTTCGACAAAGCGCATAACAGGCTCAGTTGATTGGGGATGACCAAAGTCCATCACAAAATGCTCGACGCCGTGGTCGGTCATAGTTTGTAATTCAGAGCGAAGCATCTCAGATTCTTCATCGGTGTTCGGTAGGGCTTTCTCAACCGTCACTGAGATGTGGATGTCGCTCGGGTTTCGCCCAGATTTTTCTGCAGATGCACGAACGATGTCGCGCTTAACAAGCCATCGCTCCACGTTGCCTTGCGTTGATGCATTCCACATGTCTGCCAATCTTCCGACCATTGGCAAACCAATTTGTTCGCCGTATGCACCAATGCAGACAGGTGGAACTATTTCGGGCTTGGGCGGAGCTGCGGCCTCGGTGATGTGAAAGTGCTTTCCAGTAAATGTTGGGGCATCTTGCGTCCACATCAACCGACAGATCTGAATCAGTTCTTCTAGTTCTGCAAAGCGGACAGCTGGTCGAGGAAATTCGTAGCCGTAGGCCTTGTATTCATCGTCTCTCCAGCCGGCCCCAATGCCAAGTATGAACCTGTTGCCCGACAGCATCTGCAGTGTCGCAGCCATCTTTGCCGTGAGTGCAGGGTTGCGATAGCCCTGCCCGAGCACATGGTGGCACAGCAAAACATTGGGAAACTTGGCGGCAAGCCACGTCAGCGTTGTCCATGCCTCCATAAAAGGATCCGTTTTTGCATCGAATCCATAAAAGTGATCAGCAATCCAGAGCGAATCAAAATGTTGTAGCGCGGTTGGCAAAATATTGCGCTCCTGAAACATCACGATCGGCTGGTGGTTGCTCCATTGGTTGCCGATGACGGGGGACAACCACCCAAATTTGAGATCACGCTGAAGAACCATGCTTCATGTTAATTCTTAGTGATGTGTGGAGCGCAATTGCACGAGTGGAGCAAACTCTGCAGCAACCACAGGTTCACCAATGCGGTTGCCCTGCACGAAGTCGCAGCCCAATAGTCGTAGCCGTTGCGTTTGGTCATCGGTCGTTACCCACTCGGCAATCACTGACATGTTGAGCGAGTGAGCCAATTGGATTATTGAGCGAACGATCGGATCATCGGATCCCTGCAAACCGATATCGCGCACAAGTGTTCCGTCGAGTTTGAGGAAGTCTGCTGGAAAATCGCGGAGGTGGGCGAGCGATGAGTACCCAGTACCGAAGTCGTCGATGGCGAGCTTGACACCCTGGCGCTTGAGCGCATTGAGCGTGCGCATGATGGCGGGGTTGTCATTCAGCATTGTTGTTTCATTTATTTCGAGAGCAAGATGAAATGGTTCAAGTTTTGTTTCTCGTAACGATCCCATCACTCGTTCCACAAAGCCAGAGTCGCTGAGTTGACGTGCCGAGACATTCACATGCACGACAAATGATCCATCAACAATGTGAGCGTCCATCCATGAGCGTGCATCGGTGCATGCCTGGCGTACGACCCAGTCTCCAATGGGCCCGATTGCGCCAGACTCTTCAGCCATTTCGAGAAACACAGGAGGAGTAAGTACTCCGCGCTCGGGGTGATTCCAGCGCAGAAGAGCTTCGGTGCCAGCGACGCGCCCGGTGTGGGTCGAGACAATTGGCTGATGAACAACAAAGAGTTGGTTGGTGGCAAGTGCGCGCTCGAGTTCGGATGAAAGTGCTGCGCGATCGCGATCGGACTTACGCATTTCCTCGCTAAACATTTCGCATCGACCGCGTCCGCGCTGCTTTGCTCGGTACATCGCCGTATCTGCGTTGCGCAGCAATGTAACTGCTGCATCATTTGGTGATTCTTCTGCCAACAACGCTGGTGTGGCCATGGCGATACCAATCGAAGCACTGGTAAAAATCTCGATGCCTTGCAAGATGACTTGGCCCGTCATTGCCTGGCGTACGCGATCAGCAACATCCATTGCCACATGCTCGTCGCCAAGGCCATCGCACAACACCACAAATTCGTCTCCACCGATGCGTGCAACAATGTCCGATGGTCGAGTTGCACTGACCAATCGCTTGGCGATGGTGTTGAGCAACTGATCGCCAACTGCGTGACCGATGTTGTCGTTGACATCTTTGAGTTTGTCAAGATCGACAAACAAGACGGTGACGCCACGCTTGAGTGTGCGGCTGCGCTCGAGAGCTTCAGAGAGCTTGCGCAAGAACAGCACACGATTTGGCAACCCTGTCATTGCATCGTGTGTTGCCTGGCGAGTGAGTTCGTCTTGAAGTTGCTTTGCTTCGGTGATGTCGCGGGCAATAGCCGAGTAGTGCGAGATGACTCCATCTGCGGTGCGCACAATCTGCAACACAATCGAAAGCGTGCGCATGATTCCGTCTGGGCTTCTAAAACCCAGTTCGCCTTCCCAGCGATTGCTTGTTGAAGATGTTGTTACTTCGCGTGGCACTTGGTCACGAATTGCTTGGATAAACATTTGTGCAGCAGCATCATTGAGACCAGTTTGTTCGTTGACGCCAATGAGTCCACGTGCACCGTCGTTGCAAAACATGAGTGCGCCATGTTGGTCAAACACCAACACCGCATCTGCTGTCACGTCGAGCAAGCCAACAAGTTGTTCGCTCAGTACTCGCTTGACAACGGCGTCGGTTACGTCATGTGCGGTGCCAACATAGCCAGTGATCACCGAGTTGGTGCCAAGTTGCGGTTGTGTCGAAACATGTACCCACATCACCTCGCCATCTGGCTTCCACAATCGAAATTCGAATGTAAACGGTGTCGCTGTTTCGCGCGCACGTTGCCACGCTGTCTCGGCAAGTGATCGCTCGGCAGGTTGTGCATTGACCCACGGTGCAGCACCTTGAGTGATGCTTCCACCACCTAGGGCGAGTGCACGAAAGGCATCATTTGCGGTGGTGAGACGACCGTTGGTGTCGGTCTCGAATACCCCAATGGGGAGGGAAGCTATCGAACGGTCAATCTCCATATCTTTACAGGTCGAGAGGGGCAAATGAGCCCATAGTGCCAAGTCGAACGGACGAAATGAGGTTGGTTACGAGTTCGAGGTGACGATGAACGAACTTGATTGCGTATCAAGTGCGGCGAGCTCGATGGCTTGAATGAGTGTCGCGCTATCGACACCGTTTTCTAGCTCTACTTGCTGCGAAAGTCCGTAACCCGTCAAGCGGTAGGTGTGGGTTTCTCCAGCAGGTGGGCAAGGAGCGCCAAAACCAATGGTGCCGAGTGAATTCATGGCCTCAATTGCTCCAGGTGGCACTATGCCTTCAGTAACTACCGAATCTGTTGGCTGAATGTTGGCCACAATCCACTGCACCGAATTATTGGCGGTCTCATCAACGATGCTCAGAGCCAAAGTCACGATGTCTGACGCAACATTTTGAAACGTGAGGCTTGGCGAGATGCCAGCAGCGCACGTGAAGCGCGCATCAAGTTGAGCTCCCTCTGCCCATGGCGGAGTAAGTGCAAAGCCTCCAGATGGAGCTGTCTCAGCACCTGCACCTGCAGTTGTTGTGACTGCAATTGATTCTTGTTGGTTGGCCGAAGGTTCTTGCATCTCGCGCCCATCACTCGAACACGCGCCCAAGAATGCAACGCAGGTCAGTGCGAAAATTATCTGAAAGTGTCGCGGTTGCATCACCCTAGATTACGACTATTAGCCTGACGTGATGAGTTTTGGGTCTGAACCGCTATGCATCTTGACGGTGCATGCTCATCCCGATGACGAAGCCTCTAAAGGCGCACCAACAATGGCGTGGTACAACTCGCAGGGTGTGCGCACGGTGTTGGTGTGTTGCACTGGAGGCGAAGAGGGTGATGTGAATAATCCAGCGCTCAGAGAAGTTGGACAACCATTTCATGGACTTGATGCTGCGGCAGAAAAAAAGTTGCTCGAACAACTCCGACCCAGTGAGCTTGATGCTGCGGCAAAAGTAATTGGCTTCCATCATGTTGAGATGCTTGGCTACCGCGACTCAGGCATGGTTGATTCGCCGACAAATAACAACCCGACGTGTTTCCATATGGCCGACATGGACGAAGCAGTTGGACGCCTCGTGGCAATCATTCGCCGCGAGAAGCCGCAAGTGCTCGTGACGTATGGCGACGATCAACGCGGTTATCCGCACCCTGATCACATCAAAGTGCACGAGATCAGTGTGGTGGCGTTTGATCGTGCGGGTGACGATGAGTGGTATCCAGAACATGGCCAACCGTGGCAACCGATCAAGATGTATTACTCGGCATGGTCGAGAAAGCGGCTTGTTGCTGTGCACGAAGAGTTGTTGAGACTGCGCGGCGAGTCGCCTTATGACGACAATTGGTTTAATCGTCCCGATCTTGATAATCGGATCACAACCAAGCTCGAGATCGGAAAGTTTTTGTGGGCAAGGTCAGGGGCGTTGCGTGCGCACAAAACACAGGTGGATGAGACAGAACCGTTTTGGTTTGGGCTCAGCGATGACGAGCTTGCGGCTGTCTACCCATTTGAAGATTGGATCTTGGCAAAGTCGCTGGTGCGAGGCACTCCGCTTATGCCAGGCGAATATGAGAGCGATATGTTTCGCGGGATTCGTTGAGTTAGTTAGATTTTCCGCATTGCATCGCGTAGCTCGCGATAACCGATCAACGTTGCTCCGCTGTCGGTCAGCGCCTGCTTGAGCGAATTGTCATTCACGACGAGTTCGTAGTCGTCGATCCATCCACTTGAGGAATCGCCAAGTGCGCGAATCTCTGGAGTATCGACACACGGTTGCACGTGAATCTCGGTGACGCCAGGTTGCAGATTGCGCAACGAGTTTAAAACACGTTCGCGGCTGCCCTCACGCCAATCGTGATCGAAGTGGTCGGGGAAGAGCACGCCCTCTTCGGCGGCGAGTGTGCGAAATGGAAAACCAGCTTGCTGCTCGGTGATAGTGGAGGGCAGTCTCACAGGCAGTTTGTATTCGACTGCAAGTTCCATGTACACATCAAAAAATTCTGGTCGCAGTGTTATCGATGTGAGGTGCGGTGCCAAGTGAGTGACGTCGATACCCCATTCGAGTGCGCTCGCAATTTGTGCGCGACACTCTCGCAATACTTCCGCCGAATCTGCGTGTTCCCACAAGTCGTCAATGGTGCGAGGAAAGCCACCTTCGCCCGAGAGCAGGGAAGGAGCATGCGTGATTGGGCCCCAGCGGTACATCTCGTGCTCACTGTTTAGTGTGAGGTGCACACCGATGTCCTCACCTGCGTATGCCATGACGGCGTGTCGAGCCCATGGAGCCGGCACCATCAGTGACGCGCATGTTGCAACACCTTTTCGCAAAGCGTCGTACACACCAACGTTGGCTGCATGAAATGCGCCCAAGTCGTCGCAACTGATGATCACGAGTTTGGATGATGCCGAGTATCCGAGTCGTTCGACAAGAGACTGTGGGCCGACGTTCACACCCCAAACGCTACTAGCGACATGCCTTCCAGAGCCCCACATTTGCGGCCTCGGCTTGTGCCGCCGCATGCACGAAATCGTTGCGGTGAAATGTGTTCGGCTCAATGCTCATTGGCGTGCCGTACCCACGCGATATGAGATCGAGGTTTATGAAGAGATTGTCCGAGTCGAGATACAGATAGAGAAGCATGCGGCCATATCGATCACGGGCCTCGACATCGCGCTCAATTCTCAACTGTGCTCCCTTCGGCAATAACTGGGTCATGTAGGCACTTGCCTCTGGGCCAAAACATTCGATCGGCTTTGTTGGATGCTTGGTCTCTGGCGTATTGACACCGATGAGCCTCACACGCTCTGTGTGCCCATCAAGATCGATCTCAACAGTGTCGCCATCGACAACTTTTATAATTTTGGCGTGTGCAATTTTGGCTACATCGGTTTGACCGCCTTGTGGTGGTAACGGGAGTTGTGTCGAATTGGAACAGGACGTGATCCCGATGAGTAGAGCGAAGGAAGTAATTACTCGACTCGCTCGTCGCGTTTTGTTGAAATTTAGTCTCATGATAAAAAACATGTGTACGGGTAGTGGTTGAGAATGCAGTTATTGTGGCATCTATGACAAAGCCACTTGATATTGGCCGACTGGGGCTGTGGACATGGACGCTTGATGCGCAACCGATGTCCAAATCGCTCGAGGCAGTGAGCGAGATCGAGTCACTCGGGTTTTCGACGGTGTGGATCCCTGAAGCAGTGGGACGCGAGCCGTTTGCGCATGCAGGATTATTGCTCGGTGCTACAAAAAGACTCATAGTTGGTACTGGTATTGCATCGATGCAGGCACGCAGTGCAGCAACGATGCAGTCTGGACAAAAAACGTTGACTGAAGCATTTCCGGATCGATTTTTGCTGGGGATCGGCACAAGCCACGGACACATGGCTAAAGCACTTCACAAAAAGGCATATGAAAAGCCATATTCAAACATGGTCGAATACCTCGACACGATGGACTCCGGCATGTTTATCGCGGCTCAGCCGTCGACGCCAACACACAGAATACTTGCGGCACTTGGACCAAAGATGCTCAAGTTGGCAGGCGAGCGAAGTGATGGTGCGCACCCGTATTTCACAACACCAGATCACACTGCAGTTGCGCGCGAGATCATGGGCGCTGGGCCAACTCTTGCGCCAGAACTTGCAGTGATCTTTGAAACCGACGCAACTAAGGCACGCACAATTGCTCGTCAATACATGGGTACCTACACGCGGTTGCCCAACTACGCCAACAATTTATTGCGCTCTGGTTTTACCGAAGCAGACATCAAAAACGAGCACGGTGTGCAGAGCGACCGATTAGTGGATGCAATCTGCACATGGGGAACACTCGACACCATTCGTAAACGAATTCAAGAGCACTATGACGCCGGTGCGTCGCATGTTTGCGTTCAGGTACTGACCGAAGATTTGGTCTCGCTGCCAAGTGCCGAGTGGCGCGAACTCGCCACGCTGATTCCTGAATTTAAAAACTAAACGCCGAACACTCGCATTTGTAGCTTGCGCATTCCGGCAAGCCAACGCTCGTTCTCCGACGCTTTCAGAGTTGCATATTGTGCAACTTCGGGGTGGGGAAGTATCAAGAATGTTTCTGCTCGTATGCAGTCGATAACTACCTGCGCAACGTCTGCTGGCTCGAGCACGACGCCCGCAACGCGCACGACATTGGTGGTTTCTCCGCCCGCAGGGTTATCGCCACCTTTGAGCATATTGGTATTGACGCCTTGTGGGCACAAGCAACTGACCCTGATACCGCGCTTGCCGTAAGTGATCGTGAGCCATTCGGCAAATGCGCGCGCAGCATGTTTGGTGACGGAATAAGGAGCTGAGCCAATCTGGGAGAGCAATCCAGCAGCAGACGCAGTGCTGCAAAAATATCCTTCACCTCGAGCTAGCCAACCCGGCACCAAATACTTTGCTGCCCAACGATGCGCGTTGACATTGATATCGAAAGCTGTGTTCCAAACGTCTTCTTCGGTAGTGAGATCGGTACCCGATCCGACGCCTGCATTTGCGAAAAACAAATCGATCGGACCAAATGCTCTTTCGGCCGTAGAAATCAGTGTGGCATTTGCCTCTTCGGTGCCGAGGTCACCAGCCACGGCAAGGGCAGAGTTTGGGCGCAGTACATTCAAGCGCAGCGCAATCACGTCAAGCGGCGCCTGGTCGCGGTCGGCCAAGACAACGGTGGCTCCTTCTTTATGGAATCTTTCGGCCAGTGCCATTCCGATCCCGCCCGCAGCACCCGTTACAACAGTTATCTTTCCTGCAAGTTCCATGTTTGTGATGTTACGCACAGTGTCGCGATTTTGTGACACCGATCAGGTATGGTCATGCCATGACCGATTCACGCGAAACTGCAGTTATCACCGAAGCCCTGACCGTCATCGACAAGGCACTGGCCGAAATGCTGCACCGCGAGTTGGTATCAACCATCGAAGTATCCGATTTATTGCTCGATGTTCGCTTGTTGTTGACTGCAAACGCTGCTTCGTCCAGCGAAGCCTAAGCACCAAAAACTGTTACACGCCGTAGTGGCGCAATACCAGTAATCCGATCACGCCCATGAGCGTGCCTGCAAATGCACCGGCAATCACATCACTCGCGTGATGAATACGCACACCAACACGACTCGTGGTGATGATGAGTGCAAAGGTATAAAACAACAACCACCATGGCCACGTGGTGAAATATGTAAGTACGAGTGCCGAAAAAAACGCCGATGATGAGTGCCCGCTAGGGAAACTTGAGGTGCGAGGCTTGCGCAGGGCAAACCGTGTGTCGCCCTTTTCGGTTGGGCGAGAGCGCCTAAACAGGCGCTTGATGCCCTGGTTGAGTATCAGGCTTTCAAGCCCAATCAGAATTGAAAAAATGAGCGCTTGTTGCAGTCGGTCAATGCTGCCGATTGAGCGCACGAGGCCGATGATGTGCCAGAGCAAGCCAAAATCGCCGACAGCGCTAGCGATCGAGAAAATGACTATGACGATTTTGTTGTCGCGGATGTGTTCGAGGGCGTTGTCGACCGCAGTATCCATGCGTAGATGCAGCAGTTTGCGTGGTGTGTTGTTGGATTTGTCGTCAGTGTTCATGTCGGTTGTCATTCTTGTGGCCTTGGGTATTTGATTGGTGCTTCAACGGCCGCTTTAGACGGATCTCCACCAAACTCTGGGCACCACGATTTGAAATTGCAATAGTTGCAAAGTCCGCTCTTACGGGTGGGGAAGAATGATGTAGCGCATGATTTCTCGATTGCATTGAACAACGCAGTGGTGCGAGTGTGTACAAAACGCATTGACTGCTCGGTCGGTGTACGTGTGTGTCGAATGCCGTCTTTGACGTACAGCAACTGCAGCGATGTTGGTAGCTCGCCTCGCATTTCGCGCAGCATGTATGCATACATTTGCAATTGCATCATCTTGCCCTCAACATCAATATCGCGTGGAGCTTTGCCAGTCTTGTAGTCACTAATAATTAATCCGCCATCTGCATCGCGTTCGATGCGGTCGATGATGCCGCGCAGTGCAACTTTGGCGAGGGGAGCAGTCACCCACATTTCGGTGTCGATTAGGTTGATCGTTGTTGGGTCTTCCATGCGCAGGTAGCTGTCGACGAGTGTGGTGCAGTCGGCCCAAAACTTTGTGGCTTGTTCGGGTGTCAGGTTGAGACCAGTGATGTCATATGTGGGTTCAAATTCGGTTTTGGCAGTTGCCAAAAAATCGTGTGCGGCTGCATGCGTGCGAAGTGGGGCATCGAGTTGGAAAAGCAGCTCGAGTGCGCGGTGCACAACGTTGCCTTTTACTGCTGCTGCGCCGGGCGGCTGCGGAAGTTTTTGGATGTTTTGAAATCGAAACTGCAATGGACAATTCTGAAACGTGCCCGTACCCGATGGCGACAAAGTTTCTGGAAGTGCAAATTCTTGTGTCACTGTGTGGCCGCATCTACCTGTGCGATGAGTTGCGCGAATCGTTGCGGATCCTGCATTGGCCCAAAGTGTCCGAGGTCGTTCCACTGCACAAGAGTTGAGCCAGGTACTTCATTGGCGATGAGGGCGGCAATTGCGCCTGGAGTATGCGGATTCACTTCACCCGAAACTAGCCACACGGGAACCCGCAGGTCGGGCAAGTCATTCCAGGTTTCGTGAATCGCACCCATCTCATAAGTTCGAGCCTCGTGCTCGGGAGAGCATTTGATCGAAACGCCGTCGTGCTGAGCACGAAAACCATGCATCACATACGCACGCAACGCATCGGGGCGCATCACGTTGAGCGGGGGCTTCGAAGAGTAGTTGGCGATCGCTTCGTCAAATGATGCAAAGGTGCTTCGTCTTCGGCGCGCTCCATCAGCAAGCGGGCTACTCACTCCTGCTTCGGTCATACCAACTCGCACTTGGGGTGGGAAAATGATTGGCTCGTAGAGAATGAGAGCGCGAAAGAGTTCTGGAGCACGAAGTGCAGCCATTACAAGTGCTGCTCCTCCCATTGAGTGTCCAGCACCAATGATCGGCGTCGATGTATGTGCTGCTGCAACTACACGCGCAATTGCAAGTGCGTCATCGCCATAACCGCTCCAGTTTGCTTTCCAGTTGGTTGGCAAACCCGAGTCGCCATGTCCGCGATAGTCAAATGAATAGCAGTGATATGAGTTTTGTAAGTCTTCGGCAACGGGGTCAAATACTCGACCATGAAACCCTGTCGCGTGTGAGAGCAAAACCGGTTGTTTTGTCGACTCTGGCGCGTAGTCATAGAACGCGAGTTGTAGGCCTTCCGATGAGGGGTGAGTGGATGTTTTTGTCACAAATTTTCTTCTCTGCGCACAAAGATACTTGGTTTATTCGGGATAAATGAAGGTTCGCTTTCTTGTGGTATTTCGGCAAAATTGCTAGTTTTTGGTTATGGCAACTGACATCAACAACTTGGCAGACATTGTTCGCAGTCATAGTTCAGAGTTCGGAACTCGCACTGCATTAATTCAGGGAACTAAAAAGCAATCGTGGTTGCAGTTGTATCACCGTTCTTGTCAGATGTCGCAAGCACTTCGAACTGCCGGTGTTGGTGTGCAAGATCGAGTGGCGTTTCTTGACAAGAACTCGATCGAGCACTTTGAGGTGTTGTATGGCTGTGCGTTGCTCAATGCGGTAAGCGTGGATGTCAACTGGCGCCTCGTAGGTCCAGAGGTGTTGTACATCGTCAATGATGCCGCTGCCAAGGTACTTATTGTTGGCCCCGACTTTGTGCCGATCCTCGAGGCAATAGCCGACGAACTTACTTCGGTGAAGACGATCGTTGTAATCGGCGGACACTCGAAGTATCAGTCGTACGACACATTCATCGCAAGTGGCAAAGATGAAGACCCCGGCGTTGAGGCAAGTCACGAAGATGTCGCGTTTCAGTTGTACTCAAGCGGCACGACCGGACGTCCAAAAGGTGTGATGCTCACGAACAACAACTTTTTTGCGTTGATGCCAACCGCGAAAGATATTTGGAAGCTCACGCCGCAAACCATCAGCATGGTTGCGATGCCCCTGTTCCACATCGGTGGTGGTGGCTGGGCTACTGCGGGTCAGTTTGTTGGAGCTTGTTCGGTAATTGTGCGCGATATCAATCCGGTTGAGTTGGTGAAATTAATCGGCGATGAACGCATCTCGCATGGCTTCGTTGTGCCCGTATTGTTGCAATTCATGTTGATGGTTCCCGATCTAGACAAGGCGGATTTTTCGAGCCTAAAACTTATTTTGTATGGAGCATCACCAATTTCGGACGAAGTGCTGGCGAGTTCAATCAAAGCATTTAAAACAGATTTCATGCAGGTGTATGGACTGACCGAGACGACTGGCGCGACGACGCTACTGATGCCAGAAGATCACGACCTTGAAGGACCAAACAAGCATCGGTTGCGCTCATGTGGCAAACCTGTACCAGGGATGGAACTACGGATTGTCGATGATGAAACTCACGAAGACATGCCAGTTAGCAAAGTAGGTGAGATCTGGGTCAAGGGACCACAGATCATGCTTGGGTACTGGAATATGCCAGAAGAAACTGCGAAGTCGATTGTGGATGGAGGTTGGTTTCGCAGCGGCGACGCCGGCTATCTCGATGCCGACGGGTACCTCTATATATATGACCGCGTCAAGGACATGATTGTCTCTGGTGGCGAAAACATCTACCCAGCCGAAGTGGAAAACGTACTGATGGCGCATCCCGCCATTGCCGACGTGGCGGTCATTGGTGTGCCCGACGAAAAGTGGGGCGAAGTTCCAAAGGCCATTGTTGTGCGCAAAAAAGACGTTGCAGTGACCGAAGACGAGATTATTGCGTTTGCCAAAGTGAGTTTGGCTGGTTTCAAGTGTCCGAAGTCGGTCGACTGGATCGAGGCTCTACCTCGTAACCCGTCTGGCAAGATCTTGAAAAAAGACCTCCGTGCTCCCTACTGGATAGGTCGAACTCGCCAAGTCAACTGAAGTCGCTCTAGGGTTCTCATCATGAAACTCTCGATGATGATCAATTACATTTCCGATTTTCAGTCGTCGGCCAAGCAGGTTGTCGAACTCGAAAAAGTTGGTCTCGACATGGTGTGGGTCGCAGAAGCGTATTCGTACGATGCGATTTCACAAATCGGTTATCTAGCTGCAGTCACTAACAAGTTGCAGATTGGTACGGGCATTATCAACGTGTATTCACGCACACCTGCACTTGTTGCAATGACGGCAGCTGGTTGCGACTACGTGAGCAATGGCAGATTTATTCTTGGTCTTGGTGCGTCAGGTGCACAGGTGATCGAAGGTTTTCATGGAATGCCATATGAAAAACCATTGCAACGCACAAAGGAATACATCGACATTTGTCGCGAGGTGTGGAAGCGAGAAAAGCCATTGTCGTATCAAGGCAAGACAGTTGAAGTTCCGCTTCCGCAAGGTCAGGGCACGGGACTCGGCAAAGCGCTCAAACTGATCAATCATCCAGTTCGCAATGAGATTCCAATTTGGTGGGCGTCACTGATGGGTAAGAGTGTTGAAGCAACTGCAGAGATCGCAGACGGTTGGATGCCGATATTTTTCTATCCAGAGAAATTTCAGAATGTGTGGGGAGATGCTCTCAAGGCGGGCACCGCAAAACGTGATCCATCGCGTGGCCGCATGGACATCTCGGCTGGTGGCATGCTCGCAATTGACGAGTCGCTCACCGGTGAGGATCAGCAAAAAGTTTTGGACTTTGCACGACCATCAACCGCGCTTTATGTCGGTGGCATGGGTGCCCGTGGCAAAAACTTTTACAACGACATCTGCAAGTCGTACGGTTTTGAGCAAGAAGCTGTCGAAATTCAAGATTTGTACTTGGATGGTAAGAAACAAGAAGCCGCAGCAAAAATTCCATCTGACTGGTTGCTCAACTCGCACCTTGTTGGTCCAAAGAGTTTTATCAAAGAACGCCTTTGCGCATTTAAGGAAGCAGGAGTCACAGTTATCTCTGTTAATCCGATTGGTCCAGATGCAGTGCAACAAGTTGAGTTGTTGCGCACATTGATGGACGAAATTTAGAGCATGAAATTCTGATGTCTGAACTCGTCTCTGGTTTTGTCGCCCCCGGTTGGGAGGCAGTGCACGATCAATTTGTGACGAATATCGAAACCAAGGAAGACATCGGTGCTGGACTGTGCATTATTCAGCATGGCCAACCTGTAGTGGACTTGATTGGTGGTTATTTTGAGAACACCGCAACAATTCCGTACGCACGTGACACGTTGCAACTTGTGTTCAGCTCCACAAAAGGTGTGGTTGCAACAGCTGTAGCCATGTGCGTGGAGCGCGGACTCTTGAGTTATGACGAGCCGGTTGCGTTGTACTGGCCAGAGTTTGCCGCAAAAGGTAAAGAGAAGATCACGGTGGCGCAAATGCTGTCGCATCAAGCTGGCTTGTACACGATTGATGGAACCATTGCATTTGAAGACGCTTTGGACTGGAACACGATCACGCAACGCCTTGCTGATACAGCACCATTGTTTCCGGTCGGATCAACCCACGGTTATCACGCCATCACATTTGGTTGGTTGGCAGGAGAACTTGTGCGCAGAGTGGACGGTCGCAACATTGGTCGCTTTATTGAAGAAGAAATTGCCAATCCACTCGGCGTAGAAATATATGTTGGCTTGCCAGAGCAACACGAGCATCGAGTTTCACCACTTAAAAATGGTTGGACAAAAGTCTGGCCTGAAATCCATATCGACAGGCAGCCGGCACCGGTTGTTCCGTTTGGTCCAGACACCGCGCTTGGTCAAGCCCTCACAGTTAACGGAGCATTTGTTGTGAAGGGTGGATTTAATCGACGCGATATGCACGCTGCCGAAATTCCTGCTGCGAATGGCATCAGTAATGCGCCGTCGCTCGCACGCATGTATGCCGCAATAATCGGCGAAGTAGATGGAGCCAACGGCAAGGTTCGCTTAATTTCTGAAGCAATGATGCAACGCGCAAGTACGTCAATTACTCGACCTGACGAAATCGATTTATGCCTGATGCGTCAAACAAACTTTGGCATGGGGTACATGACCCCAACCGCACTGATGCCACTGAGTGGACCACAATCATTTGGTCACTCGGGTGCTGGTGGGTCAATCAGTTTTGGGGACCCTGTGCGAAATCTTGCGTTTAGTTATGTAATGAACCGAATGGGTTCGTATCTGTTTACTGATACGCGCGCGTCGAGTCTGATTGCTGCTGCATCTCGGTGCGCAGACGCTTCCTGAGACCAATTGTTCCTAGCAAGTAAGAGAGCGAACACAGTCCCGAAATTCCTGCAACAAGTGCAATGGCAATGCGAATAGGAAATATTTCGCCAAGAACTCCTGTTCCAATGCTGCTGAGTCCAGTGACAAGCATGGCAAAGCCCATGTCGCCAGCTAACACTCGACCCCGGATGTGGTCTTCGGTG
>JBIHZV010000108.1:0-3083 GCA_044240275.1 Ilumatobacteraceae bacterium | reverse complement strand
ATGAGTCTCATTGTGGCTTCAGGCAAAGAATCGCAAGTCACGATGTCGGGTGTTGCGCTCGCGCTGTGTGCCGGTTTTGGTTACGCCATCTTTGCGCTCGGCAGCAAAACTATTCTTTCGAGCGGAGTTTCAAGTGAACTCGCAATGGCCAAGGTGTTTGGCATCGCTTCCGTCATGCTTGCGCCAACATTATTTTTTGTCAATCTGAAATGGCTCACGCACAGCGACGCAATTGTGATGGTGTTGTGGCTCGGTATTGTCACGCTCGCTCTCGCCTATTGGTCGTATGCAACCGGTCTGCGCCACCTCGAACCCAGTCAGACAACGCTGATCACTCTGGTAGAGCCGGTTGTCGCGACAATTCTCGGAGTGGTGGCTTTGAGCGAACGACCATCGACTGTTGCATGGTTAGGAGTTCTCATTGTGATTGCTTCGTTGCTCACAGAATCACGCACACCAAGCAAAAATATGCGACACTAAGCCAGTGCCAAGAGCGTTACTCAGTGTGTTCGACAAAACAGGTGTAGTGGATTTTGCGCGCGCATTACACGACCTCGGTTGGGAGTTGTTGTCGAGCGGTGGCACAGCAAAAGTGATTGCCGATGCCGGCATTCCTGTCATCGATGTCGCCACAGTCACGGGC
Source organism: Ilumatobacteraceae bacterium (assembly GCA_044240275.1). Classification (GTDB taxonomy): domain Bacteria; phylum Actinomycetota; class Acidimicrobiia; order Acidimicrobiales; family Ilumatobacteraceae; genus UBA3006. Next base: position 2,440 of record JBIHZV010000108.1, on the reverse strand, counting down.
TACCCAGCCATCTTGGGACATCGCGTTGTCACATTACATCCGTCAATACACGGAGCATTATTGGCTGACACCGACAATGCCGAACACGTGGCCGACATGCATACCCACAACATCGAGCCCATCGCACTTGCTGCCATCAATCTCTATCCGTTTTCGAGCAATCCATCCATTGAACTGATCGATGTTGGTGGGCCAGCAATGGTGCGTGCTGCTGCCAAAAATTATGCGCACGTAGCGGTAGTTACCGAACCCGTGCAGTACGACTCGATCATTGACGCCATTCGTGCTAGTGGCAGCGTGTCGCCTGCTCTGCGCCAACAACTTGCAGCACAGGCCTTTGCAACTACTGCTGCTTACGATGCCCAAGTTGCACAGTGGTTTGCTGCAACTGCATCAAGCACAGCAATAACTAATGACGCGAATTCACCAGAATTACCGCAACGCATCACACTCAACTTGGTACGCGAGCAAACCCTTCGCTACGGCGAAAACCCACATCAGCGCGGTGCCCGCTACACAGTCGATGGAGAACAGGGTTGGTGGTCGGCGTCTCAGCAATTTGGTGGCAAAGATATGAGTTATCTCAATGTTCTCGACAGCGAAGCAGCCTGCAAACTTGCTTGGTCGTTTGATCAGCCATGCGCTGTCGTGATCAAGCACGCAAACCCATGCGGCCTTGCTATTGCGAGCAATATCGAAAGCGCCTATCGCAATGCACACGCCTGTGACCCCTTAAGCGCATTTGGTGGCGTTGTTGCCATTAACCGTGAAGCAACTGTTGAGATGGCTCATGACCTCAAAGAAGTATTTACCGAAGTGCTCATTGCGCCGTCATATGAAGCAGGTGCAATCGAAATTCTGTCGGCAAAGAAAAATCTCAGAATTTTGCAGTCATCTGCACCAACACCGCAAGACCGTCACGTGCGCCAAATCTCTGGCGGATTCCTCGTTCAAGACATTGACTTAAAGCATGTCGATACGAGCGCCTGGCAAGTTGTCACGACAGCGCAACCAACTGCCGACCAATTGCGCGACTGCATCACGGCATGGATCACCTGTGCGGCTGTGGCGTCCAACGCCATTGTTTTAGTTAATGACGGATCGGCCGTGGGTATTGGCGGCGGACAACAAAATCGCATCGATGCGGCACGACTCGCCTGCGAGCGAGCTGGCAATCGCGCACTTGGCAGTGTTGCCGCAAGTGATGCGTTCTTCCCATTTGCCGATGGTCCACAGATGCTGATCAATGCTGGCGTTGCAGTCATTGTGCAACCAGGTGGCAGCCAACGTGACGACGAGTCAATCGCTCTCGCTAATAACAGTGGTATCGCGATGATTTTCACAGGAACACGTCACTTCCGTCATTAAACATTTTGTAAAGCATGTGAGCAATCTCACTTGACTTTTTGTTCAGTTTCATCGGTCAAAAACTTTCCAGAAACTAATCTCCAGTCGTGGCAGGCGGAGTGGGCTCAATTTTGACGTCCCACCAGATTTGTGTCTCCTCTCAAAACGACGATCCGCGGGCACTGAACATTTTTCGGGCCGCTCACAACCTAGGAATGAGCAACCTTGAAGAAATCTCGATTGCCGACTTAGTTTTCTTTCGTGGCGATATCAACGCCGAAGCCAAAACACTCCTTGAAGGACTTCTTGTTGACCCACTGTTGCAATACGCAGACTGGAACTTGCCGTCACCAACCGCCGACTTCATTGTTGAAACATCCCTGCACCCAGGTGTGACCGACTCGACGACAAACGAACTCGAACGCTTGGCCAAGCGTATGCATCTGCCCATCACTGGAGTGGCGAGTGGCAAGAGATATGCCATTACTGGAAACCTCAGTTCAGCGCAGCTTCAGCAGTTGATTTCGCAACTACTTGCGAACCCGATCATCGAGCGCTTCAGTCTTGATGCCCCAATCGTCCCAACATTTATCGACACTGAGGCAACTGCGAATACGCATACAGAACTCGTGCAAATCAAGATCAATACCTCGCCCCAACAACTCGCACAGATCAACAAAGATCGCGGTCTTGCTCTTGATCCAGAGGAAATGTTGGTGCTGCAACAACATTTTGTACACCTGGGCCGCTTGCCAACCGATGTAGAACTTGAAACGATTGCGCAAACCTGGAGCGAGCACTGTAGTCACAAAACATTTCGGGCTGCAATCACCACCGATGATGGCATTACTCGCCCATCGCTAATCAATCAATTGCGAGCCACCACCGACACGATTAATGCTCCGTTTGTACGCAGTGCATTTGTGGGCAATGCGGGCATCATCAGCTTTACGCCAGGTCGCACAATTGCGCTCAAATGCGAAACACACAATCATCCAAGCGCCATTGAACCCTTTGGTGGAGCCAACACCGGAGTAGGCGGAGTGATCCGCGATGTGATGGGCGCACAACATCACCCCATTGCGTGCACCAA
>JBIHZV010000101.1:0-3598 GCA_044240275.1 Ilumatobacteraceae bacterium | reverse complement strand
CACTCTGCGCATTGCACGGAGTCGAATATGTCGATCTCGGATTTTTTACAGGCGACACCCAACTCACGGTGCGCTACAACAACCAACCAGTACTCCAAATCGACACGCACTTCTTGCATAACGGTCGTCCGCAACGACAGATGCAAGCAGTGATGCCAACCCCGCAACGCAACGCACAAGACCAGGCTCCCAAATGGCTCACCCGCCAATCACCAGCCGATGTCTTGCTTGCACTACTCGGTCATCCAAACATCTCCAGCAAAGCCAACATCATTCATCGCTACGACCACGAGATTCGTGGAGCAACCATGGTGCGACCACTTGTTGGCGCAGTTGGCGATGGACATGGAGACGGCGTTGTGGTCGCTGAACCCACCGACGACTTTGGTATCGCTATCGGCATTGGTGTCAACCCGTGGTTTGGCATTCTTGATGCCGAGCGCATGGCGTTGGCTGCAGTTGATGAAGCGCTACGAAATGTGGTTGCAGTTGGAGCCGACCCCGACAACACCGCGTTGCTCGACAACTTCTCATGGGGCAACCCACTGCGTGCCACGACGCTTGGCGAACTAGTGGCAGCTGTTGACGGCTGCTGCCAAGGAGCACTGGCATTCAATGCACCGTTTGTCTCAGGCAAAGACTCGCTCAACAACGAATACATGGGCACGGATGGCAACCGCCACTCGGTGCCACCAACTCTTGTGATCACCGCCATTGCCCACGTACCGAAGGCTGAAGGCACCGTGACCGCCGATCTCAAAAAAGCGGGAAATGTTCTGCTGCTCACCGGCACTACAACGCCAGAGTTTGGCGCAAGCCACGCATCCATGGTCTGCCAACAACCGATCGAAACAAGTGGTGTGGTGCCCAAGTTTGATGCAAGTGCACCACAGCGCTACCGCCAAATGCACCAGGCCATGATTCAAGGTCTTGTTGCCGCATGCCACGACTGCAGCGAAGGCGGCGTGGCAGTGGCTCTTGCCGAGATGTGTATTGGCGGACGACTTGGCGCACAGATGAGTTTGCTCTCACAACTTGAACCAGCAACAGATTTGTGCACAATGCTGTTTAGCGAATCTCTTGGGCGCTTCATCGTTGAAGTCGAGCCACACAACCTCGCAGCATTCCAACAACTCGTAGAGCAATCGCAGGTCATCGGCACTGTCACTCACGATGCATCACTCGTGTTGCCAGACGGTGCAGCAATCTCGATGCAAACGTTGCTTGGCGCATGGCAGGACGAGCAATGAACGCGAAGCCACATGCACTCGTGCTCACTGCACCCGGCACCAATCGCCACCCCGACGTGATGTTTGCGCTCGAACTCGCAGGTGCCACGGCATCGTCGCTCAATCTCAATCAACTACGCGATCAACCGTTCGCAATCAGCAATGCGCAACTCATTGTGATTGCTGGTGGCTTCTCGTTTGCCGATGCACTTGGCGCAGGCAGACTCTTTGCACTCGAACTCTCACATCTCCTTGGTGATGCACTACATAATGCAGTTGCCAAGGGAACGCCCATCATCGGCATCTGCAATGGATTCCAAACATTGGTACGCATGGGCATGTTGCCTGGCGCACACGATGCAGCGCTTGGTCACAACGAGCAGGGTGGATTTCAGTGTCGCTGGGTCACCATGCAGCCTGTGTCCAAAAAATCGGTGTGGACAAAACATCTCACACAAAACATCTATTGCCCCATTGCTCACGGAGAAGGGCGCTTTACGTGCAGCGACACCACACTCGCATCGCTTCAACACAATGACCAGATCGCACTCACCTACACCACCAACCCAAACGGTTCGCGTGCCGACATTGCAGGTGTGTGCGACGAGTCTGGCCTTGTGCTCGGCTTGATGCCACATGCCGAAAATCATGTCATTGCTCGCCAGCACCCACAGTTTCATCGTGGTGCACGCGACGGACTCGGTCTACACCTATTCACACAAGGAGTACTTCATGCAACAAATTGATCCATGTCTCGACATCGTCTTGCCACTGCAAGATCGCAAAGTTGGAAAGGTGCGAGTCTCGTATGCGCTCCCCAACAACACACGCCTGTTTGTCACCACCGACAGGCTCTCGGCCTTCGACCAAATCGTTGCCTCAGTGCCGTACAAAGGTCAAGTGCTCAACCAACTTGCTGCGTGGTGGTTTGCCAATACCAAAGACATCATCGACAACCACGTCATCTCGCTTCCCGATCCAAATGCAACTGTTGCGGTAAGTGCCACTCCACTGCTTGTTGAGGTAATCGTGCGCGGTGTGATGACAGGCTCCACGAGCACCAGCATCTGGAAGCTGTACGAACAGGGCAAGCGCAACATCTACGGCTATGACTTCGTTGATGGCATCAAAAAGAACACACTTCTACCCGAGGCCATCATCACGCCAACTACGAAGGGCGATGCAGGCGCTCACGATGAGCCCCTCACTTGTGCCGACGTGGTCACACGCGGATTAGTCGACCAAGCAACATGGACAATTGTGTGCGATGCAGCACTCGCTCTGTTTGCTCGTGGTCAGCAAGTAGCCAAAAAAGCAGGCCTGTTGCTTGCTGACACCAAGTACGAATTTGGCATTCACCCCGATGGCAGAGTGCTCATCATTGACGAGATGCATACACCCGACTCTTCGCGTTTTTGGGAGCTGAGTTCCTACGAAGAACGACTTCAAGCGGGCAAAGAACCCGAAAGTCTCGATAAGGAACCAATTCGCTTAGCGCTCGACGCCATTGGCTATCGCGGCGACGGTCCGCCACCGACGCTCGATGAAGCAGTGATCAGCGCAACCACATCTCGCTACATCCAAGCCTTCGAACGCATTACTGGCACACCATTTGTAGCCGGTGAATACCCAGTCCAACAACGTCTCACAACATCACTACAGAAAGCGAACCTGATATGAAACCACAAGTCATCATCCTCATGGGCTCACCTGCCGACATGGACCACAGCAACAAGATTGCAGAAGCCGCGAGAGTTTTTGCACTCGATGTAGAAGTGCGCGTGGGGTCGGCTCATCGCACACCCGAGCACGTGCTCGGTCTGATTCGCGAATACGAAGCCAACGGTCGGCCAAAGGTCTACATCACAGTTGCTGGAAGGTCCAACGCGTTGTCGGGTTTCACCGACCCTCAGGTAACTGCACCGGTGATTGCGTGCCCTCCACCAAGCGATGATGCTCAATCAGTCAACGACATCTGGTCAAGTGTGCGTATGCCGCCTGGAGTTGCCTGCGCATATGTCGCCGAGCCGGTCAATGCCGCAGCATTTGCGGCCAAAGTACTTGCGCACCACGACAGCGCAGTAGCCACAGCAGTTGCGAATGCTCAGCAAGCACAACGCGAAAGAGTGCTCGCAGCCGATGCCAAGAGTCGCAATGCCTGAACTTTCAGTGCAAGCAGTTTTTGATACCGATTCGCCGCACGAAGAGTGTGGTGTGTTGGCTATCTCGTCCACGCAAGACGACGCAGCACAACTCTCGTTCTTTGGTTTGTTTGCGCTGCAACATCGCGGACAAGAAGCTGCGGGTATTGCAGTTGCCGACGGCAAGCAGGCTCGTCTGCATAAAGATGTCGGACTTGTTGGTCAGGT
>JBIHZV010000056.1:0-6784 GCA_044240275.1 Ilumatobacteraceae bacterium | reverse complement strand
ATCGGCGATGTGCATGTGCAGTGGCCCGAATTTATGGAAGAGATCATCACGACAATTAGTCATGTTGCACGATCCAGCTCACAGGTCAACCAGCGAAGCGGTGTGAGCGTGCGTTTGTCGGTCAGCAATTACGAGACTCTGGCCGCAAATGCTGTTCGCCGCGCCCTTCGTGTTGGGGAAACCGATGTTGCACCGCGCGTAAGCGATCTTGCTGCGCTTGCTGCTTCGACTTCGGGCAAGATTGAAATTGAAAGCATGGAAGAGGGACGCGAGTCTCAGATCCTTGAAAATTTTGTCAAAGCTGCCGTATTGCAAGTGTTCAAAAAACGGGTTTCCTCGGCAAAAATTGGCGAAGTTATTGCTTTGTTTGAGGGCGGTGTGATCGCACACGTCGGAGAAGACATCGCATCTGCTCAATATGTAGAACTCTTCAACCAAGTTCCGCCGCTGCGCGAACTTGTTGTTGCCGCAGTTGGCAACACCGAGTCTGTTGCTCAAATTGCAAGCGGTGTCGAGTTTGTTTTGGAAGGCCTGCACCTTTCGAAGCGCCTCAACAAAGACGAGTCTGGTTCGCGCGCAACGTATCGCTCACGAACGTAATATTCAGAAGAAAACGTTTAATTTTCGAAGCGCGAATGCGTTAGCCGACAAACGGCGAGCGCGTCCAAAAATCATTGATGTCGTAACGACCGTCAATTAATGGTTCACCCGCTAGTGACACGACCTCAATCGGCTTGGAAAAACCAGGCAAGTTGACTGGGCTGTGCGGCACCGAATACACGCCTACTGGCAAATCTGTGGCTTGGTCTGCTGGTATCAGAGTGCCGATACCAACCGCTGCGTCACATAAACGTGCTGCCAAGTTGGGAGCATTTCCGATGTAGTCCTGGCCTTCAAACAACATGGTGTCTCCGGTTGCAATGCCGATCCGCAGCGACAGCGGCGCACAAGCCGTGATCGCATGGCGTTGCAATTCCAATGCAAAAGTGATGCCATCGAGTGCTCCTACAGCGACTGCCATCAGTCCGTCGCCCAAGTACTTGTCTATGCGCACGCCTTGGTGCGAGCCAACAGCTCGGGCAACACCGCGAAACTGGGTAAGCAACTGCGCCGCAGCGCCGTCGCCAAAACTCTCGGTGTATTTGGTGAACCCAGAGAGGTCAACGAAAATGAACGTTCTTCCGAAGCGCATATTGAGCCTCAGCCTAGAGGTGTGACCGATGTCTTGCCACAGTGCTTAGCACTAATATTTCGTCATGCCATCTCAGTTCACGTATTCGCGTTGGGACGGCTCGCAACGGGGGTTTGACCTTGATGCCGAAGGGCTCCTGGGTGAGTTGGCAGACGATCTGTTGTATCACGGCGATGTCAACAGCGCGATGCGCAAGCTCATGCAAGATGGCATGCGCGACATCAACGGTGACCGCATTGCGGGAATGCGAGAAATGATGGAACGCCTGCGCGAAAAGCGTGAATCGATTCAAGAGCGCGGAGATCTTGGTGGCGTGTATTCCGAGATTGCAGATGAACTCAACGATGTTGTTGATGAAGAACGTCATGCGGTTGAGAACTACACCACCGAAGCAAAGAACTCTGGCGATCAGCGTCGTGCGGAAATGGCAGAGCAGTCTGCGATGGAGCGTAATTTCCGTCTCGACATGTTGCCTGCAGACTTGGCTGGCAAAATCGCCGAACTTCAGCGCTACGACTTTCAATCCAAACAGGCTCAACTGCGTTTTGAACAGTTGATTGAGAAGTTGCGTGAGCAACTGATGCAACAGCATCTCGACCAGATGTCTGGAGAGATGCAAAAACTCACTCCCGCCGACATGCAGCGCATGAAAGACATGATGGCCGAACTCAACGCAATGCTTGAGCGTCGCCAGCAGGGTGAGGATCCAAAGTTTGAAGAATTCATGAAAAATTTCGGTGACTTTTTTCCTGAGAATCCAGAAACGCTCGACGAGCTGCTTGAGATCATGGCGCAGCGCATGGCTGCCGCGCAAGCGATGCTCAATTCAATGACCCCTGAGCAACGCGCACAACTTCAACAGCTCTCCGAGCAACTTCTCGAAGACATGGATTTACGTTGGCAGATGGATCAGTTGTCGAAAAATCTGCAGTCGATGTTTCCGCAAGCTGGATGGCAAAAGAGTTACGAGTTTTCGGGTCAAGACCCACTCGGTTTTGCCGAGGCCATGCAGTCGATGCAAGAGCTGTCCGAACTGGACCAGCTTGAAAACCTCATGAAAAATGCCACAAATCCTGCTGCTTTAGCCGAGGCCGATTTGGACAGGGTGCGTGAATTGCTCGGCGAAGACTCTGCGAAATCACTCGAGAAACTGTCGCAATTAACTCAGATGATGAAAGATGCAGGGCTCATCGACCAGTCGGAGGGGCGTTTGCAACTCACACCGCGGGGCATTAGACAACTTGGTGCAAAGGCTCTGCAAGATCTGTTTGGCAATCTTTCAAAAGACATGATCGGTCAACATCAGATCGACAAAATTGGCACTGGTCACGAACGCGCCAACGACACGAAGCCATATGAGTTCGGTGACTCGTTTCGACTCGATCTTCATGGAACATTGCGTAATGCATTGCGACGCGGCGGACCAGGGTTGCCGATCAAGCTTTCGCAAGACGATTTTGAGATCGAACGAATGGAACATTCAACGAGATCGTCGACAGTATTGCTGCTTGACCTTTCGCTTTCGATGCCAATGCGCGACAATTTTTTGCCTGCCAAAAAGGTGGCAATGGCCCTCCATCACCTGATTTCATCCCAATTTCCAAGGGATTATTTGGGTGTTGTTGGGTTTGGTGCAACGGCCCGCGAACTAGCTGCAGAGCGCATTCCGGAAGTCAGTTGGGACTTCTCGTATGGCACAAATATGCATCACGCATTCACCTTGGCGCGCAAATTACTTGCACGCCAGACAGGCAACAAACAGATCATCATGATTACCGATGGTGAGCCAACTGCGCACGTGATGCCATCTGGCGAGATATTTTTTAACTATCCACCGGTGCGAGAGACAGTTGAAATCACTCTTCGTGAGGCGTTGCGATGCACGAAAGAAGCAATTCGGATAAATACATTTATGTTGGATGCCGACAATGGATTGCGGCATTTCATCGAACAATTAACCAAAATCAACGGTGGGCGTGCGTTTTTTACATCTCCTGAAACCCTTGGTGACTATGTGCTCGTTGATTATTTGGAACACAAACGCAACATTTCTCGTGGGCGATCGGCGAGTGCGACCTCACAACGGTGATGACCGAAATTGGTGATCAAAAATCTGAGATCCAGTAAATTGCCCAAATATTTGCATTTTGGCTGTGAATTTGGCAGAATGACACTGTTGTAATTACCTCGGAGTAACCGCGTTCGCGCGTCTGCCCCCGAGTCCATCAGAATTAACCGGAGGCAAGTTACGTGGAAGACGAGCAAATAGCGCTGAGCGCAGACCGAGCCTGGCAAGATCAAGCCAACTGCCTCGGTGTCGACCCAGACTTGTTCTTTCCAGAACGTGGAGCATCAACTCGCGAAGCCAAAGAAGTCTGCCGCGGTTGTGTAGTGCGCAATGACTGTCTTGAGTACGCGCTTGATAACGGCGAGAAGTTTGGTATCTGGGGCGGTCTGTCCGAGCGTGAGCGTCGTCGCTTGCGTCGTCAGCGTGCTCAATCAAGTCGCACTATCGCCACTGCGTAATTTACTCGTGAGTTTTTGTTGCGAGTTTGCGGTTTCGCGCAGCCATTGCTGACTCAATAGTTTTTTCGGCACTCAAGTCAAGTTCGTCCCACCTGCTGCGCGGAATGTTGGCAAGCGCACGAGCAGGCACTAAACCAACCAATTCGGCGCGGTCAATTTGCGCATGTTGAGCAACGATGTCGTATACCTGGAGAGGTCCGGTGACGGCAAAATCGATCAAGTTCATACTCACTTGCGCGCTACTGCCAACTTGTAATCCCAGTGAGCGCACCGAATCACTGCGCAAAAGAGCCGAAATTTCTTTGGCTTTTTCTAGCGTCGAATCTTTAAGCCAGATGTTGTAGGCAATCAAAATCGGTCGTGCACCAACACACATTGCGCCTGCTGTGGGGTGTGGCATTGCCGGGCCAAAGTCGGGAAGCAGATCGACAAAAGCGTGCTTGCGAATGTAGGGCAGCGTGCGCTCTGGTCCGTAAATAAAACACGGCACGCCAAGTTCGTCTGCAGCAAAGTGCGCAAACTCGTTGCGCGCATGAATGGCATCTTCGAACGTGCTCGGCTCGAGAGCAACAAACGGCACCACATCAACAATGCCAACTCGTGGGTGAACGCCGGAGTGTGTACTGATGTTGAACATGTTGAGCGCTTCTCGGGCAAGCACTTTCGCTGGCGCTGTGCCTGCGAGAGTAAACACGCTGCGGTTGTGGTCTGCATCGCTATGCAAGTCGAGCAAGTCTGCTCCCAATGCCGCAACGAGAGCAGCAAGCTTTTTGGGGTCTCCACCCTCACTGATGTTGATCACGCATTCCAGCACCCCTTCTGCCTATCGGGCTGTTTGGAGTGGTTGCTACCTGCGGTGGTATATTGGGCGCATGGGAAGCATCGGTGGTCCAGAACTCATTATCGGTTTGATTATTGTCGCTTTGCTCTTTGGATCGCGTTTGCCAAAGCTTGCTCGCAACCTTGGGCAAGCAACAAACGAATTCAAAAAGGGCCAAGCAAGTGCCAACAAGGATGACGCTCCAAAGGGCGACACTCCTTCGTCCAGCAACTAATTAGCCAGCACTCTTACTTTTAGGCCGGTTGTGTCGGCCAACAGCGTGCGACGCTCCATGGCCGCATAAATATTTAAGTCGCCGTCAAGTTTCTTCGTCGTCGTGAAGGCAATTTTTAATTCACCGTCACTAATGCTTGTAGTTATTTTCTTAACACGGCCATCTTGGGTTCGATCGAGCCCAACCGCAATACGCAACACGCCTGCCAATGCATTCACAAGCTTTTGATCTTCTTGTGAGAGTGCGGCAAATTCTGGATGGCCGAGTTTTGGCAAACCCTTGCGGTGGTAGCGCGCAACCTGAGCAATGATCTCAATCTCGCGATCATTGAGACCAACGAGTTCTGAGTTGCGAATTACATAATACGAATGCAGGTGGTGCTTGGAATGCGAGATAACTACGCCAACGTTGGCGAGCAATGCCGCCGCCTCTAAAAGATTGCGATTCGCCTGCGCAACGCCGAGCACATCCCACACTTGATCAAACAAGTCGAGCGCGATACGGGCAACGTTTTGCGAATGCTCTGGTCGGTCATCGCAACGGTCGGCGAGTAGACGCACACTGCGCATGGCGGCATCGGTGTCGCCCGTGGCGGGCCCAAGGCCGCGGCGCTGCAGGGTGTCGAGAATGACACCCTCGCGAAGCGCGTAGTCGCTGTACATAAATGACTCAACGCCATACACCGATGAGATTCCTTCAAGAATGATTGCTCCCGCGAGAATAATTTCGGCTCTACTCTTTTCGAGACCAAACTTCTCGCGCCGTTCGTCAACAGTGTTAACCGAACCCAGCATCGTCACAGTTTCAGCAATTTGAGCCTGAGTGAACTCAAAGCGATTGAGAGTCTTTGGTGCCGACTTGTCGGACCTTTCTTGGATGAGCCGAGCAATGGTTTCTGCGGTGCCTGATGACGCAACGGCAACATCAAAACCAAATTCGGTAACTTCGGTTTGCAACACCATGAGTGTGGAGCGCACATGCGAGCGACAACTGCTTACTGCGCTTGGATGCAGGGTTGCAGAATTAAAAAAGCGATCGGTAAGCCGAACAGCACCGAGTTTGAAACTGCGAGCAAGCAACACTTCGTCGTCATTGCCGAGCACAATCTCGGTTGACCCGCCCCCAATGTCGCACAACAGCATTGGCCGCTCATGTTCGCCAACTCCGTGCAGTGCACCTAAATGAATGAGGCGTGCTTCTTCGACGCCAGAGATCACTTCAATGTCTATTTGAGCCTCTTTTTTGGCTCTACGAATAAACTCAAAGCGATTCTTGGCTTCGCGAACTGCGCTTGTTGCAACGGCGCGAATCTCGGCATTGTGTGATGCGGCAATCTTTTGCATCCGCACTAAACACGCAATGCCTCTGTCAATCGCATCGGCCGAAAGTTCGTTCATGTCGCCGGCACCATGTCCGATGCGCACCGTCTCTTTTTCGGTCTCGACTACTTCAAATCCACCGTCGACTACTTTGGCGATCACGAGATGGAATGAGTTTGTACCTATGTCAAGCGCTGCGATTAGTGCGTTTTCGCCGTTTGACACGCGGATCAGTCTAGTAAAGGGCTAATTCTGGCGATATCGTTGAGACTATGTCTGAAGCCCCAGTAGCAACCGAGCCATCCCGCGGCCACGCTCGCATCACCTATACCGGTGCTGTGTCACCACATTGGGCGGTCTATAGCGACTTTGGTGATCCAAATCTTCTCGAGGAGTTTCGTGCCCGCGTGCTTGCGCGCTTGGTGTTGTTGCCTCGCAACGACCCACAGTTTCGTCGCAACCAAGAGCGCGTCAACCGTGATGCCGAGCGCGAGCGTATTTCGGTCGAGTGGGAACTCGGCTACAACGACGCTTCTTAGGTTGTCGTTGCGCCTTAGTGCGATCAGGTGTGAATTTTGTGCAAAACCAATCTGAAGTTTTGGTGAACCAACAATGACTTCTTGGCGACAACTGTTAAAACAGTCCATCAGTAAAGATTCCCCTGTTTACGATTCAGGAATCGATGCACGAAT
>JBIHZV010000055.1:0-7069 GCA_044240275.1 Ilumatobacteraceae bacterium | reverse complement strand
GTCTCCATAGTGGGGACTTCCCTCATCATAAATTTGCACCTCGGTTATCTCTGGCGCACTAATGAGGTGGCTGTTCGTAGCGGCTTGCAACGCAGCCTCAAAACCATTCGCTTCGAAATGGGCTTTATTGATGCCGACCACCATACGACCACCTGTCCGCACCGCGCTCAATACATTGATCAGAGCATCTGGTCCCAAGTGGCCGTGAGTAAAGGTGCCAGCTGAAATCGCTACGTCGTATTTTGCTTCAGCAAATAAAATTGGTTCGGTAAGGTCGGCTTCGAAGAGTTGGTCATACACAGGCTTGTTGGTGACACGCAATTTTGTTGATGCGACATGGAGCATTTCGGGAGAGATGTCTACTCCGTCGATGATGCTTGTGGTGATCAATTCGCTCAAGCAGGTGCCAACAATGCCTGTGCCACAACCAATATCGAGAATTGTCAGTGGGGAACTTGTGTCAACAATTTCGGCGCAAATGATTGCAATGGTTTTTGGGTAGACATATCTATTGCGTTGAGCGAAGTCAGCGTCATAAGTTGAAGCCCAGTTGCGATACAGGGCTCTGTTGTCGTCTGGCGTTTCAAGCGCATAGGCATCTTCGAGGTTGATGGATGACTCGTTGTCGTCTCGCATGACCTGGCCCCTATGTAGAAGAACTTGTTTCATGTTAGGCCCAATGTGCTTTCGGCGAGATAAGGGCAGGTCGGGTATTATTGCCACTTGAGTAGTAATCACTTCGGGGGTAGCAAGTGAAAGTTCCACTGACTGTCGTTGACCATCTACGCAGGGCAGAACAGGTCTATGGGCACCGAATCGCGTTCGTTGACGAGCCTGATCAGCCAGCAGCGTCGTGGGGTACAAAGACATATGCAGAGATGGCCGCACTTGCGCGTGCGCAAGCTGCTGGACTGGATGCTCTTGGCATTGCCCAAGGTGCACGAGTTGCGATTGTGAGTCACAACAGTGCTCGTTTGCTCACAAGTTTTTTCGGTGTGAGTGCATACGGTCGTGTGTTGGCGCCAATCAATTTTCGACTTGTTGCCGATGAAGTTGCATACATCGTCGAGCATTGTGGTGCCGAGGTTTTGCTAGTTGACCCAGAACTTGATGAAGCACTTGCGGGTGTAACGGCGAAGCATCGTTTTGTGATCGGTGCAGAGTCAGACAAGGTTCTCTACAAATTTGATACCGAGCCAAAACCTTGGACACCGAATGAAGATTTCACTGCAACAATCAATTACACCAGTGGTACGACTGCTCGGCCCAAGGGAGTGCAACTCACACATCGCAACTTGTGGCTCAACGCTGCAACGTTTGGTTGGCACATGGGTGTGGATGACAGAGAAACGTACTTGCATACATTGCCGCAATTTCATTGCAATGGATGGGGCATGGTGTATGCAATTACCGCTATGGGCGGTAAGCACATCATTTTGCGCAAAGTTGACGGTGGCGAGATTTTGAAGCGGGCAGAGAAGCATGAAGTCACATTGATGTGTGGAGCACCTGCGGTTGCCAACTTGATTCTGGATGCAGCATCTTCGTGGAAAGGTGCCATACCAGGACGTGATGCGACGCGCATCGTTGTTGCTGGTGCACCACCACCAGCTCGAACTATAGAACGGATTGAAACTGAATTGGGTTGGACGTTTAATCAGTTGTACGGACTCACGGAGACGAGTCCATTGCTCACAATAAGTAGTCCGTCGCCTGAAACCGATGTGTTGTCGGCTGCAGACAGATCGGTTGTGCTGAGCGCGGCAGGTATGCCAGCTTTGGGAGTTGAGACCAAGATCGATGAAACAGGCGAAGTGCTCGTGCGCAGCAATGTGGTGATGGACGGTTATTGGATGCAGCCAGAAGAAACTTCAAAGGCGATTGTTGATGGTTGGTTTCGAACTGGTGACGGCGGCTCGATAGGTGAGTCACACGTTTTAACAATTGCTGACCGCAAGAAAGACGTGATCATCTCAGGCGGAGAGAATGTGAGTTCAATTGAAGTTGAGGGTGCAATCTTCTCGCATCCTGATGTCACTGAAGTTGCAGTAATAGGAGTTCCCGATGAGAAGTGGGGTGAACTCGTAATGGCGCTTGTCGTGAAGAAACCAGAATCGACGCTCAGCGAATCTGACTTGATTGCCTATTCGAAAACAAAGTTGGCAGGATATAAGTGTCCAAAACGTATTGAGTTTCGAATAGAGCTAGATCGAACCGCAACTGGCAAATTACAAAAATTTAAATTGCGTGCCCCATATTGGGAAGGTTTCAATCGCCAAGTCAATTAAGACTTATGCCGAGATGGTCTGAAGACTCTGCGCTTAATTCCCAATTTGGTAACCAGCAGCATCGATTCCAAAGCGATCTTTGGAGACATCTTTGATGTGCCGTGTTCTCGATTGGCAAAGCAAATAGGCGTCTCAACTATGCTCAGTTGCTCGTCTTCGGCGCGCGTGATGATCGTAGAAAGAAACACGTATCCTTCGCCCGGTACATTTTCAATTTCGATTTTGTCAAGAGCCTGCAACGTGTACCCCCGATAGCCGGTCGTGCAGTCGGTGGCAGACACCCGAAGTAATGCGCGTGTATAGAGGTTGCCCCACTTGGAAAGTGCAGTGCGGTACCAAGGCCAGTTGATGATTAACCCACCGGGGCAATAGCGCGAACCAATTACGACATCGCTGCCGCTGTTGAGCAGTTCAAGGAAAGCAGGAATGATTGCTGGGTCGTGAGAGAAGTCGGCGTCCATGGTGATGACATTTGTGAATTGGTGGGAGAGTACATGTCGGAATCCTGTGCGGTACGCACTGCCAAGACCGCGTTCATTTGTGCGATGGATGACGTGCATGTTGCCAAGTTCGCGCGCCAAGTTATCAGCGGCAACACCCGTGCCGTCTGGGCTGTTGTCATCGACGATCAAAACATGAATATCTGGAGTGCTTGCACGCACTGCACGGATAAATCGGTCGATGTTTTCAATCTCGTTGTAGGTAGGTAAAACCAAAACAGACTGAGAAGGCATGGAAGTTGGGCTCATACGACACAGTCAATCTAGTCTTGGATCGTGAATTTGCGCCGCATGAGCTTTGGAGTTGCAGTTTTTGTTCTGATGGCGGCGTGGACATTCATGACTCCGTTGTTCTCTGGGCCAGATGAGCCCTCAAACTTCGTGCGTTCTGCTGCCGTAGTGCGCGGCGATTGGGTTGGTGACAACGTATTGCCTTCTCCATTGAAGTCGTACTGGACAACGACGGTCAATATTGATCCGCAGTTTGGAGCCGCAAATAATATTCCATGGTGTTTTGCACCGTTCTCCGATCAACCTGGTTGTGGTGCACGTTTGGAAGATGCTCAAGTAACCGACAATCCAGCTTGGACGAACATGGGCAGATATCCAATTGTCTCGTTCTTTATTTCAGGGATTGGAACAGTGTTTGGCGCACAGGATCTGTCGGTTCGCGCAGCTCGATTGTTGATGGGATTGGCTTGTGCGTTATTGCTTGCTTTGTCGGTGGCTGTAATGAAAAGGCGGGCTGCTTCAAGTATTGGTGTGGTGATGGCGGTGTTGCCAGGAACAGTGTTCTTGGCTTCCACCATGAATCCGAGTGCGCTCGAGATCTGCGCCGCTGTAGCACTCTGGTCGATCATGCCTGTTGTTGTAACGAGCAACCATACTCGTTTTAATGCACTCGCGTTCGGCGTTGCTGGTGTGCTCCTTATATTGACCCGTGCTATCGGTCCAGTGCTGTATGCATTGATTATTGCCCTGAGTTATGTTGCGACTAAACAGCGCCGATCACTAGCGATGATTGCGAAGCAATATAGAAGTGTGATGGCAGTGCACGGGTTGGCTGTTGTGTTCGCGGGATGGTGGTATTTGGAGATTTATAGCTATCAAACAAACAATGCTTTGTCCGCGGGTATTCCAAGTATGTCGCTGCGTAGTCAGATGGAACTGGCTATTCGCCATATTCCGATGTTGCTTGATCAAGCAGTTGGAAACTTTGGCTGGCTGGATGCACCAATGCCAAGAGTTGCTTTGTACATCGTTGTGGTTCTTTACAGTGTTGTTTTTTTCAAAGGGTTTATCGTCGGCTCGGCTAATGCGAGAGCTGCAATGATCTTCTTGTGCTTGGCAACAGTTGTCGTGGTCATCATTTTGGATGTTAACTATTACTCGCTGTTGCGTAATTTTGGATCCCAAGGCCGGCATATTGTGCCGTTACTTGTCGGTTTGCCGATGATCGCTGCTACCTCAATTGTCTGGAAACGTAATTGGGAAGTGGTAACTGTAGGTATCTGGGGGCTCGTAATGGTTTGGGCAGGTTTGGGTGCATTGCGCCGGTACACGGTTGGAATCAATGGCGATAATGCGATGGACATGTTTACGGATCGTGCGTGGAATCCGGTTTTTGGATTCTGGCCGACAGTGATGATGTTGATCTTGTCAACACTGGCTGTGGTGTGTCTGTTTCCATACAGCAGACCAAGCGCGAAATAACTAGCATCACTCGTTATGAACTCAACCCCGCAAGTACTCGTTTTAAGCGCTTTATGCATAGTCGCGATGATGGTGACTCTGTGGATCGTGAGTCTGATCAAGAAGGATGCATCCATAGTCGACATCTTTTGGGGGCTCGGTTTTGTGATGGTCGGTTGGGCTTCATGGCAGTTGTCTGATGCCAACTCACAACGTGGAACAGTGCTTGCAGTGCTCACCACGTTGTGGGGTGTGCGTTTAGGTGGATATTTGTGGTGGCGCAATCATGGCAAGGGCGAAGATTTTCGTTATCAAGCAATGCGGAAGCACTATGGATCAAAGTTTCCTTTGAAAAGTTTGGTCATTGTGTTTGGACTACAAGGCGTACTGATGTGGATCGTTTCGTTGCCGGTTCAGTTAGGGCAGATGACCAACAATGCCAAACTTGGCTTTGTTGGATTTATAGGCATCGTTGTGTGGTCTGTTGGCTTTGTCTTTGAATCAGTTGGCGATATTCAGTTGGCGCGCTTTAAAGCGAACAGCGCCAATGCCGGAAAAGTCATGGACAAAGGACTGTGGAAATTTACGCGACACCCTAATTACTTCGGAGATGCATGCGCTTGGTGGGGTCTTGCTCTCATCGCGAGCGAAGCACGAATTGGGCTGTTCGGAATCATTGGTGCGTTGGTCATGAATATCTTGCTCTTGAAATATTCGGGCGTTCCAATTCTCGAGAAATCCATCAACAAGCGCCGACCTGGGTACGAGGAGTATCAGCGACGAACAAGCTCGTTTGTGCCAAGGATGCCCAAAAAATAAGGTCTAGGAGTTTTTGCCGCGCAACTTGTTCCATGCTCCAAACGAATCGAGCGATGCAATAGTAGATCCAATTGATTCTGGTGGCACGGGGTGGCTGATCAAAAAGCCTTGAGCCTTTGAACACTTCATCTCGGCAAGAATTTGCAATTGCTGCACACTTTCGATGCCCTCGGCGACCATGTCAAGACCAAGGGAGTCACCCATGGCGATAATGGTGCGCACGAGTGAGCGAGCACTTTCATCTTGTGCAACGCCGCTCACAAATGACTTATCGATCTTGAGGCGTTGAATCGGAAACTTTTGCAAAAGCGAAAGACTTGAATAGCCAGTACCAAAATCGTCAATGGCAATACGAACGCCAAGATCGCACAGTGCATTAAGCGCATCGAGAGCTTGCTCGGGTTGAGAAATCATGACGCTCTCGGTCACTTCGAGCCATAGCTGCTCAGGTGGTACGTGCGCACGTAACAGCGCTTCATTGACAACAGCCACAAAGTTTGGGTCGTGCAGTTGACGGGGCGACACATTGACCGACATGGTTGCGTCACTGCGACATACGCCCTGCGTTATCCATCCACGCAGATGTGTAAGAGCCTCGAGAAGTGCCCATGCACCAAGAGGCACGATCGTGCCGGTTTCTTCAGCGATGGGTATGAATTCCGCTGGCGAAATCATTGTGCCGTCGTCGCGTTGCCAGCGCATCAGTGCTTCGAACCCAACAACATCACCCATGTCGATGTCGACAATTGGTTGATGCACTAGGCGCAGTTCGCGGCGCTCCAATGCACGGTAGAGCGCAGTTTCTATGGCAAGTCTTTGTGTGACACGCTCGAGCATCGACTCATCGAACACGGCAACGCAATTGCGCCCAGCGTCTTTAGCACGGTACATCGCAGTGTCTGCATGGCGCAAAAGGTCGTCGGCTGTTGACGTGATGGATGGGTGATACGACGAGACACCGATAGAGGCAGACACGAATACATCTCCCTGTCGAAGAGAAAGCGGCTCGTGGAAACTTTCGAGCACCTTGTCCGCAAGCTGCATCGCATCACTTGAACCTTGAGTGTCTGGATCGAGCACCACAAACTCGTCTCCAGAAATACGACCGACCACGCATCGATGGGGAAGAGCATTGCGTAGCCGTTGAGCAACCGCTATCAAAACCGCATCGCCAGCTTGATGCCCTAGCGAGTCGTTGATGTTTTTGAAGCGATCGACATCGATGAATAACACTGTCGGCTTGCGTCCTTCCGTCCAAGCGGTAAGAAGAGAATTATTGACGAACGTAAGCATCAGACTGCGGTTTGGTAATCCGGTAAGTGCATCGGTTTGCGCAGAAAAGACAAGTTGGTGCTGTGTCGCGGCATTGGCGCGAACTGCATGGATGACGCGCGATGTAACTGCTGCAGTGAGTACAAATATTGAGATTGTTTGCACAATGCGATCTGTCGAGTCGACAGGATTGGTGAGTGCAAGGACGACTACTGGCAAGATCAGTGCTGCGGTAGTAACGATCAGTCTGCCCATCAGCGGACGTTGGGCCAGGATAGGTCCGCGTTCGGTGAGCGTAGAGATGGATGGATGTACAAACGCCGCAGACGCAAAGAATAAACCCAAAATATACGCAGTGGAAGATTGGGTGGATGTGATATCGATACGGCCAGCATCGTTTGCGGCGTACAGGAAATCTCCAAGCAATGTGAAGGTGATGGCGCCTGCAACAAGCCAGACAGAAGCGCTACGAGTTGAGTCTCCAAACAACAAGCTTGC
>JBIHZV010000053.1:0-7147 GCA_044240275.1 Ilumatobacteraceae bacterium | reverse complement strand
GTTTCGCTCTTCAGCAGTCTTCCGGTGAGCAAGGTAGACAGCATCAACTCCGCCCGCTTCTATCTCGTACGCGCGGGGAGACATCCCGGCGGCACCGCGAGCCGGGGGACTGCTGAAGAGCGAAGCAAAGGTGTCCTGAAGCTACGCAAACACATTGCGATCGTGAACAAACAATTATGTCTCACTCGTTAAACAACCAATCCCATAGCCCGGTAAATAGCTCAGTACTGAACATGAATTCGTTTGGCCACGAGCCAGTTATGGCTGCAGAGATCGTAGAAGTGTTTGCGCCGGTGCCACACGGTGTCGTTGTCGACGCAACGTTGGGTGGTGCAGGACATACGGTTCGTTTATTGAGCGCATATCCGTGGATGCGAGTGCTTGGCATCGATCAAGATCCTGTCGCAATTGCGCACGGTCGCAAACTTGCCAGTGAGAACGCCGAAGTAGGTGATCGGTTGATGATCGAGCAGGGACGCTTTGACGAGATTACGTCGATGCTCGAACGCAACAACGTCACCGAAATTTCTGGAGCACTATTCGACCTAGGCGTCTCTTCACCCCAGCTCGATATGGCGGATCGTGGTTTTTCGTATCGAAATGCAGGACCACTTGATATGCGCATGGATACTACGCAGCAGCTCAGTGCTTCGGACGTTGTGAACTCGTATGACATTGATCAACTTACGCATGTGCTGAGGAATAATGCAGACGAGCGATTTGCGTATCGAATTAGCAAAGCAATCATTGCTGCGCGACCCGTAACAGACACGGTGCAATTGGCCGAAATTATTGCAGGGGCCATACCAGCTCCAGCAAGGCGCACCGGCGGCCACCCTGCAAAGCGCAGCTTTCAGGCAATTCGTATTGAAGTCAACAAGGAGCTCGATATCTTGCCGCACGCTCTCAATGAGGCGATTCGTGCAACCAGTCCAGGCGGGCGTATCGCTGTGTTGTCGTATCACTCTGGAGAAGATCGCATTGTCAAGCAAGCATTTAAAGATGCCGAGGTGGACCCGAAGGTGCGAATAGTTGCATCGCCGTATCACCACCACGCGTCACCTCTACACAAACTGGTTCGCAAAGTGAGAGTGAGCGAGCGTCCGAGTGTCAGTGAGATCGAAATAAACCCGCGAGCTGCCTCGGCGCGTTTGCGGGTCATTGAGAAAGTGAGTAGTTGAGATGGCGCTAGCGATTGCAATTGAACAGAGGCCACAACCTGGTCGACGTCGAGCGCAGTCGACACCCCCTGAGCGCCATCTCGCTCTCGTTCCTCAAGCAACCCGTCGCACCATTCGACTGTTTGCTGCAGGTGCTGTTGGTCTGTTTCTCCTGATGAGCATCGCAATCGGTTTTCAGGCTGTCATTGCCGAACAGCAATTGAAGCTGGACCATGTGTCGAGCGAATTGCGACTGGCAAAGTTGTACCAAGACCAACTTCGCCAGCAGCGAGCGGGATTGCTTGCGCCCGATTATTTGCGCACACAGGCTGGTTTGCAGGGTATGTCGCAAGGTCTTGGTTCGCGATTTGTTGAGGTGCCTCAAGATGTCGTGGCGCAAGTCGTTATTGCGACTGGCTCGATGGACTCGAAGATCGCCGACCCATCTGACATGTCAAGTTTGAATCCGCTTGCACCACTTGCAACCTTGCGACAAGAACTGGTCACACCGTGAGCGTTGTAGCTGGAGGCCGTGGCGGGCGAGTGCCTATCTCGCGCGTACAGCCACGAGATAAGTCACGCAATCAGCCGCGAAATACATCACGAAATCAGTCACGACAAAAATCTCGACAGAACGCAGCGGATGTTGTGCGAGATCGTGCACGAACCTCAGTCACGGATTTTTATACCAACTTGCAAGGTGGAAAAATTCGGTTTCGGCTTGTTGCGATGTATGTGTTGGTCACGTTGATGTTGATGACGATGCTCATACGGGTTTCGTATTTGCAAACAATCGGCGCAGGTGGTTATCGCGATGCAAGTGTGAGCCAACGCACCCGAATTTCCGTGTCCTTTGCAGAGCGAGGCTCAATTCTTGATCGCAATGGGTTGGAACTGGCATTGCCGGTGCCGACGCGCACCGTGTTTGCAGATCCGCGAATGATCGTGGACCCAGTTGCAACTGCACGTGCTATTGCTGGAGTACTTGGCATGTTGCCTGAAGACGAGTTGGTGCTAGCAAGCAAGCTCCAAAATACGGGTTCGAGTTTTCTCTACATTGCGCGCCAGGCCACAAGTGAAGTTTCTGATGCGCTGACTGCTCTCAATCTTCCGGGAATTTCTTCATATCCAGAGCAAAGTCGAAGCCTGACATCGGATGGACTACGTGCACTTGTTGGCCGGACGGACATCGACGGCGTTGGTATCTCGGGTCTTGAGGAGCAGTTCGACGAGTTGCTTGCCGGAACTGATGGTCGAATTGTGCGCGAAGTAAACAGCAAGGGTCAATCAATACCTACAGGTGACAATTCAAGCCTGGCCTCCGTGCGGGGTCAAGATTTGGTGACGACGATTGATCGAAACGTTCAGTTTCAGGTAGATGCAATTATTACTCAACAGATCACCCGACTCAATGCCCGCGGTGGTGCAGCCATTGTGATGGATTCGACAACTGGCGAAATTTACGCGATGTCGACGATTCGCAAAAACACTGATGGCACATACACCGCAGACTCCGGCAACTTTGCTGCTGTCGATGCTTACGAACCTGGATCAGTAGCAAAAGTTTTCAGCATCTCGGCTGCGCTCAACGAAGGAACGGTGGAAACGAACTCGGTGTTTCAGGTTCCGGGCAAGCAGGTATTCAACGAAGGAACCAAATGGGAACACTCAGTAACCGACGCGTACCCGCACGAACTTGAAGCTATGACCGTTCGCAAGATAATTGTTGACTCATCAAACATCGGCACAGTGCAAGTGGCACAGACGATGGAGGCTGAGACCTTGCATGATTACTTTCAAAATTATGGATTTGGTACAAAGACTGATGTGGGTTTCCCAGGAGAAAGCAAGGGACTGCTGAAGTCATTTAAAGAGTTGCGTGGTACTGAAAAAGTCACAACTGCATACGGCTATGGCTACTCGGCAAGTGCTTTGCAGCTAATTGCAGGTGTCAATGTGGTTGCCAATAATGGTGTCTATATTGCGCCACGACTTGTCAATTCGGTGATCGATTTGGACGGCATCAATCAACCAAGCGCACCATCAGATACTCATACTGTGATCAAGCCAGAAGTAGCAGCAACTATGCGTTCGCTGATGAGCGATGTCGTGTGTTTTGGAACTGCGTCGCTTGCACGGGTGCCAGGCATGACTGTTGCTGGCAAGACCGGCACCGGTTACAAACGTCAAGACAACGGTACATACATCAAAGATGACGGCTCACGCGCATATTTTGCTTCGTTCGTCGGATTTTTGCCTGCCGAAAACCCACGCTTCACCGTGTTGGTATCAATCGACGAACCAGATCCAGCATCTCGTGATCGCTTCGGTGGAACTGCTGCGGCGCCAGTATTTGCAAACATCGCTCAGGTGCTGGTCAACGAACTTGACATTCGGCCTGCAGCAACGGATTTGGGTTGTCTGAAAGAGCGCCCTGCCGAACTAGGGGCTTCGCACTAATCATGAAGGCGACGACGGATACGGTCGCGCCTGTAGCGCTAGGCAAACTGCTCGAAAAAACATATGCCGGTCACTTGCCTGGTGTGATGTATACCTCGGTTGGTTCGCTTGATGCGAAAATCAGTGACATCACGAACGATTCGACTCAGGTGGGTAACGAATCGTTGTTTTGCTGCGTGGTAGGCGACCTCGTGGACGGTCATGAATTTGCACAAAACGCATTGCATGCAGGAGCATCTGCGCTTTTGGTTGAACGCGAACTACCTTTTGATTGTGCACAAATTGTTGTAACTGATACTCGTCGCGCAATGGGCGAGATCTCGAGTGCGTTCTACGATCATCCAAGCCAAAAGATGCGCGTTGTGGGTATTACGGGTACGAATGGCAAGACGACGACAGCGCATTTATTGGGTGCAATCTTTCGCCAACAAGGATTAAATACCGAAGTACTTGGAACGTTGTCCGGAGTCAGGACAACTCCTGAGTCTTGCGACTTGCAGCGAAGTTTGTGGCAGTTGGCAAATGCCGGTGTTCGGGCAGTAGTGATGGAGGTGACATCACATGCGCTTGTGTTGCAACGAATTGTTGGCACACATTTTGATGCTGTGGTCTTTCTCAATCTTTCGCCAGAGCATTTAGATTTTCATAAAACCCAAGAACAGTATTTTGCGGCGAAAGCAAGTTTGTTCGATGCGCAGTTTTCAGGTCTTGGCTTTATCTATCGTGACGATGTGCACGGGCAATTGCTTCTGGATGCGACCGAAATCAATACAGTGAGCTTTGGGTTGGACGATGTTGAAAACCTCGAAGTCACTGCAAGTAGTCATTCGTATGTTTGGCGGAAAAAGAAACTGCATGTTCCGGTCGGAGGGAAATTTAATGTCTCAAATTCGCTTGCTGCCGCCACTGTGGCAGCCGGTCTCGGAGTCGACATCGTCGACATAGTGTCCGGATTGGCTGCTGCAGGAACGGTCGCTGGAAGATTTCAATCGATCTCCAGCAATGCACCGTTCGATGTGATCGTTGACTATGCGCATACTCCGGACGCGCTGCAACGCGTACTAGACGCAACGCGAGAAATCATTGCACCCGGAGGAAAAATTATCTTGGTGTTCGGTTGCGGTGGCGATCGAGACAAAGCAAAGCGTCCACAAATGGGAGCAATTGCAGCGACACAAGCAGATTGTGTGATCGTGACATCAGATAATCCTCGCTCTGAGGAGCCACTGGATATTGCAGATCAAATAATTTCAGGCATCGAAGACGTCGTCCAGAGGTTGGCGGTAAGTGTCGAGTTGGATCGTCGATCTGCAATAGAATTGGCGTTAATGACAGCCAGAAAGGGTGATGTTGTGATCATCGCTGGCAAGGGTCATGAAATAACTCAAACTATTGGCAATCAGGTTCTGCCATTCAATGATGCTCAAGTTGCTAACGAATTGATAGGCGCGCTCTCATGATTCCAATTTTTATTGCAGGTTCAATCGGCATGATTTGTTCGCTTATTGGTACCCGTTTGCTGATGGTTGTTTTCGCACGGCTTGGCAAGGGTCAGCCAATACTTGGTGCAGAAGATCATGGGCCAGTGCATCAGATGGGCAAGCAGGGGACACCGACGATGGGTGGGATTGCGATCTTGTTTTCTGGTGCGATCGGGTGGACTGTCGCGCACGTGCGTGCCGGACTTCCGTTTTCTGATCAGGCTGCAATCATTTGGCTCACGGTATTGGTGCTTGGTCTCATTGGTTTTCTCGATGACTACTTAAAAGTGCGCCGCCAGCACAATCGCGGAATTTTTTGGAAGAAAAAAGGTTGGATTACATTCGGCATCACGTTGTTGTTGCTGTGGCTGTTGTCGAGTACGACCGGTGTTGTCGAGACCATTTCGTTTACGCGAGCAACGAGTCCTGGCTGGGACATCTCCGGACCAATTTTCATTGTCTGGACAGCCATCATGGTGTGGAGTACTACTAACGCAGTCAACGTGACTGACGGTTTGGACGGCCTTGCCGCAGGTTCGGCACTGTTTGGATTTTTGGCTTTCACCGTGATTGCCTATTGGGCATTTCGTAATCCTCGTATCTATGACATCGTGAATCCGCTCGATCTGGCAGTGTTGTCTGCCTCTTTAGCTGGAGCGTGTGCAGGCTTCTTGTGGTGGAACGCCGCTCCTGCACGAATATTTATGGGGGATGTAGGAGCACTCGGTCTTGGCGCTGCATTGGGCATGCTCGCCGTTACAACGAACACTCATTTGCTCTTGCCAATCGTGTGCGGAATCAATGTCTTTGAGGCTGGTTCGGTAGCAGTGCAGATGGGTGTATTTAAGGCCTCAGGTCGTAAGAAGCGTCTACTGAAAATGTCGCCAATCCATCATCATTTTGAATTGAGCGGCTGGCCTGAAACGACAGTAATCATTCGTTTCTGGATCATCTCTGGAATTTGTGTTGCAACTGCTGTCGCGCTTTTCATCGCAGACTTTACGCGCCAGGCCGGTTTGCGTTGAGTGCTCACCAAACAACTTTGGTGTTTGGTCTTGGGGTAGCAGGAATGGCAGTCGCTAGCGCTCTTCATAAGCGCGGAGAGAATGTAATTCTTGCAGACGATAAAGCGACGAAGGAACACAGCGACTTTGCGCGTGCGTTGAACTGCGAATTTGTTGACACAACAGACGCAAAGACAACGGTAAACATTTTGCAGCGTATTACTTGTCTTGCACCTGCGCCCGGAATTTCGGAAAGTCATCATGTGGTTACTGCTGCCAGACAGATGGGTCTGACTATCGCTTCCGAACTCGAGTTGGCTTACAACTTTGAGGAACTGCGCAATGGTGGACCACGTCCGATGCTCGGCATAACGGGCACTGATGGCAAAACAACAACAACCTTGATGACGGCCGCGATGCTGCATGCAGCTGGTCACAAAAGTATGGCGGTAGGCAATACTGATACGCCATTGATCGCAGCCCTAGACACTGACACGCAAGTGTTTGCGGTGGAGTGTTCCAGTTTTCGACTGGCAAATATCGAAAACTTTCGAACCCGCGCATCGGTCTGGCTCAACATTGCACCCGATCATCTGGACTGGCACACAAGCATGGAAAGCTATGTAGCGGCAAAGGCGCAATTGTGGGCGCACACAAGAGCGGAAGATGTGGCAGTTGCACCTGTTGATGATGCACAGATATTGCAGATTGCGCAACAGTGCACTGCACGCACAGTCACGTTTGGAGCAGTGCAGGGCGACTACCACGCGCAAGACGGACAATTGAACTCGCCGCACGGACCGATCATGAAAATCTCGGATATGAAACGCGCAATGCCACACGACATCACTAATGCTCTAGCCGCTGCAGCAATTTCTATCGAGAGTGGTTTGGTTGAGCCGAGCCATGTGGCATGTGCACTTGCAGAGTTTGATAATGCTCCTCATCGAATCGAATATGTGGAAATGATCGACGGAGTGAAGTGGTTTAATGACTCGAAGGCAACAAGCCCCCATGCATCTGCGGTTGCAATTAAGTCATT
>JBIHZV010000052.1:0-7179 GCA_044240275.1 Ilumatobacteraceae bacterium | reverse complement strand
CGAGGTGCAGGCGACATCAACAGTCGATCGTAGAAACGAGTCTCGATATCACGGATTGTTGAGAAGCCAAGACCGATGCCACTGAATGCAGCGCCAAAACAAATTCCGAGTGGCATAAACCAGTTGACCGAGCGATCGGTGGGGAAGCCCGGCAGTTTGGTGATGGCGGCAAATGTGCCGGCAAATGCAATCATCGTGAATACCGGCATCGCCATTGCCGGAAAAAATGCTGAAGGAAGGCGACGAATATTTCGGATACCTCGATGAGCCAACCCACGAGCACTGCGCATGGTCGTCGGCATTGCAACAGATGTGGCAACTGACGCAGTATTTTGTTGCGTACTCATAACGCTGCCAACTTTCGGCGGAGTTCTTTGAGCGCAAACAGGATTGCTGCTCCACAAATTGCTGTTGGGACGAGGAGTGATCGAACGACTGCAGACAAAGTGAACCCTTCGAGAACGAGCGCGCGCAGACCCTCAACCAGATACGAAATTGGGTTGAGATCGGCGATTCGCTTGTAGGCGCCACTCATTGTTTCGCGTGGGAAGAACGCACTCGAAAAGAAAAGCAACACAAACAACAGTGGGAATGCTCCCTGCACTGCTTCTGCCGAACCGGTGCGAATAGCAACCGACGACATGATGGCGCCAATAGCGAGGGAAACGATTCCACCCGACAACACCATTACCAAAGCACCCGGGATGCCTGCAGTGATTGGTGCATCAAAGGGAACGAGTACAGCGAGGAAGAATGCAGATTGAAAGAATCCGAATAGCGCACTGCCTGCAAGACGTCCGACCAAAATACCTGTGCGGGTTGTGGGTGCAAGAAGCAAGCGATCAAAAAAACCATTCTCGATGTCAGTTGCTAAAGCTGCTGCTCCTGTTACCGAACCGAACAACACACCTTGAACGATTGTGGACGCAAGTGTGAATTGCATGAACGACTCAACTTTTGGGAACCCAGGAATTGAGGTGGTCTTACTAAAACTTGAGGCGCTCAGTACGGCGAAGAATATTGGAAAAAACATGCTTGGCGCAATGAGCGCTGGTTGTCGCGCAAGCTCGATTGTGGAGCGCTTAGCCATGGCGATGGTTTGGCGTATTGAGAGCTGACGGCTGCGCGCTGATGCGGCAATGGCGCTTGTTGGTGTGATCAAAGCTGTCTCGACTGTCATGCTTTGGCACCCTCAAGGCGGTGGCCTGTTGCTTCTGCGAACACATCATCAAGACTTGGTTCATTGATTTCGAGGTGCTGGACCCGAATCGATGCTTCGTCGAGTTTGCGCACAACGTCGGTAACGACATCTGCACCACCACGGAGGCCAACTCCAAGCGAACCCTCGGCGGTTGGTCGCATGTCTCCGAATGTTGCAAGCACAGCCTTGGCGCGCTCGGTTTGATCGGATGGAACAGTAATCAGAAGCGTTGGAAATCCGACACTGGCCTTGAGATCCTGTGGTTTTCCTTCTCGCACGATTTTGCCCGCATCAATAATGGCAATGCGATCTGCCAGTTGGTCGGCCTCTTCTAAATACTGTGTGGTCAACATGACGGTTGTGCCTTCGTTGTTGAGGCGGCGAACTTCTTCCCAAAGCGACATGCGGCTCATCGGATCAAGTCCGGTTGTCGGTTCGTCTAGAAATAAAACTGTTGGTTGATGAATAAGGGCGAGCGCCAAGTCGAGACGGCGACGCATGCCTCCCGAATATGTGCCAACACGGCGATCGGCCGCAGCAGTGAGGCCAACACGCTCTAGCAACTCGCTCGCACGGGTTTTCATTTGAGCTTGCGGTATTCCGTAGAGCACAGCCTGCAAGCGGAGTAATTCGGTGCCAGTCATCAATGGATCAATCGCTGCGTCTTGCAACGCAACACCAATGCGGCGACGCACTTCGTCGGGATGCTTTGCCACATCGAAACCAGCGACGGTTGCTGTGCCAGAAGTTGGGCGTAGCAACGTGGTGAGCATGCGCACAGCCGTAGATTTTCCTGCACCGTTTGGTCCGAGAAATCCAAAAATCTCACCAGTCTTCACCGTGATGTCGATGCCATCAACGGCTTTGACATCTCCGAAATACCGAACAAGATTTTGGGCAACAATTGGATCAGACGTCGAGTGAGCAGAAAAATTCATATAGCAACACTACGACTCTCGTTGCAAAAGAACTTTACTGGCGCTTGCTATTTGGCTGACTGAATTGCGCTCCACACTCGTTCTGGAGTGGCTGGCATATCAATGTGAGGCACACCTAAGTGAGTAAGCGCATCGACTACTGCCGATTGCACTGCAGGAGTTGAGCCAATGGTGCCCGACTCACCGATGCCTTTTGCCCCAAGTGGGTTTCGGGGTGTTGGTGTCTCCATGTGGATTACCTCAAAGCTTGGCAACTCTGCAGCTGAGATAAATGCGTAGTCGGCAAAGTTGGAAGTGATCGGGTTGCCGTCAGTGTCATAGCGAACCTCTTCGAGAAGTGCTTGTGCTGCGCCTTGGCCGATACCGCCATGAATTTGGCCATCCAAAATGAGCGGATTGATCACTCGGCCCGCGTCGTCGCATGCAACGTGTCTGATCAAAGTGACTTTCCCTGTCTCGGTGTCGACTTCGACGACTGAAACGTGTGCGCCAAACGGGAATGTTGCACCATTGGACACAAAATTTGATTCTTGAATTAAGCCACCATCAGTTGCTAGTGCTGACGAAATGTCGGCCCATGTTTTTGCTACTGCTGGAGTACCTGCCACATGGAATGCTGCAGTGAACTTGTCGAACACCACGTCGTCTTCATTGGCCTCAAGCAAACGTGCTGCGTGTTTGCGAGCTTGTTCGACGAGTTCTTTGGATGCCTGGTGTACTGCAGCACCACCTTGTTGTAGCGAACGGGAACCCATGGTGCCACCGCCTGAAGGAATGGCATCGGTGTCACCCCACACAACATCGATCATGTCCATTGCGATACCTGTTTCATCACTTGCCAGCATTGACCACGAAGTGACGTGACCTTGTCCGTGCGGTGATGTGCCGGTATAGACAATTGCACGACCGTTTGGAAGAACTTCAACCTTGCCGTATTCGCCTGAAGATGTTCCTGCTGTGATTTCTACGTACACGCTGACGCCAATGCCGATTTGTTTGGTACTGCCACTTGCGCGACGAGCAGCTTGGTCTTTGCGAAGCTGTGCGTAGTTGGACGCCTCGAGCACTTTGTCGAGTGCTCCTTCAAAATCGCCTACGTCGTATGTTTGTCCAATAGAAGTAGTGAATGGCTCGAGAAACTTTGGAATCAAGTTGATGCGTCGCACTTCGGCAGGGTCTTTGCCAAGTTCGAGCGCAAACAAATCCATTGCACGCTCGATTGCGGCCGTTGCCTCTGGGCGTCCTGCACCTCGATAAGCAACCATCGGCGTTGTGTTTGTTGCGACCGAAGTGGTGCGTACTTCAATTACGGGAATGTCGTAAACACCAGAAGCCATTGGGCGGGTCATAAACGGAGCAAGGATTGCGCCAACATCGACCCATGCACCCGAATCTTGAAGTACGTGTAGTTGGTATGCGGTTACTTTGCCCGCGCGAGTTCCACCAATGGTGATGTATTGAATTTGCCCCCGGCCATGTCCGAGAGCAACCATCGACTCGCTGCGTGTTTCTGTCCAACGCACCGGTCTACCAACTTGCTTTGCAATTCGTCCCAGCAATAAATCTTCTGGATACGCATCGATCTTTGCTCCAAAACCACCGCCGACATCTGGCGTGATCACGCGCACTTGACCAGCTTCAAGTGCATTGACTTTAAGAATTGCGTCGCGTGCGCCTTGTGCGTGCTGCGTCGACAACCACTGCACTAAACGACCGTTGTCCCATGCTGCTGCGGCACCACGCACTTCAAGAGGGCAGGGTGCTACGCGCTGATTAACAAACCGACCCTTAACGACAACTTCGCAATCGGCGAACAGTGCATCTCCCGTATTATCGGGCATACCGATGGCGGTCGACTCAAAGACAACGTTGCTGCCAACTTCTTCATAGATCAGAGTTGATGATGTCATTGCCTGCTCGACATCGACCAAAATCTCGAGAGCGTCGTAGTCAACAATCACGCGCTCGGCTGCGTCTTCGCCTTGGTTTGCGAGTTCGGTAAGCACTACTGCAAGGGGTTCGCCAACGTAACGAACCTTTCCGCTTGCAAGAAGAGTTCGCTTAGCCATTGGATTGAATGAAGCTTCAACAGGTTGGAGCCCAAGATCTTGCGCGGTGTAAATAGCAACGACGCCGGGCATCGTAAGGGCTTCGGATACATCAATACCCAGGATTTTGGCGTGGGCAACAGTTGAGCGAACAAAAGTTGCATGCACGGCGCCAACCAACAATGGTTCGTCGCGCAAGTCTTCTACGTATACGCCACCAGTTGTAAGGAATTTTGGGTCTTCTTTGCGAAGAACTCGGTTACCTAAAATGCTTCCAGCCATTGCTGCTCCTCTGTGGGGAATAACAGCAAGGTTAGTGATCGAAGAGTGTTACGGAACAAGTGGGTCAAGTGAAATCTTGCCCTTGGCATCCTGCTCTGCTGCTTCGAGTGTTTTGACAAACATCATTGTCGAAACGATTGTGTATGGCCAGCGCTCGGGAAGCGTTGTAGAGAGTGCGGGGGTGTCCATCATTGGAACCCGGCGCTCGGAAGGGTAGAGATAGCCAAGTTGTGTGCGAATGGCATCGCGCAATCCGGAAGGTGATTGCAGGTAGTTCACTTGGTCTTGCATATTCTCAACGATGTCTTCATATGCGGCGTATTCCTGCTGCTTCGTATTGAGCACGCTGCGCTGACTCATCCAGGTTCGCACGGGTACGACAAAGAGTGTTGTTGCCAAAGCAAGGACCACGAGGACTGTGAGAGGAACCGCGAATGCGCGCACGCCACGATGGCGCACGAGATGCAGATCGGTACTTGACACCCCTCTATTGTGGCTGTTGAGAAGCCCTAAATGGTGGAGTATGCGCTCAGCGACTTACGGCTTGCTTGCCGAGATATTTGGCGTTACTGCCCAAGCGTTGCTCGATGCGTAGCAACTGGTTGTACTTTGCCACTCTGTCACTGCGTGCTGGCGCGCCTGTTTTGATCTGGCCACAGTTTGTAGCCACAGCCAAGTCTGCAATCGTGGCATCTTCGGTTTCTCCGCTGCGGTGACTCATCACGCTTGTGTACTGATTGTTGCGAGCGAGCGAAATGGTGTTGAGGGTTTCGGTCAGAGTACCAATTTGATTGACCTTGATGAGCACGCTGTTGGCGACGTTTTCGTCGATGCCGCGCTGCAATCGTTTTACATTGGTGACAAAAAGGTCATCACCCACGAGTTGCACGCGAGATCCCAATGCTGTGGTGAGCGAAGACCATCCGGACCAGTCGTCTTCTGCCATTCCGTCTTCAATAGAAACGATCGGGTATTTATTGACGAGTGTTGTCCACCATGCAACCAATTGATCGCTGGTAAACACTTGACCTTCACCAGCTAGGTGATATTTCCCGTCTTTGTAGAGTTCAGTCATTGCCGGATCGAGTGCGATGGAAATATCGATGCCCGGTTTGAAACCTGCCGCTTCAATTGCATCGACCAAAATCGCAATCGCGTCTTCGTTGCTTGCGAGGTTTGGTGCAAAGCCGCCTTCGTCGCCGACTGCCGTGGCAAGTTTGCGGTCGTGCAATAACGATTTGAGTGTGTGATACGTCTCGACGCCCCAGCGCAACCCTTCAGAAAAACTTGATGCCCCAATTGGCATGATCATGAACTCTTGAAGGTCAACGTTGTTGTCGGCGTGCACACCGCCATTGAGCACATTCATCATTGGCACAGGTAGAACGCATGCGTCGTTGCCACCTATTGATGCAAACAGTGGCAATTTGCGTTCGGCGGCCGATGCGTGAGCAGTTGCCAAGCTTGCACCGAGTATTGCATTGGCACCGAGTCGAGATTTGTTTGGAGTTCCATCAAGTTCACACAACGTGTTGTCGATTGCTGTTTGGTTGCTTGCGTCGTTACCAACAAGTGCGGTTGAAATTTCGCCATTGACATTGGCGACTGCATTGAGCACGCCCTTACCCTTGAAGCGAGTGCCACCGTCGCGAAGCTCGGTGGCTTCGTGTGCACCAGTCGATGCTCCGGAAGGAACAATCGCCCGGCCAGTTGCGCCGGATGCAAGAGTCACATCTACTTCGACGGTCGGGTTGCCTCGCGAATCTAGAACCTCGCGCGCTGCGACATGGCTGATCTTGCTCATGACACGATCTTATTGTTTTTTGACTTCGTCCCACAATGCATCTAGTTGCTCAAGTGGCGCATGTGCAAGATCAATGTCTCGTGATAGTGCCAGTTGCTCGACCTGCTCGAAACGGCGGCGAAATTTGTCACTTGCTCCACGCAGTGCTTGCTCGGCATCGTGGCCGAGGTGGCGCGACAGATTGACCACGCTGAACAGCAAGTCACCCAACTCCATTCGCACCGTTTCTGGGTCGCTGTTAAGCGCTACAGCTTGGCGAATCTCTGCAGACTCTTCAATAATCTTTTCAAATGCTCCATCGGCATTTGGCCAGTCGAAACCAACATCCGCCGCTCGTTTTTGAATCTTTGTGGCGTATTGCAGCGAGGGCCCGGACTTTGCAACGCCTGTAAATGTAGATACAAATGTAGAACTAGCGCCACCGGCTGATTTTTTCTCTGCACGCTTCACTTCATCCCAGGTCTGCACCACGTCGTGTGCACTGTTTGCTACAACATCTCCAAAGACGTGTGGGTGCCTGCGCACGAGTTTGTCGTGGATTGATCGCGCCACATCGGCCATGCTGAAGCGACCCTGCTGTTCGGCGATGGTGGCATGAAACTCAACTTGGTAGAGCAGGTCACCGAGTTCTTCAATGAATGCTTCGTCGGTTGATGGGTCGTTGGCGTCGAGCGTTTCGATTGCATCAACTACTTCGTATGTTTCTTCGATCAAATGCTTAATCAGTGAGTCGTGGGTTTGCTCGCGATCCCACGGGCATTGCTCGCGCAATGTGCGGGCCAATTGATGTAGTCGAGCGAGTTCACCCGACACTGGCTCGGCCATTTGTGCGATGTACAAAGTGGTGAGGTGATCTGCTGGCAACACGCGATCGAGTTCTTGCCATGTTGTGTGCTCGACTCGTTG
>JBIHZV010000010.1:0-22782 GCA_044240275.1 Ilumatobacteraceae bacterium | reverse complement strand
GCAGTCAGGCATACGTAAGTGCAGGACTCAAGGTCTACGGAGATCCAGATCGCGAAGGTGGTGCACATGCACCGCTTTCATATAACGGAAACCCAATGCCGATGCAAGGTGAAAAACTTGGCGGTGCGCTCACTGAAGCACAGATTCTCGGAGTGGTGTGTCATGAGCGTTACGCAGTTGGTGGAACAGACCCCAAAGATGAAAAGTGGGCCGCCGAATACGAGACGTGGTGTTCACCAGAGTCTGAAATTTTTCTTGCCCTTGAAAAAGGCACGTCATCGTTTGAAACTATCGATAAAGATTTCTCGATGCTCACTGAGCCTCCTGCACACGTAGGCGTTGAGCCTCGTGAATCTGGCAAGTAACAAGCCGATTTCGCAATTTAGTTTTTGTTGCAGACCACTTCGGTCACTTCGTCTTTAATTAAGTCGAGCATGGTGTAACTACTTTGTGAAAACTTGGTGATGAACTCACGCAAGTTTGCAGTGTCCGATTCGGAGTCACAGGTGCGCTTCACACCGTTGCCAAGCTTAATAATCCAATCATTTTGCAGCACGCCCAAACTACCGCCGTTCAACATGTCGACAAGCGGTGGAAGTGTCAACATTTTTTGACTGGCGGCAGCATTTGTGTCTACTGGAACGAGAGCAAACCAAACAACACCACCACCCAACATGTCGGCTAACAACACACATGCGAATGGTTCAGTCAGATTGGTGCAGGTGATTTCCCCCATCGTGCCTTCAAGAATTTCGACAACGCGACCATCGTCCAATGTGAGCGTTGCGTTGCCCACCGTTTTGCTGCTTGCAATTTGCCAGCCCTCTTGGGCTACAAGTGACGTAGCAACAGCAATCAGTTCGACATTGTGTTGAGTTGGAAGCGCTGTTGGCGATGACGAACCCCCAGAAGTAAGCGCAAACAAGCCCAGTACAAAAACGGCTGCGGCACCAAGAATTGCAAATGCCGCCCACAAGCGAGCCGACAAAAAGTGGCGCATGGTCCTATTCTAAATCGTTTCTAATTCGCTAAAACGACTGCATGCGCTGCGCGATGTGCAGCTGCAGCCAATTGTTCCATCACTGCATCTGTGTGACCCACACCAACAAAGAGAGCTTCATATGCACCGGGCGCCATGGCCACACCCTCGTTGAGCATCGCATGAAAGAACTTCGCATACAGCTTTTCATCTGTTTGCTTTGCTTCGTCAAAGTTGGTTGGCACACGACTACCAAAGAACGCACCAACGAGTGTGCCGACAACCGGAAACTGTGCAGTAATGCCAGCACTTGTGCAGGCGTCGCGCATCAGAGTTGCAAGTTGGCGTGCTCGCGCACCGAGCTCCATATATACGTCTTGCGTGAGTTCGTTCAGTGCAGCCAAACCTGCTGCAGTGGCAAGTGGATTACCCGCAAGAGTTCCTGCATGAAACACTTTGCCAAGTGGCGAAAGATTTTCCATCACCGCGCGAGATCCGCCAATTGCGCCAATTGGAAGCCCACCACCAATTACTTTGCCGAAGCACGTGATGTCAGGTCGCACGTCGTATTTTGCTTGGGCTCCGCCCATGCCGATGCGAAAGCCAGTGATCACTTCATCAAAAATAAGAAGCGCACCAGCTTTATCGCAGGCAGCGCGAAGACCTTCTAGAAAACCGGGGGCTGGCGCAACGACGCCCATGTTGGCAGCGATTGGTTCGACAATCACTGCAGCCACATCGTTGCCGATTTCGGGCACAACGTTGTATGGAACAACAAGAGTGTTGGCCACGGCCTCTTCGGGTACTCCGGCGGTGCCTGGCAAACCAAGTGTTGCGACACCGCTTCCACCAGCAGCAAGCAACGCATCGGTTGCACCGTGAAAGTTTCCGGCAAAAGTGATGATTCGCTTACGACCTGTGGCTCCGCGGGCAAGTCGAACTGCGGTGCTTGTTGCTTCGGTACCACTGTTCATCAACCGCACACGCTCGCAGCTTGGTACTCGTTCGCGAATTGCTTCGGCAAGTTTCATTTCGCGCGGGGTTGGCGCACCAAAAGATGTGCCGTCCACTGCTGCGGCTTGCAACGCTGCAGTAATCGACGGGTGTGCGTGTCCCAAAATGACCGCTCCGTAGCTTTGCACCAAGTCGATATAACGCTTGCCCTCAACATCAATTACATGTGCGCCTTCGCCACGCGCAACGATGTACGGCTCGCCACCGACTGCTTTAAATGCACGAATCGACGAGTTGACACCACCAGGTATGACACCTGCAGAACGCGTGTACAACGTGTGATTAGATGGCACGCCCTTGCCCGTGCAAACTGTGGCTGTGCAACCTGCAGCGACACACGCAACTGGATCACAAAACTGAATGCTCATGAGTTAGCGATTATTTTCTGCGAACCAACGCGCAAAGTACGTGAGAATGATGTCGGCTCCTGCGCGCTTGACAGCGGTGAGTTGCTCGAGGGCAACGGTGTCGTGATCTATCCAACCATTTGCGGCGGCGGCTTTGATCATCGCGTATTCACCACTCACGTGATACGCGGCTATCGGCACATCTACTTGCGCACGCACTGCCGAGATCACATCGAGATAGCTCAATGCTGGTTTGACCATCACGATGTCGGCACCCTGCTCGATATCGGCGTGCACTTCGC
Organism: Ilumatobacteraceae bacterium; assembly: GCA_044240275.1. Taxonomy (GTDB): domain Bacteria; phylum Actinomycetota; class Acidimicrobiia; order Acidimicrobiales; family Ilumatobacteraceae; genus UBA3006. The sequence goes on along the minus strand of JBIHZV010000010.1, from coordinate 20,140 downwards.
GTAGTGCTTCACGCGCGTTGCGCCAATCTTGTTGATAACCCTTGCGATTGCCTCCGCCCTGAATCTGCACGTCGACGGCATCGCGAAATGGGCCATACAAACCAGATGCATACTTTGCCGAATACGCCATGATCGCAACATCAGAAAAACCTGCTCCGTCAAGAGCTGCGCGAATCGCGCCAACTTGGCCGTCCATCATTCCGCTTGGTGCAACTACATGCGCACCAGCAGTTGCCTGCGCAAGCGCTGCTCGACAATAAATATCCAGTGTTGCATCGTTATCTACATCACCATTTTTGTTGAGCACTCCGCAGTGACCATGCGATGTGTATTCATCTACGCACAAGTCAGACATCAACACCATGTCGTTGCCAACTTCTTTTTGCAATTCGCGTAATGCAACCTGCACGATGCCTGATGGATCAAATGCGCCAGATCCAACTTCGTCTTTCACTGATGGAATACCAAACAAAATGACACCAGGAACACCGAGTTCTGCAAGTTGCACTACTTCGCTACGCAATGAATCGAGCGTGTGTTGTACAACGCCAGGAAGCGACTTGATTGGCTGAGCAGACGAGATGCCTTCGCGCACAAACAGTGGTGCAACGAGGTCTTTGACACCCAATCGAACTTCTGCAACGAGTTCGCGCATGGCAGGACTCTGTCGCAGGCGACGAGGGCGAGATTGCGGAAACGCCATACCCGTAAGGCTACGGGCGTTGCTGTTCGAAAACCCCAACGAGCGCAGCCACTACAGCACTGGACGTTGTTTGAGCCGCAACGCTTGATACCTGAATGTTGAGATTGCGCGCGACCCTCGCAGTTGATTCTCCGATTGCAATCACCACATGTGGCGTCTTCATCCCAACGCCTGCTCGCCACGATCTCACTGCCGATCCAGAATAAAAAACGACGGCATCGGCTTGCGATGCCTGCGCAACTTCTTGTTCGCTCGGAGTAGCCGCCACAGTTTGGTACGCGGCCGCCTCGTCTACCAACCAACCGTGCTCAGCAAGTCCGCGAGCAACCGATGAATCAACTGTGCCACCCAAATTTTCAACTTGAGCAAGCAACACACGTCCTTCACCAAATGGAAACTCGCGCACAAGTGTTTGTGCATTTGCAGTGCTTGGCATGAAGTCTGCAGCGCAACCAAGTGCTTGTTCGGTTGCCGCACCTACTGCTGCGATTTTTGGCCGGCGAGCATCACTTGTTTCCAAAGACTTGATGAATGACGCAATACTTTGTGCACCGTTTGCCGATGTAACGACAATCCAGTCGTAGTCGTCGGCTCGCTCAAGAGCGGCTTTTAATTTGCGCCCACCATCACTTGGACCAACAATTTTGATCAGGGGTACCAACAACACGTTGACACCGACTTCAACCAACAATTCTGCAAGTTCACTCGACTGCTCGACAGGTCGGGTCAGAACAATTGTCTTACCTGCCAGATTTGTCATTGCAGTTTGCTTCGGCATTGCATTGCGATGTCGCGTGCCAATTGCAATCTGTCGTCAATGCCAGCGACTGACTGTGCGAGTGTGACATGGCGGTCGCTTGCTCTATCGCCTGTGGCCATAAACGCAGTAAAAACATCTTGTGCATCCAAATGCGCTCCAATTGGCATATTGCAGCCTGCACCCAACTCGGCCAAAAATGCACGCTCCATTTCAACTGCGCGACGAGTCACATCGTGATCGATCGCAACGAGCGCGCCGTGCGTTGCAGTGTCGCCTACTCGACACTCCACCGCCACACAACCCTGACCAATCATGGGCACAACAACATTTGGATCAAGAATTTGTGCAACCTGGTCGGTGAGACCAAGCACCTCAAGTGCTGCTACCGCCATCACAATTGCCCCACCTGCTGGCACCTTGCTCAGCCTGGTACTGATGTTGCCACGCAGGTCAACAAACTCGAGATCGGGTCGCATGGTCAGCAACTGCGCACGTCGCCGCACCGAACCAGTCGCCACGGTCGCACCTTGTTTTAAACCAGACAGTGTGTTGCCCACCAATGCGTCGCGCGCATCACGTCGTGTGCACCATGCACCGACAACAAGACCGTCGGTTTGTAAAGAAGGCAAGTCTTTTGCAGAGTGCACTGCCAAGTCTGCGTGACCATCAAGAACTGCTTGTTGTACTTCCTTTACGAAAACGCCCTGACCGCCTATTTGGTGTAGCGGCACATCCCGTTTGATATCACCAAGGGTTTCAACAAAAACAAGTTCGGTTTGCTCGCCAGTTGCTGTAGATATTGCGTTGGCAACTACTTGAGCTTGAGTGCGGGCTTGTGCACTCGAGCGAGTTGCAAGACGAATCATTCGATGTCGAAGAGGTCGCGCAGTGCTGCGGCGATGCGCTCGCCTTGTGGGGTACCAGCACTGTTTTTGAGTTGGATAGATGGAGTGTGCAGAAATTTGGCGATAACTGACTTGCTCATCGTTTCAACAAGTTCGCGCTGTTCTGGCGTAAGTCCAGACATGCGAGCCGCAAACCTTTCCATTTCGGCGCGGCGTATATTTTCTGCTCGCTCGTGCAACTCGGCAACAAGTGGCGCGGCCTGCCGAGCAATTGATTCTTGGGTGAAGCGTTCTACTTCCTCAACAATGATCGTGCGCACTGCGTCGGCTTCATTGTTGCGAGCATTGATGCCAACTTGAGCCCAGTCGCGTAAGTCATACAAATCACGCAACGTTACGTTTGCGATGTTGCCTACTAAGTGCTCAACGTCGCGCGGCATCGCGATGTCCACGATCAACAACGGTGATTGCGGCAAAGTTGTGCGCGCAGAGTTGACCAACTCTGCAGTGATGATTGGCTCGGTTGCACCTGTGCAAGTCAGCACCACATCGGCAACACCAAGCGCACTTGCCAACTCCGAAATCGGACTGACAACGGCGCCCACAGTTGCGGCCAGTTGTTCTGCGCGCTCTGTATTGCGATTCATTACCGTGACCGATGCGGCGCCAGCACTGGACAATGCGCGCGCAATGCCAGCACCCATGTCGCCAGCACCAACAACAAGAACACTTTTGCCCTGCATCGTGCCCAACAACTCTTTTGCCATCTCAACAGCAGCATGAGAAATCGATGTAGTGGATTTACTGATTCCAGTTTCGTTTCGCGCGCGCTTACCCACTTCGAGCGCTTGGCGAAACAACATATTGAGTGTTGTGCGAGAAGTCTGCTCGATTCGTGCCAAGTCCCATGCGTCGCGCACTTGACCAAGTATTTCGGTTTCGCCAATTACTGCAGAATCAAGTCCAGATGCCACTTCAAACAAGTGCGACACAGCAGCCTCGTCGTGTTGACTATAAAAATGCGGATGCAGTTCGTCGGGCGTTAACCCAGACAGTTCACAAAAGTAATCACGCACATCGGCATACGCACCATGAAACTTTTCGGCGACTACATACACCTCGGTGCGATTGCACGTTGAGAGCAACACTGTTTCGCGCACGTTGTCGCGCGATACCAAACTGTGCAACGCTTTTGTGAGCGACTCTTCTGCCACAGCAACGCGTTCGATTACGTCGAGCGGTGCCGAGCGATGATTGACTCCGAGAACAACTATTGACATGCGCCAGGCCTGTTGAGTTGTTCGTAGTAACCAAGAATCTGTAGCTCCATGCCCAAGTCAACGCTACGAACCGACACCTCACTCGGTACCGTCAGCACTGTTGCGGCAAAGTTGAGAATTGACTTGATGCCAGCAGCGACAAGCAACTCGGCAGCACGTTGGGCTGATGCCGGCGGTGTGGCGATGACACCAATGCTGACTTTGTCGTTGTTGACTATTGACAACAGGTCATCAACATGTCGCACCACTACTCCACCAACTTTTTTGCCAACCTTTGCCGAATCGATATCGACAACTGCCGAAACCTCAAACCCACGCGAAGAAAACCCGGCGTAATTTGTTAACGCGTTGCCCAAGTTGCCCGCACCAACGACCACGACTTTCCAATCGTTCAACAATCCCAATTCGCGTTTAATTTGATACACGAGATATGCAGCGTCGTACCCAACACCGCGTGTGCCATAGCTTCCCAAGTACGACAAGTCTTTACGCACTTTGGCTGCGTTGAGTCCGGCTAGTCCTGCAAGTTGATCGCTCGACAACTGCGAGACACCTTCTGTTATTGATTTGTTTAGAATCTGCAAGTACACCGGCAATCGAGTGACTGCCGCGTCTGGGATACGGCGACGAAGTGCCTCAGGCCGTGATGGGGGTTTCACAAGATCTGTCACTCCGTAAAGGGTAGGCGTTCGTGCATGAATTCACGAAGTCCGTGCTCAGGCCGGGGGCCTTACGCAGACAAGACATCCGTCACTTTGCAGACAATCAAAAGACCAATTTGCCCAACTAGCCTGCGCCAATGATCCTGGGCGAAATTATCGGTGCTCAAACTTCGCGCAGTGAACTCAACTCACTCTTGGCTGGTGCGGCAACTCTCGTCGCATGCGCATTTACTCTGAGCACACTTGACCGCTGGTTGCGGCGGTGTCAGCCACACGAATTGGCGTGGACAGTTGCGATGGCGCTCTTCACTGTTGGGTCGGGTGCACTGTGGTGGGCCGAGAGCTCTGGCTGGAACTTGATGACGTTTCGAATTTTTTTCTTAGCCGGTGCCGTCCTCAATGTTGCGTGGCTTGCACTCGGAACCGTGTACTTGTTGATTGGTCTTCGCGCGGGAAATATTTGTCGCGCTTGGCTTGTGTGGTTGTCGGGTCTTGCAACTGGAGTGGTGTTGATTGCTCCAACTAAATCACAAGTCGTTGCGACCGAATTTCCTGCAGGTCGAGAGATATTTGGCGTTGCACCACGCATTCTTGCGGCCGTCGGTTCGGGAGTTCCCGCAATGTTCATCATTGTTGGAGCACTGTGGTCGGCCTGGCGTGTAATCAGAAAACAAAACCCTGCGACGTCAAAAAGTATTTCCCGCACGGTCACTTCTCCCAAGCGACTCGCGGGAGGCAATGTTCTGATTGCGGTGGGCACACTCGTGTTATCGGCAAGTGGCACACTTGCAGGCCGACTAGGTCAAGACCGTGCGTTTGCAATCACCTTGCTCTGCGGAGTTTCTATTTTGTTTAGTGGTTTCTTGGTCGCGAGCAACTCAACGCTTAGCGCATCATCAGCGACAAAACGCCTGCACCCAAAATTACTGCGAGCAACAAACCAATAACAAGTGTTGTGGCGGGTCTCATGATCCGATGTTACGCCTAGCAAGAGAACGACAACTCATTTTTTTGCACTTAAGCGCACCGACGTTGCTACTCCGGCACCAGAGCTTGGATCTTGAGCAATCACCACCAGATCAGTTGGCCCAAGTTGCAGTTCGGCTGCTGCAGACCCGCGGTCAACACACAACGCGAGCATTCCATATGAGTCGACAACAAGACCGATGCCACCACCAATGTCTGCAAAGTTGCGCACGACTGGCACCGAACGCACAATCTGAGCAGTTGGATCTGATGCGCCGATAATTACTCGCAGCGGTGAACCCCACTTGTCGATGTCTTCAGGTCCAACATTCAATTGGCAGTTTCCAAATCGATCCACCCATGTCACTTCGCTCAACATCTGCCCGCCCTCTTCGCGTGGCAAAGGAACAACGCCTGGCAACAACAAACTTGGGTCGATCTCGTCGCCCAAGTCGGTGAGCGCAACTCCGTTACAGAGATGCGCTGCAGCAGGTGCGAAAATATCGCGTCCCGCAAACGTGTCGCCTGGTGAGGCCAATTGATATGCGGGATTGTTCAGCACAACGGCTTGATCTGGCCCTCCTGCAAGCGCAACCGCTCCTGGCAAAAGACCATTGTCTGGACCAATAAACACTCCCTTGCCACCACCGACCGAGATTGCAATGGCTCGCCGCGATCCGCCAACGCCCGGATCAACAACTGCCAATACAACACCAGTTGGCACGTAAGGAACGCAACGTGCAAGTGCAAGCGAACCGGCGCGTACATCAAACGGAGTTACATCGTGAACAAGATCAATCACATTGACGTGCGGAGCAATGTCAGCGATCACTGCCTTCACAACTCCAACAAATTCGTCCTGTGTTCCGTAATCAGAGAGAAATGAAACGTGTGAAAATTTATTCATCACAAAACACTCACACGCTGAATACTGTTGCGCGAGAAAAATCCGCGAAGCAAAACGTTGCGAAGCAAAACGTCCCGAGAAACACGAATGGACCGGTGCCAACCCCCCGACGGCACCGGCCCAAACGGCGCGCTCTTGCGAGCGCGACTTCCAGTTGGGGGGTAAACCCCTGCTGGAAACTGTGACCTAGGACATACCCTACGCACAATGTTAGAAAGTTCAAGCATTTTTGACCGTGAATTTTCACGAACCCATTTCGCGACTTCGCGACACCGCAGCCTGCACTGTTGCCTCGATTGCTGCACGAATACCAGCCTGCTCCAGAGCCTCAATTGCAGACGCAGTAACGCCATTTGGTGATGTCACATTTGCGCGTAACTGCGCGGGAGTCTCGGCTGACTGTTGCAACAATTTTGCCGAACCCACGAGTAACTGGCGAACCAATGAATTGGAGATTTCAGGCGATAAGCCGACCCCAACGGCCGAAGACATAAGTGCCTCAGCGATCAAAAATATATATGCAGGTCCGGAACCAGAAATTGCGGTCACCGCATCCAACAATTTTTCGTCTACTCGCACCACGGTGCCGACACTGCCCAACACCGACTCGGCCCATGCCATGTCGGCTGCGACACACTGCGAAGATCCGCTGATAGCTGCAGCGCCTTCACCAACGAGTGCAGGAGTATTTGGCATTGCTCGCACCACAGCCGCGGTTGAACCAGCAGCAGCTTGCAATGTGGACAACGAGATGCCTGCAGCGATTGACAGCACACGTGTTGCTCCGGCTCGCGCAAGTGCAGCGCATGTTTCGGCAGCAGCAGGTGGCTTAACAGCAATCACACCTGCTGTGCACGCAACTATTTTTTCGGAAGTAACAACGCCTGGGTACAACGAAACCAGTTGTGCTCGTCTCTCGCTCGACGTTTCCACAACAGTGATCAACGATGCAGGCCAACCGGCTTTCAATAACCCTGCAACAAGCGCGGCACCCATATTGCCTCCACCAACAAATGTGATGGGAGTATGAGCTGCCGAATTCATTGTGGTCAGGCTAGCGAGATGCGTCCGAGCCACTCAACCGACTTCCCCGACCGTTGACGGCTCGGACGCAACCCCTATGTGTGCGGTCAGTTATCGAATCGGCTGTTGAAAAGCCTGGCAAATCCGATTTGCAAGAACCCTTTGAAATACTGCTCCACAGTCGAATAGAGGGTGCCAATTGCTCGATCAAGTTCCTTCTCATTAAGCGATCCAATTGGCATCTCGCCGCGTAAAAACACTGCATCTTCGGCACCGATGGAAAAGTGAGCGCCAACAAGTTTTTCGTTGCGTCGTAGCAATGATTCGTACAACGCCTCGGCATTCTCTTCGGGGGCGGGCATTACGTAGGTTTCGTAACGCAAAGTTCGTTGACCCAATGTCAACCACACCGTTGTAAATTCCTTTTCTTCGCCTTGCATGCGCACATACCAACGAATGTCGCCTTCGACACTTCGATCGATAGCGAGGATCGCAGGATTATGAGCCTGAAGATGTGCCAACCACTCGTCTATTTGCTGTTCGATTCGAGCAAGTGCCTGATCGTCAAACAGATCGCTCACTACTTGCAAGCCACCAATTCACGCTCGAGTAATTGTGCATACACATCGCGCGCGGTGTGTGCTGCAGACTTCCACGAATACGCCTTTGCGCGTTCGGCAGCTGCGGTACCCATTGCCAACGAGAGCAACGAATCATCAAGCAGTCGTGCAGTGAACTTTGCGAAGTCGTCAACATTGCGTCCGGGCACCAAAAAGCCTGTGCGACCATGGTCGATCAGGCTGAGCAACCCGCCTACGCCAGTTGCAACAACGGGGATTCCACATGCGCCTGCTTCAAGCGCAACCAATCCAAAACTCTCACTACGCGATGGCACCAACACAACATCGGCAGCGCGATAAAAAGTAGACAACAGGTGATGGGGCTGCGGATCGAAGAAATGCACTCGCCCTTCCAAATTGTTTTCAGCGATGATGCGTTGCACACGCTCAAGTTCGGCTGCACCGTCAGCACCGCTTGCGCCACCAACTACAACGAGTTGCGCATCGATGCGGCCAAGTTGCGCAAGTGTCTGCACTGCAACATCGAGACCCTTGAGTGGCTGAATGCGACCAACAAACAACAAAATTGGTCCACTGCCAAGTCCGAGAGCATGTCGAGCACCACGACGATCCCCGGGTGAAAAGAATGCTCGCTCAACACCTGGCGCAACAACTTCAATCGTTCCAGGCGCACTGCCGTAGAGCGATTCAAACTGCGATCGCTCTTCAGGGCAGCTCACACAAATTGCATCGGCGCAGCCGATGATTTCTAGTTCTGATTTTTCGCGAACCGGAGACTCGATATCGCCACCCAGTCCTTTGACGCGAGCAAAAGTATGGAATGTAGTGACGAGAGGCAAATTCAATTCGTGCTTCAATCGGTGCCCAGCCATGCCAGAAAGCCAATAATTGGCATGCACCAAGTCTGCCCCACCATTTCGTTGCAGATGCCAGGCAACCGAGTCAGTAAATTCATCAACCACGCTGAGCATTTCTTCCTTCGGCAAATCCACATCGCCTGCCCGCACGTGCACGACTCGATGATTTGGTTCAACCTCGACCACATCGGGCAATCCAGATTTCCAGGCACGTGTATATGTAGTGCAATCGACACCACTACTCGCCAACGATGAAACGAGTTCGCGCACATACACATTCATGCCACCACCATCGCCCACGCCCGGTTGGGCAAGCGGCGAGGTGTGCAGGGAGAGCACAGCAACACGTTGCATCACCCTTAAAACCTATCTGCGGGGTGCGTTAATTTGCGGAGTCGGGCGACGAGCCCGAGAAATCTTGTCTGGAAGTCCTATTACAAACTGGATCCGAGATTGCCAAGTTGAATATTGCTACCAAACATTTTGACGGAAAGCCCAATACTGCTTAATGAAACTGATTCAACTTTAAGCCCCTTAGGAGGTGTCAGACTTCTCTGGCTCCTGCTTTTAACTTGATTTTGAAGTTCGGCCGGTAGTGCTGAAGCAGGAATTTGATCGCCCAAGAAAGAGACGCTCTGAAGTTCAAAATAGAGCTGGCTATTTGAGTACTTCGGAATCAAGAGCGCTGATCCCAATCCACCTGGTCCAGCAGAAACTTGCAAAGTGTTTCCCACAATTTGCACATCATTAAATTCGGACGACTCCGTAATTGTTGATGCAGGAATAGTTGCCGTTACTTCCAAAGAACCAGCCACGGTTGGTTTTGCTTTACTGATATTTGATGCAGATATGTCTAGCGAAGTCTTTGTGCCGTTCTCTTTCAGAGCAAAACTCTTTATGTTTATGTTTACTGATTTAATTGAATCAGAAGTGATGTTGCTCGGTAGATCCTTGAGTGGAATGGAAGCACTGATGCCAGAAGCTTTGGGCATCTCTCGCGCGACTCTCGAAGTGATCTGCGATGAAACGTATTGTTGAGTCCCTAGTACTCCGCCTAAAAGAATAAATACAGTTGTCGAAGTCGCAATTATTCTAATTTTAATTTTCATTCGCGTAACTTAGCAAGGCGATTTTGTGAATTTACAAATTATTAGGATTCAAATCCTAAGAATATGGTAAGAAAAAGTTGAACAACACGTCATATTTGTATATTTGCATATTTGACAGCGGTCTTTGGGGGCAGACCTAGCACTCGCTAGTCGTTCAGAAGCGCATCAACATTTGCACCGCCACTTTTGTAGCGCTGCACGAGCGCCGCGGTGAGAGCGTCGATGGTGTCAAACAATGCGCGCCGTTCGCTCGAACGCAATAATTCAAACTTGGCGAGTTCATCAATGGCGGTTCGCAAGCTTGTTTCATCCAAAGTGCGAATCGAACCGAAGCCAAGGTCTTCACACAAGTGCTCGAGTTCAAGTACGAGTGGGTGATCGCCAGAGATAATGGTTTCGCGTGGCGGACGAGCCGAGCCGCCGCCGTGTTCTTGACCAAACACACCAGCAAGATTTGTAGCGACATCAAGCAATGGTTCGTTGTCAATACGTCGGCGCAATTCGTCGCGCGCAATGTCAAGCCTGCCTTGTGCGAGTCGGCGCACAAATGAAACCGCATCTTCTTGGTGCTGCATCTCGGCACGCTTGGCTCGCAGCTCGTCAAGTGAAAGTTCTTCAAACATGTTTGTCACTTGTCGCCCCCCGACACTGGTGGAAGAATCGCTACTTCGTCAGTGTCTGTAACTGCCGAGGTGCCGTCGGCAGACTCGCCATTGACCCACACCCGACATGATTGCAACACTGTTGCAAAGTCTGCCCCAAATCGGGCAACTGCGCCTGCCAATACCTGATCGACCGTCTCGCCGGGCATTGTGTCGCGAGCAGTTCCGGCTGCTTCACGGGCCGAGGCAAACATTCGCAGTTGAACCACATACTCATCGTATCTTTTACGACTACCCTGCGTCCTTGTGTCTGCAAACGATGTCATTGCCCAACTGTTGGTCATCCGCCATGGCCAGTCGGAGTGGAATGTGCAAGAACGCTGGCAAGGACACGCCGATATCGAGTTGACTGAGGCTGGGATCAACCAAGCCAGACTTGCAGCCGAACGACTTGGCACCTTTGACTACATCGCATCGAGTCAACTGCAACGCGCGCTGCACACCGCACAGATCATTGCCGAAACTCATGGAGTTGGCCCAGTAGTTGTAGACGAACGACTACTCGAATCTGATGTCGGTCCGTGGCAGGGTTTAACTCGCCACCAAATTGAAGCGCAATGGCCTGGGTACTTGAACGATCGACGTAAGCCCGATGGCTTCGAGTCCGATGAGTCGATTGTTGCCAGGTCGACTGCCGCATTTTGTGACATTGCAGCATCATGTGTTGCAAGTGCGAGCGAAAGTATGCCAACGGCACTCATCATCAGTCACAGCGGAGTCATTCGCACATTGCGCCACACACTCGGCGCACACAATCCAAAGTTGCACAACTTGGGCGGCTGTTGGTTTTTCGTGCATCGCAATAATCGCATCACGACTGGCGACATTGTTTCCGTGATCGGCGACGTATCCGGCGATATTGCACCAACTGATTCGTTATAGCTTCGTTGTAGATTAGTTGCACATGCTTGCTCGAATCTTCAACCGTCTGCTTGACGATTCCTTCGAGCCAGAAATTCGCCGCAACATCTCCATCGTCACACTCGGACGACTTGTTACAAATGCTTGCTACCGATTTGCTCCACCATTTTTGGCAATTATCGCCAAAGATTTTAATGTCTCGCTCTCCGACATTGGTATTGCACTGTTTGTTTCTGAGTTGTCGGGTTTTGCCTCACCATTTGCTGGGCGTGTTGTCGACCGGCTCACCCACCGCAATGCAATGGTGATTGGCCTTATTGGCACTTTGCTCGGCTGCGCCATTGCTGCAGTCGCGCCAAATGTTGTCTGGTTTGCAGTTGGTGTCACCGTTCTTGCACTCACTAAGCAAAGTTTTGATCTCGGGCTCGGCGCGTGGATTGCCGATTTTGTTCCCTATCAACAACGCGGCCGCATCGTTGGCCTCACTGAAACTTCGTGGGCTCTTGGGCTGCTCGTTGGTGTCTCGCTCATGGGGCTCATCACTGCAGTAACCAATTGGCGCATCGGATTCCTATTTGGCATCATCTGTCTTATTTTGGTTACTGCACCAATTGCAAAGCGAGTCAACTCTGAGCCACGCGTAATCACACCACATGTACATGGAGATACAACACGAGTGCAAGGACGGGGTTGGCTTGTCGTTGTGACAATGTTTTGCATCATGTCATGTGCGCAAAGTTTATTTGTCACCTTTGGCGCATGGTTGCAAGATCAATTTGGTTTTGGCGCGGCACGTCTCGCTGCAGTCGGTTTTGCGCTTGGCGCCGTCGAACTATTTGCATCGTTAAATAGTGCACATCGCACTGATGGATGGGGCAAAGAACGCTCGATCGCGGGCGGCGCACTATTAATCGTGCCTGCCGGCATCTTGCTGGCAGTTGCATCTACCAACATCGTGCTGGGACTTATTGCAGTCGGCGTGTACTACCTCGGATTTGAATTTGCTGTTGTCAGTTTGTTGCCAATTGCCACCCAACTTGTGCCCAATAGCCCGGGTGCTGGTCTCGGATGGGTGCTCGGCGCCGGCACGCTCGGTCGTGCCATCATCGCCATTATCGGAACGCGCGCATACGAAAAATATGGTGTGGAAGTTCCGGCATTGATCGGCTCTGCTTTCGGCATACTTGCCGCCATCTCTATCCTCGCCTACAAAAAATTGGGTGAAGCGCACTAACCCCGATATGCGTTAGTGATTGGCAGACGTCGATCTTTGCCAAAAGCTTTGAGAGTCACGCGCACACCTGGCGCACCTTGACGTCTTTTGTATTCGCTGAGGTCAACAAGTCTGCTGATGCGACGCACAAGTGCTTCGTCGAAACCAAGCGCAATGATTTCGGCAGCGGTTTGGTCTTGCTCTACATACATCTCAAGAATCGCATCAAGAACGTCATATGACGGCAACGATTGATCATCGCGTTGATCTGGGCGCAACTCGGCAGATGGTGGCTTCGTGATCACAACTTCAGGGATCACCTCGCGTGCATTTGTGGTGATCGTATTTCTGGTGTTGATATAACGACACATGTCGTACACGCTCGTCTTGAGCAGATCCTTAATTACTGCATAGCCACCCACCGAGTCGCCATAGAGCGTGAAATAGCCAACGGCGAGTTCACTCTTATTTCCAGTCGTGAGCACCATCCACCCAAATTTGTTCGACAACGCCATCAGCGTGGTGCCGCGCACTCTGCTCTGCAAGTTTTCCTCTGTCAAGTCTTGTGGCCGACCAGCAAAACTTTGCGCAGTCATCTGCAAATACGCCTCAAATGCTGGCTCAATAGAAATCGTTTGCATATCAATGCCCAAGTTTCGAGCAAGCGTCGCAGCATCGGTGCGCGAGCCTTCGCTCGAATAACGAGATGGCATTGATACACCGTGCACATGCTCCGCGCCAAGCGCCTCCACCGCAATTGCTGCGACAAGTGCAGAGTCAATGCCGCCAGACAACCCAATCACCACATCGGTAAAACCATTTTTGCGCACATAGTCGCGCGTGCCCAACACAAGAGCTCCATGCATCTGCTCAATGTCACTCGTTGTTGCAGCAATAGTGCCCAGCAATTCAGCTTCACGCGGTGCAACGACTGGTAGCAATTCTTTGATTACAGCGCTTGGGTCTCCGGCTGTGCGTGGCACAACAACATCAACGAACTGGATCTCTTCAACAAACTGTGCGCTTCTTGTCAACAATGTTCCATCTGCATCGAACAACATTGAGCTGCCATCAAAAACCAATTCGTCTTGGCCGCACACCTGATTGACATAGGCGATCGCACATTTATTGTCACGCGCACGTTCGCTCACCATCTGTTGGCGCTCACCGCTCTTGCCACGATGGAACGGCGATCCATTGATATTGATGTTGAGCACTGCACCGGCTCTCGCCTGCATCGCAACTGGCCCACTTGGCTCCCAAATATCTTCGCAAATTGTTACGCCCATCAGCGCACCATTAACCCGAAACAACGAAAAATCTTTGCCAGCAGAAAAATATCGCTGCTCGTCAAACACGCTGTAGTTGGGCAACAAATGTTTGTGATACACGCCCTGCACATGACCATGTGCGCAAACTGCGGCAGCGTTAAACAGTTCGTCGCCCACTCTGTCCACAAAACCGACCACCGCGACGCACGATGAAGTGGTGGCAGCAAATGCTTGCAGTGCCGCAATGTTGTCTGTCACGAAACCGCTCTTAAGCACCAGATCCTCTGGCGGATACCCGGTGAGAACCAGTTCGGGAAACGCCAACACCTCACAGCCACGCTCGACGGCATCGTTGTAAATACGTGAAACCCTTGTGGCGTTTGATGCAATGTCACCTACAACGGGGTTGATCTGGGCCAGCCCGATGCGCACTGTTGCGTGAGTAAGGAGCGGTGCAGCCACAGTCTTCAGGCTAGAGGGGCAATCCGACCGGCGTATCTTCACACGCCGTTCACAATTGGGCAACGGGATAGAAACGACGGCTTGCGAGACTAGATGCGTACCTGAGAACGGAAATCGCAATTTCGCTCTCCCAACCGGAAGGACAAGCAATGCCATATCAGGCTGAATACATTTGGATCGACGGACATCAACCGACACCGACGCTTCGATCTAAAACAAAGATTATTAAGAACGGCGTCAAAGTTGCACCGATTTGGGGCTTCGATGGTTCGTCAACCGAACAAGCAACAGGCGACGCGTCAGACTGCGTGTTGAGCCCAGTGTTCACATGTCCAGACCCTTTGCGCGGCGGCAACAACATTTTGGTGTTGTGTGAAGTGTTGGTTGCAACTACCGGCAAGCCACACCCAACAAACACACGTGCAACATGTGCCGCAGCTGCATCAAAGTATGCAAGCCACGGAATGATTTATGGCATCGAACAGGAATACACGATGATGCGCATGAATGGTCGACCACTTGGTTTCCCAGAATTGTCAGGTGAGCCAGAACCACAGGGTCCGTATTACTGCGGCGTTGGTGCAGGTCGCGTCATTGGTCGTCCAATCATTGAAGAGCACACACAAGCATGTTTGGATGCCGGTCTGATGATCGAAGGAACAAACGCTGAAGTAATGCCTGGTCAATGGGAGTTTCAGATTGGTGCAGCAAGCGCACTCACAGTAAGTGACCACATGCATGTTGCACGTTGGTTGCTCGAGCGCATCGCAGAAGATTACGACGTAGTGATCTCGTATGCGGCCAAGCCACAAAAGGGCGATTGGAACGGCGCTGGTGCACACACCAACTTCTCGACCAAGGCAATGCGCAATGATTACTCCGCTATTGAAGCAGCTTGTAAAGCACTCGGTACCAAAGTGATGGAACACGTGAGCAACTACGGCCACGACATCGAGAGCCGACTCACTGGCAAGCACGAGACTGCTCCATACAACAAGTTCACGTATGGCGTTTCCAATCGTGGAGCATCCGTACGTATTCCTTGGCAGGTTGCTCGTGACAAGAAGGGCTACGCCGAAGATCGTCGTCCAAACGCCAACGTCGACCCATACGTGGTGACTCGTCTGATTCTCGAAACTGTTTGTGGTGCCGTAAAAGCCCCAGCAGCCAAGAAGGCAAAAGCGAAGTCAACCAAGCCAGCGCCAAAGAAGTCAAAAGGCGCTAAAAGCTCCAAAAAGAAATAGCCACATAGATTTCAACAGCACCGAGGATCCGGTCCTCGGTGCTGTTGATTACTTCTCACGGCAGACTGTTGAGGTGACTTCCATGCACGATCAGCAAAAGGATTACGTCCTTCGCACCGTAGAAGAACGCGGCATCCGCCTAGTGAGATTGTGGTTTACCGACGTGCTCGGCAACCTCAAGTCGTTTGCAATCAGCCCTGCTGAAATGGAAAATGCTCTCAACGACGGCATGTCGTTTGACGGATCGTCGATCGACGGATACAGCAGAGTGCAAGAAAGTGATGTGCTCGCGCTCCCAGATGCCAACACATTTGAAGTGCTTCCTTGGGCCGATGCCAAGGGCGCAGAAGCTCGAGTGTTTTGCGATATCGCCAAGTTGGACGGCACACCGTTTGATGGCGATCCACGACAAGTGCTCAAGCGCAATCTCAGTCTTGCTCGCGACAAGGGCTATTCGTTCTACGTTGCCCCCGATATCGAATATTTTTATCTTGCTCCCCCAGATAGCACCAACAAGCCTGTCTTGCTCGACGAAGGTGGGTTCTTCGATCTCACCTCGACCGATATTCCAAGTTCGCTTCGCAAAGAAACGATTCGCACGCTCGAGACCATGAGCATCCCTGTCGAGTACAGCTTTCACGAAGATGCGCCAAGCCAACACGAAATCGATTTGCGACACACCGACGCATTAACAATGGCCGACAGTGTGATGACATTTCGTTTTGTCGTCAAAGAGATCGCGGCACTGCACAACGTACACGCCACGTTTATGCCAAAGCCTCTCGAAAATATTCAGGGCTCCGGAATGCATTTGCATCTTTCGTTATTTAAAGGCGAACAAAATGCGTTTTACGATGAGAACGACGCATACAACTTGTCCGACACTGCAAAATGCTTTATGGCTGGCTTGTTGCGCCATGCCGCCGAAATTACTGCTGTCACCAACCAAACGGTCAACTCGTATAAGCGACTTGTTCCTGGCTTTGAAGCACCAGTGCACATCTCGTGGGCGCGCAACAACCGCAGCGGCCTGATCCGTGTGCCAATCGCCAAACGCAACAGCGACTCTGCCACGCGCATCGAATACCGATCACCGGACCCAGCGTGCAACCCGTACCTCGCGTTCTCTGTCATTTTGGCTGCAGGATTGCGTGGTATTCAAGAGGGCTACGAATTGCCGGTCGAAGCCGACGCCAACTTGTTTGAGATGGACAATGACGTGCTCGAGAAGATGAGCATCCATCAATTGCCGCAGTCACTCAACGAAGCGTTGCATGTGATGGAAAACTCGACGCTTGTTGCTGAAGCTCTCGGCGATCACATTTTCGAGTGGTTCTTGCGTAACAAGCGCGCAGAGTGGCGCACATATAAGACCCACATCAGCCAATACGAACTTGGTCGCTACCTGCGCTCGCTGTGAACACGCGCACTTCTGCAATCGAAAACGCTGTCGGTCGGATGATCGCCGTGTTTCCAAACCCGCCATCTATTGACTTGGCGCGCACTCTCGACCTGGCTGGATACCGCTGGAAGGCTGTTTCGTCGGCAGATGACGCAGCAAAGAGCGAACCCGTTGAAGGCTGGGCTGGCGCAGTAGTGATGTGTGATGACGACCCCGAAGGTGGTTGGGCTCTTTGTCGTTCGCTGCGCAAAAACGACAACCCTGTCGGCCATGTGCTTGTGCTGGTGAGCGGAGCACAACTTGCCGATCTCGAAATGCGCGACGATTTGTTTGACGATTTCTGCTTGTCGCCTTTTCATCCACGCGAACTCGAGTCGCGCCTGCGCCACATGTTCTTTACCGAAATTCGTGGTACCCGCGAATCGCTAGTCGAATATAGCGGCCTGATTCTCAACCTCGAGACATACCAAGCATCATTCGGTGGACAGCCGCTCGACTTGACGTACATGGAATACGAGTTACTCAAGTTTTTGGCACAGAACCCAGGCAAGGTTTTTTCACGCGAAACATTGTTGTCGCGAGTTTGGGGCTACGAATATTTCGGTGGAGCACGCACTGTCGACGTACATATTCGACGCCTGCGCGCAAAGCTTGGTGAAGAACACGCCAACTTAATTCAGACTGTGCGCAGCGTTGGATATCGCTTCGGACAATCTAAGTGGTCTGCTTAGACCGCCGCGCTTACAATCGTCACGATTCCAATCAAAACAAACAACACTGCAGCTGCTCGCTGAATTTTGTTCAGGGGTACTTTCTTCTGCAACCATCCGCCTGCCAACACGGCAAGTCCGGACACGCTCGAAAGCGCCGCGATTGATCCAATGCCAACGGCGACGGGATCATCGAACCTTGCTGCAAACCCCGCAGTGGCAAGTTGGGTAAGGTCTCCAAACTCTGCAACCAAGATCACCGATGCTGCTGTCCACACCACGCGCGCATTGGACATCGATGCCGACCACTTTGCGGTTTCATCGTGGTCAGCAGACGAACCTGCGCGCCATGTCATGACTCCTCCGGTCAAGAACAACAATCCGACTACAACATGGATCGGAGTTTTGGGGAGTTGGCTCAATGCAGTACCAAAAATCACAGCAAGCAACACATGCACTGCATAACCAAGTGTGACGCCGAACCACACTGGCAAGCGGCGATGAAAATGTGTCGACAACAACAACGTTGCAATCATCGTTTTGTCGGGGAGTTCGGCAAGAAAGATTGCGCTAAACGTGACGACGAAATGTTGCAGCATGTTGCGTCAGTCGCAGTTAGTTCGCAATGCGTTGCATGCGCTTGGCGATTGTGCGATGAGTAGCCAACATCGAGTCAACTTTGTTGCTTACAAGTTGGCCGTTGTCTACAACCAACTTGCCCTGCACGATGGTGTGTTTGGCGCCAGTTGGCCCACAACGCAACCATGCTTCGATCGGGTCTGCGACTGCTCCTGCAAACGCAACGCCTGTCAGCGACCAAATCGCAAGATCGCCGACCGCACCCACGCTGATTTCGCCAATTTCACCAACCCGGCCAAGGCAACCTGCACCACCGCGCGTCGCGATCTCGAGCGACATACGAGCTGTGCCTGCTGCTGCACCATTGCGCAATTTTGCCAACAGCATTGCCTGTCTGGCCTCGAGCCACATTGAGGCAGAGTCGGCAGAAGACGAACCGTCTACGCCAAGGCCTACGTGCACACCTGCTGCACGCAAGTCGACAACCGGCGCAATTCCCGATGACAAAATCATGTTGCTGCTTGGGCAATGCGCAACACCGATCTTTACTTTGCCCAGCTGTTGAATCTCGTCATGATTTGGCATCACGCAATGCGCAACCCATGCGCGATCGGTGCACCAACCCACATCTTCCAAATACTGCGTTGGTCGGCAACCAAATGTTGCAATTGAAAATGCATCGTCTTCAGAGTTTTCGGCGAAGTGTGTGTGCAGGCGCACATCAAGTTTTTCGGCAAGATGAGCGGACTCTGTCATTAATTGCTTGGTCACACTAAATGGCGAGCATGGTGCAAGCGCAATACGAACCATCGCACCGTGCGAGGCATCGTGGTGCTGTTCCACCGCGCGTTGTGACTCGGCCAAAATAACGTCGTGATCCTGCACCACATTGTCTGGTGGCAAACCACCATCTTTTTGCGACAACGACATTGACCCGCGCGTTGGATGAAAGCGCATCCCCAAATCTTTTGCCGCCATGATCTCGGCTGACAATAAGTCGCCGCCGCCTGCGGGATGCACATACAAGTGATCAGTCGAAGTTGTGCAACCCGACAACGCCAACTCTGCAAGGCCAACCCATGCCGAAACATTGGCGGCTTCTTCGTCAAGAGTGCTCCACAGCGGGTACAAAGTTTGCAACCAACCAAATAACGCAGCATTGGTCATAGGAGGGAATGCCCTCGTGAGGTTTTGATACATGTGGTGATGCGTGTTGACGAGCCCAGGTGTAACGAGGCAATCAGTTGCATCAATGACGCGAGTTGCTTGTGGCTCTGAACCTGCAGCCCCAACACCAGAAATTAAGCCGTTGGTAATTGCAACCCAACCGCCAGGTATTTCTCTTCGAGCGTTATCTACGGTTGCAACGAGTGTTGCGTTGCGAACAACGAGATCGGCTGTTGAGTTCAGTTGTTTAACTCGACAAGTTCGCTGCCGGCGTTACGAATGTCTCCGTCGCGCTGCAGAAAAAACCCGAGCAATGCTGCGATTCCAGCAGTCGACAAACCCACGACAATAGGGAACGAAAGCAATGCAATAATGATGATGATTGCGCCAGGCATGTCAATTACCGTAGTGGCTTGAAAGCCCAGGCTTCAATCTCTACTGCTCCACCAAATGGCAATGACGCCACTCCAATGGTGCTGCGAGCAGGGCGACTATTGACAAAACCCTCTACATATGCGGTGTTGAAAGTGCCGAACGTGTCCATGTCTGTCAAGAAGCACAGTGTCTTTTTGACATCATTAATCGTCACACCGGCGCTCGCGAGCTGCGACTTGAGGTTGACAATTGCTTGTGCTGTTTGAGCAGCAACTCCGCCCTTGACGATCTTGCCATCGACCACACCGAGTTGGCCAGAAACAATCACCCAGTCACCTGCACGAACCACTGGCGTATACGGGCCAAGCGGTGCGCCAGATTTTGCTACTGGCTTTTTGGCAGCTTTTTTCGCTGACTTCTTTGCGACTTTTTTCGCTGTCTTCTTTATCGTCTTTTTCTTGTTTGTGGCCATACTTCAATCGTACTATTGAGTCATGATCT
>JBIHZV010000096.1:0-3747 GCA_044240275.1 Ilumatobacteraceae bacterium | reverse complement strand
TTGCGCAATCTTGACGACGGATATATTCCACCAATTTTTGAAAACTGGCATGGCATTGATGTGCTGGATCGCAAGCGTGTAGTTCGCCCTCGCGAAAGTATTGAAATGACGCGACGCATGGTGCGTGAATGCGGCATATTTGGTGGTATCTCAGCCGGAGCATCACTTGCAGGAGCGCTGAAAGTAGCGAGCGAAATTGAGTCAGGCACAATCGTGTTCATCATTTGTGACGGTGGCTGGAAATATTTGTCAACAGGCGCTTACACCGACGATTTGGATGCGGCAGAAGCATCAGCCGAAAAAATTATCTACTTTTAATTTTTTGTTTCTAGCCACCGGCGACAAGCACGGCAAGACCTACAAGCACAATCGCAGCAGAAGTAATTCGTCTGCGATGGTCGCCTTCGTCGAGCATCTTCCATCCTGCAAAAGCCGCAAGCACCACGCTCGACTCTCGAAGCGCCGCCACATAGCCAACTGGTGCATGTTGGTACGCAATCATGATGAGCGCATACCCAGCAGTAGACGCGATGCCGGCCAAGCCAAATCGTTTCCAGTTTTTTGTAATTGCCGGCATCATCTCGGCTCGTCTTGTAGAAGCAACCCACAACGAAGTGATGACCGCAGCACAGACGTTGAGTGCAAGCGCGTATCCAATTGCGTTGGATTGACGAGTTCCGTGACCATCAACAACCGAGTACACCGCAATCGTTGAGGCAACGGAGAGCGCGGCACCAACAACATGCCACGAACCGCTGGTCGCAAGTACGAGCAGACCGGCTACAACTAAGAGAATTCCAAAGGCAGAAACAAAAGAAATTGTGTCGTGCAATATCAGTACGCCACCTAGTGCTGCCGCAAGCGCACCGCCGCCACGGACAATTGGATACGACATCGAAAAGTCTCCGCGGTTGTATGCGCGTGAAAGCAACATGATGTATGGAACATGCATGGCACCACTCACTGCAGCCCAACCCCAAGCGATTGATGGTGCGCCAGAGATCATTGTCCAGGCCAAAATCACTCCACCTGAGAGTGCGCCCCCAATGGCAAATTGTCCCCAGAGTGCAAGTCGTTTATCTCCACTTTGCTTCACCGAGATATTCCACGATGCGTGTAGCACTGCAGCAGTCAGTGCGAGAACTGTTGCAAGAAGCACCTGTGCAGGCTATTGCAATAGCGTAAACTGGACTGCGATGCCTCTGTCTCATAAAGTTTCAAGTGACAGCCCAATTGGCATGTTCGATTCGGGTTTTGGTGGGCTCACCGTTGCGCGAGCCCTGATCGACTTGATGCCAAACGAAAACCTTGTCTACATCGGCGACACAGGCCGCTATCCATATGGCAACAAGCCAGCCGATGAAGTTCGTGGGTTTGCAAAAGAGCTGGCATGGAGTTTGGTCAACGAGTACGGCGCCAAAATGATTGTCGTTGCGTGCAACACTGCAGCTTCGGTGGCCCTTGACGAACTAGTTGATGAATTGCCTGTTCCTGTCATCGGTGTGATCGACCCTGGCGCACGGGCACTTGTGCGCGTCACGCACAACAACAAAGTTGGTGTCATTGGCACGGTCGGCACAATTTCGTCTGGTTCGTACGTGCAGGCAGTACGAGCAACTGGTGCTTCCGTGGCTCTCACGAGTGCGGCGTGCCCAGGCTTTGTCGAGTTTGTGGAGCGAGATCAAACTACGGGTGATGAGGTGATGGTGCTAGCAGAGAGATTGCTTGCGCCAGTTCGTGATGCCGGAGTCGATGCGCTTCTGCTCGGTTGCACTCACTATCCGTATTTGTCACGTGTGATTAGCGACGTAATGGGCGCTGGAGTTGTACTCGTGTCGAGTGCAGACGAAACTGCATTCGTTGTAAAGCACGAATTGGAAACCACACATTTGATACGTGAAACCACAGATGGGTCACTAGGCGAGCATCAGTTTTTGTCATCTGGGGACATCGCTTGGTTTGCACAGCTGGGTAGGCGACTACTTGGTCCCGAACTTGAGACGGCAATGCAGTGGAAAAATTAGTTTCACAACACAAAACAGAAAGAAGTATTTCATGACACGCTTTGATGGCAGACAAAACAACGAATTGCGTCCGATGAGTTTTCAGCGCGACTTCACCGAGATGTCGGCAGGGTCGGTGTTGGTGTCATTTGGCAAAACTCGCGTGTTGTGCACGGCGTCGGTTGACGAAGATGTGCCGCGCTGGATGAAGGGGAGCGGTAAGGGTTGGGTCACTGCCGAGTATTCGATGTTGCCTGGTTCTTCACCAGAGCGTGTTGACCGCGAGGCGGCAAAAGGCAAGCAGTCTGGTCGCACCGTCGAGATTCAGCGATTGATTGGTCGCGCATTGCGTTCATCGTGCGACATGAAGGTGTTGGGCGAACGACAGATTTTGATTGACTGCGACGTGTTGCAAGCAGATGGTGGCACTCGCACGGCAAGTATTTGTGGCGCATTCTTGGCGTTGCATGACGCGATCACTCGCGTGCAGCAAAACGGTGGCATCACCGCTAACCCGTTGCATTCTTTGTGTGCAGCGATCAGCGTAGGTATTCACAACGGCACGCCGATTATTGACCTTCCATATGAAGAAGATTCAACTGCAGAGGTGGACATGAACGTGGTGATGCTGCAACCAATTGCTGGAGGCGAAGCAACATTCGTGGAAGTGCAAGGCACTGCTGAAGGAAAAGCATTTAGTCGCAGCGAACTGGACGTGTTGCTGGGTCTTGCCTCTGATGGAATTGGCCAAATTTTCAACATGCAGCGCGAAGTAATTTCCGTGCCACCAATTAAGCGCGCACTCGGGCGATAACAGTGTTGCGCGTCGCGTGCGCGTCGGCAAACCCACACAAGGTTGCAGAGATCATTGACTTGATGGGCGGGGTGGTTGATCTTGTGCCACGACCCAGCAATTTGGCCGATGTGGTCGAAGACGCCGACACTTTGGAAGGCAATGCTCGATTGAAAGCAACTGCAGTGTGCATTGCAACAAAATTGCCTGCACTTGCTGATGACACTGGTCTCGAAGTTGATGCACTCGGCGGTGCGCCAGGCGTGATTACCGCGCGTTTTGCAGGCGAAGGAGCGACTGACGCACAGAATCGACACAAGATGTTGGTGGAATTGGACGGAAAAGATGCAGCGCTACGAACTGCGCGTTTTCGAACAGTGGCATTACTTCGCTATATCGATGGTCGCGAACTCGTGGCTCATGGGGTTTGCGAAGGTGTTATTGCAATGCAGGAAATTGGGGAGCGTGGCTTTGGTTATGACGCGCTTTTTATTCCAAAAGATGGTGATGGACGTACGTTTGCCCAAATGACCATTGACGAAAAACACGAATTGTCACATCGGGGCAGAGCATTTCGCGCGCTTGCAAAACTTTTATAAATTTTGGGACGAGTAAATTTCACCAACCACGTAAGTCAATTGACCAACGATCAATCACCTCATCGCCGCGAACGATCCAGGCAATGTCGTGCATAGCCAGTGTGGGGTCGATGTGCGCTGGCGTGACACGGATGCGGGACCCAACTTTTGGCGGTTCACCAGATGTTGTTGCAAACGTGGTGTGCTCGTCAGAGCAAAACCAAACAGACTGATTTTCGATTGAGGGATTGCCGTGATCCATTCCGAGCGACTTGAGCCCGACATCGGCCACCGACCAATCTGCGCTAGTCGAAATAACTGTGCCCACCACCCACATCGCTTGTTCGAAAGGTAAATCAAGCTGTGAATATTG
>JBIHZV010000050.1:0-7574 GCA_044240275.1 Ilumatobacteraceae bacterium | reverse complement strand
CCTAGTGGAATCTCGCCGGGAATGGCGTGCTCTGCAAGTGGATTTGCAGGAACGTATCAATACTCGGGTGGTGCAACACTCATTTGTGTAGCTACATCATTGGCAACTGCCCCTGTGGCGGGTAGGCCGACGCTCGGTTCAGCTTGTCCGCTTGGTGGGTCAACTGGCTACTACCAATATGTGGGAGCCTCGATCGTTTGCATTGCAACAACAACATCAACTGCGTGGTCCACAGGGCCTGTTGCTACTGCTCCGAGCACTGGAATTACGCCGACGCTTGGTTCATTTTGTTTGTCGGGTGGCGTCTCTGGTTCGTATCAGTATGTAGGTGCGACAATTATGTGTGTTGCGACTGCCACAGCGCCTGTTGCTACTGCTCCGAGCACTGGGATTACGCCGACGCTCGGTTCTGCTTGTCCGCTTGGTGGGTCAACTGGTTACTACCAATATGTGGGAGCTTCGATCGTTTGTATAGCCACAACTACTTCGACAGCGTGGTCCACAGCAACTACATCACCGCCTAGTGGAATCTCGCCGGGAATGGCGTGCTCTGCAAGTGGATTTGCAGGAACGTATCAATACTCAGGTGTTGCACTCATTTGTGTTGCAAACCCTGTTGCTACGACGCCAACGACTATCTATGTTTCTACAACGACCTCGACAACTATCTATGTGGCTACAACCACCACATCCACATTGCCACCCACGTGTCCTGCAGTGACTCCGTATATGTGGACTGACGGCACCTGCCGCGCGACTAGACAGTAATAAAGCCGGGTTATTCTTGAGGCCTGAGCGTCTTGTCGAATCGCTCAAAAAATGGAATAAATGCTGCTGGGTCTGGATCGGGCAGACCAGCAAGCGTGAGGAGTGACAACCCAACTGGGAATGCGAGGAATAAACGTGCTAGTAGGTCGGCGTCAAGCGCTTTATCGATTGCTCCAGCATCCATTGCATTGGTGATGATCACTTTGTATTGATCAAATAATGTGGCAATTTGGGGGCGAACTGTGTCGTACGACTCTTCGTCGCGCCACGCCGATTTGAGTGCTTCGATGAGTAGCTTCTGTGCATCGGTTGGACCTTTGTCGCGCGCCGTATTACGAGGTGCAAGTGAGGCGATCAGCATCATCCAATGAGAGTTTGGCTCCGTACCCAATTCGCGTACGCCATCGGACTGAAGGAAACTCATGTTGCGTGTTTGTTGTTCGGCAAGTGAATATTCGAGAGCAGCATTAAACAAATCGGACTTATTTTTGAACCACGTGTAGACCGAACCAACAGTGAGGTCGGCGCGTTCGGCGATGTCGACTAGACGGGCTCGTTCATAACCGCGATCGGCAATTTCTTCAATGGCGGCGCGCAAGATTTTTTCTCGGGTAGCGAGTGCTGACGATCGGCGTTGGCGACCATCAATATTGACGATTGACCCCGACTCTTGGGGCATTGCTAATTCGCTCCAAGCATGTTGCGCACAGTAGCCACAATACCCTCTGCGTCGAGGCCCATTTGATGCAAAATCACCTGTGGCTTGGCTGTTGGCACAAACGTTGTGGGCACGCCAAGCACCTGGATGATGGGGCGCTTATGCCCTGAAGAGATTCGGCTTTCGCTGTGGATTGTGCTCTCGATGGTCATGCCGATACCACCGTCTCGAATGCCGTCTTCGGCGGTAATGACAACGTCGTGTTGCATCGCATCCGCGATCATTGCTGGGTCAAGAGGGGCACAGGAGCGCACGTCCCACACCGTTACATCGACGTTGCTGGCCTTGAGTGTCTCGGCGGCCTCGAGTGCAGCACCAACAAGTTTGCCAATAGCCAAAATGCATACACGCTTGGTTGTGCCATCGACAAGTTTGCGTGCTTGAAGACCCGAACCGATGTCGTTTTCATCGACATTGCGAGCCAAGCCCTTTGGATAGCGAATAGCAACAGGACCGGTATCGGCGAGTGAAATGGCATCGCTCAGCATTTGTTGCAAGTCTTGAGTGCTCGATGGTGCGAGCACGCGCATGCCGGGCACTTTGGAGAGCAGCGCCATGTCGTAAACACCGTGGTGGCTTGGGCCGTCATCACCCGTGATGCCCGCGCGATCGAGACAGAAAATAACTGGCAGGCGATGCATCGCAACGTCGTAGACAACTTGGTCCCATGCGCGATTCAAAAATGTTGAGTACAACGCAACGACGGGGCGCATGCCACCCATGGCCATGCCGGCAGCTGCTGTGACTGCATGTTGTTCGGCGATGCCTACATCGAAGAAACGATCTGGAAAATGTTCTTGGAACTGAATCAAGCCTGTTGGTCCCGGCATCGCAGCAGTGATTGCAACAATGCGTGCATCTTGCTCGGCAAGTTTGATGATGGTGTCGGCAAATGCTTCGGTGTAACCAGTGGGCACTGATTTTGGCGGACCATTGATTGGGTCAAACACCGGTGCATCGTGCAAATGCTTTTCATCGTCATCTTCGGCGGGCGAGTATCCACGACCTTTTTCGGTGATCACATGAATGACAACTGGACCCTCTTCGACGCGTTGCTCGGCCGCAGAAAATGCGTGTTCCATTGCTTCAATGTCGTGACCATCGATTGGACCGATATAGCGAACACCGAGTGCTTCGAAAAATGCCGGAGGTTGTAGAAATTCTCGAATACCAGCTTTGAACGCATCCATTCCTCGCTCGGCTTGTGTTCCGATGAGAGGAATGTTTTTGAGAAATTTTTCGAGCTTGCGTTGGCGACGCACATACACCGGATTGATGCGAATGCCGATAAGTGTTTTGGAAAGTAGTCCAGTTTTTCGCTCGCCAGGTGCACCTTGAGAAAGATTTGAAATCGTTGGTGCGTAACTACGACCATTGTCATTGAGCACAATGATGACTCGCTTGCCAGAGTGGCCCAGATTGTTGAGCGCCTCATATGCCATGCCACCCGTCATCGAGCCGTCACCGATCACAGCAACGATATGGTTTCGATCTGGTGTCTGACCTGCGTCGCGAGCAACAGCAAGACCGTATGCATAACTCAGCACGGTTGATGCGTGACTATTTTCGATGAAGTCGTGCGCGCTTTCTTCACGACTTGGGTAACCAGAAATGCCACCTGCTTGGCGCAATTGGCTAAAACCCCCGCGCCTACCCGTAACAATTTTGTGAATGTAGGCCTGATGACCCGTATCCCACAAGATGGCGTCACGCGGTGAATCAAAAACGCGGTGCAATGCAAGTGTGAGTTCGACTGCACCCAAGTTGGAGCCCAAATGTCCACCCGTCTCGGAAACCGCAGCCACTACAAAATCGCGGATCTCGGCAGCTAGTTGCTCGAGTTCGGCAGTTGTCAAACCTCGCAAGTCGCTGGGTTGGCGGATTACTTCAAGAACCATGACCATTTACGCTATCTGACCAACCCGCCGCGCTAATAAGGCGATTTGGGGGTTGTGACTAATGAGACGGATGCGACGCCATTTGGGCTGCCAGTTTCAGGTCGAGCCTGCGATGGTTCCAATTGTGAAGCTTCGTCCCAATCACATAGCCAACCCCAAAGACAATTAATCCGCCTAAACCATCGAGCCAAAAATGGTTGCCTGTGACGATTATGCAAAAAAGTGTGAGTGCCGGATATAAAAATAAAGCAATCCGTTGCCAACGTTTTTTGGTAATTGGCCACAATGCAAACACACACCAAGTTGACCAACCAATATGCAATGAAGGCATCGCCGCATATTGATTTGAAAGTTTTGCTGCCGCACCGCTATTGAAATGCAATGGGCCACCATACATTTCAACCGTGTCTTCAAATCCGAAGTTCAGTGCACCGTTGTAGTTGCGCATCTCGTGAGGAATGCATGCCCCTCCAAACCCGATGCTGTCTTTTGGGCACGGTGCATCAAGCAGTCGTGGTGGCATGAGCGGGAACAAAATAAAACCGGCAATTGCTAATGCGGTCATCGCCGCAAGTGTGTTGCGCCATTGACCGAAAACATCGGGCCTGCGCTTGAACAACAAAATAAAAATGCCAAGTGTCACAAAGAAATGCGCGGTGCCGTAATACGTATTCATCAGCTTGATGAGCCAAACATGTGGCAAGAAAAAATCTTGAATTGACTCTTCGTGGTAGAGACCAAGCGCGCGCTCAATACGGATGACACGTACCGCATTTGTGAATGAATGAAGTGGGATGTCGGCGCCGTTAACAAATGCCGAACCAAATCGGTTTCGAATCAATGTGTATGTGGTATAAAACACAGCGACAATGAGCGCCTCTTTCCACCACAGGGTGCGGTGATGGCGTGGAACAGCAACTGCTGACACTGGCTTCGGGCTGCTTGTCACATAAAAATTGTAGGCTGATGACTATGACTATTAATGCGTCCATGAGCACAAGCGGGAATCTTGTTGAAGCCGATGTAATAGCCAAAGTGTTGGCTAAGGGCCGGAGCACCGGGGCCGAGTTTTCAGAGATTTATATAGAGGACAAGCGTTCCACCTCGGCCGGGCTCGACGACGGCAAGGTTGAGCAGGTTACGAGCGGCCGCGACCGTGGCGCTGGCATTCGCGTAGTCGCTGGGGACACAACTGGGTTCGCCCATACATCTGACTTGTCTGAACGCGGATTGCTTGCTGCGGCCGAGGCTGCTGCTGCTGCAGCACGCCAGGGCGACGGCGGAGTGCACAAGATTGCACTGCAGCCGTTGTTGCGTCACCCAGTAAACACTGTGCGCATTGCGCCAAGTGATGTGCCAAAGGCCAGCAAGGTTGCGCTGCTTGAGCGAGCCAATAACGCAGCGCGTTCAATTGACGGGGCAATTGTGCAAGTGTCGGCCGCATATGGCGACTCATACAAGCGCATCTTGGTTGCCAATAGCGACGGTGTGTTTAGCGCCGACGATCAGGTGCGTACATTGTTTCGAGTGAGCGTTGTGGCAACAGGGGATGCAGGAATGCAAACCGGTTATGACTCCCTTGGTCACACCATTGGATTTGAAGTGTTTGATGACAACGATGTTGAAGAGATGGCCATTCGTGCAGCAAAGCAAGCAATCGTGAAATTGCAAGCTCGCCCAGCACCATCGGGTTCGCTACCAGTTGTGATCAAGCAGGGCAGCGGTGGAGTGTTGTTTCACGAAGCATGCGGACACGGTCTTGAAGCAGACCTTGTTGGCAAAGGTGCAAGCGTGTATCGCGGCAAGATGGGCGAACTTGTTGCTTCGCCGCTCGTAACACTGATTGACGATGGAACCATGAGTGGTGAGTGGGGCGCAATTGGCATCGACGACGAAGGTCATCCATCGCAACGCAACGTGCTGATTGAAAACGGAATTTTGACCGACTACATGTGGGACTTCTTGCGAGCACGCAAAGAGAACCGTCGTCAAAGCGGCAACGGCCGTCGACAGAGTTATGCAGACTTGCCAATGGTGCGCATGACCAACACATTTGTGACCAACGGAACCGAAGATCCTGATGAGATCGTGCGTGCAACCGAACACGGTGTGTATGTTGCAAAACTTGGCGGCGGCAGTGTGGACACCGCAAGTGGCGACTTTGTGTTTGGAATGGTCGAGGCGTACCTCATCGAAAACGGCGAGATCACTGAACCGCTGCGCGAAAGCAACTTGATTGGCAACGGACCACAGGTGTTGAAAGACATCGACTTGCTCGGCAACGACTTTGCAATGGGCAACCCAGGCATGTGTGGAAAAGATGGTCAGGGCGTGCCGGTGGGCGACGGTCAACCAACTCTGCGTGTGAAGGCAATGACCATTGGTGGAACAGCAGCATGAGCAATGGCTCAAGTAACAGCTCGAGCAATAGCGTTCCCGACCTACAAGCAATTGTTGACCGAGTAGTTGCAAAGGCCGGAAAAGGCGAGCAGATAGAGGCCTATGTCAGTCGTGGTGGCGAGACTGCAGTACGTGTTTATGAAGGCGAAGTAGAGCATTTTGTTTCGGCACAAAGCGAAGGCATTGGAATTCGTGTCATTAAAGATGGTCGCACCGGCTTTGCCTATGCGGGCACGCTTGACGCCGACGCGATTGCCGAAGTACTTGCCGACGCACGTGACAATGTGGCGTTTGGTACGCCCGATGAATACGCAGGGCTCGCAGAACCAGACGGTGTTGCACAAATTCCACAAAAGTTTTGGGACGACGAATTGGCTCGCTATGCAACTGCCGACAAGATCTCGCTCACGAAAGAACTCGAAAAACTTACGCTTGGCATGGACTCACGTGTGCGCGTTGAAGAATCCAATTACGACGATGGTTGGGGTGAGGTTGCTGTTGCAACGACCACCGGTATTCGTGAAAGTGGTCGAGGCAACTCGTGTTACGTATCGGTGAGCACGCTTGCCGATGACGGCGATGAAACACAGACTGGTTTTAGTTTTTCGGTTGGCGACTCACCAAAAGAATTCAACTTGCCAAAAGCAGCGCGTGAAGCTGCCGAACGTGCAACACGTTTGCTCGGCGCTGTTAAGCCACCAAGCAAGCGCACCACGGTTGTTCTTGACCCATATGTGACGTCGCAATTTTTGGGAGTGCTCTCGAGCACGCTCAATGGCGAAAACGTTTCAAAGGGCCGCAGTTTTTTTGCCGACAAACTTGGCGAAACAGTTGCAGACCCACGCATCACTCTTGTTGACGACCCAACGAACCCGCTTGCATACACGGCTACCGACATCGATGGCGAAGGTTTAGCTGCGCGTCGCAACGTGTTGATTGAAAATGGTGTGCTCAAGATGTTTGTACAGTCGAGTTACAGCGCACGCCGCACCGGCACAAAGAGCACGGGCAACGCAACACGTGGCAGCTTTGCTGGCACGCCAGGTGTTGGATGTTTGGCGATGCAGTTACAACCGGGCACGCAAAGCCAAGAAGAGTTGATCAAGGGCGTTGATGACGGCGTCTGGATTCAGATGGTGCAGGGCTTGCACAGCGGTGTTAACCCAATCTCTGGTGACTTCTCGACTGGAGCATCGGGCATGATAATTCGCAATGGTGCAGTTGCCGAACCAGTTCGTGAGTTCACAATTGCATCGACACTGCAGCGCATGCTGCTCGACATCGTGGCCATTGGCGGCGACATCGACTGGTTGCCATCGCGCGCTGTGGGCTTGACGCTCGTGATCCGCGACGTGACCATGAGCGGCCAATAGCCAGCTAGAAACCCCGCAAACAAAGGAGAAGCGATTGTGAGCACTGTGGACGGCATACCAATAGCAGAGTTGCAACCTGTTTCCGCAAAGCGTAGGTGGGTGCCGAAGGCAGAACTTGAGCACATCTTTTTTTCAATTGACCGCGGATTGATTGATGAAATTAACGAAGGGCTTCCGACGATGGCAGAGCTTGATCGACGAGCTGAAGCCATGTGGGATGACACAAAGTGACGCGCGGGTTGCTTGACGCCAACATCTTTATTTCCCATGAAATGAGAAGACCTCTGAACATCGCAAGCATTTTGGATCTTGAAACCATTTTTGTTTAAGACGATCCACTAAACCTGTACCTATGCCAATTCTTCACGCAATCATCCTCGGGTTGGTGCAAGGGCTTTCCGAATTTTTGCCCATCTC
>JBIHZV010000049.1:0-7689 GCA_044240275.1 Ilumatobacteraceae bacterium | reverse complement strand
TTGATGATCATCGTCTGATCTTCACCAGGATCAGCTTCAACTTCGGCGAGCAACGCAACGTCGGCTTCGCTCATACGCAACACTGCGCCAACCTCGCGCATTACTTCTTTGGCTGTGAGTTCGCTGCGTGAACGCAACTCTTGATTGCCTTCAAAAGTTCCGGCTGAAACGACCGTGCTCAAGAGATCGCTCATGACGCACTGCCCTTGAACTGCACTGGAATGCGACCCTGCGAATAATCCTTGCGCAACGGGTGACCGTCCCAGTCTTCAGGCATCAAGATGCGCGTCAAGTCTGGGTGACCATTAAATGAGATGCCAAACATGTCGAACACTTCGCGCTCCATAGCCTCTGTGCCAGGGTACAAATCGAATGCCGAGTCGATTGATGCGTCGGCTTCGCTCACTTGTGTGCGCAGACGCAAGCGAGTGCGATCTCGCATTGACAACAAATTGACCACAATTTCAAATCGCTCTGGAGCAATTGCTTCTGGCAACGTGCGACCAGGGTGAGTCAAAAAGTCGACTGCGGTGAGATCGACACACATCGTGTACGAATCATCGATCAATTTGCGAAGCGTTGCGATGTAACGATCTTTTGGTACAAACAACACACTCTGTCCGTGTGATTGACCCAATACACAATCGTGCAACACGTCGGTTGTCATGGTCTAGCGCTTTCCAAGAACAACAGGTGTGTATGTGCCAGCAGCGATTTCTTGAATGTGCACATTGGCGCCAGCACCCGTTGCTTTGCGACGACTCATGATCTCGCCATCTTCAATCAGTTGGTGCAACGTTTCGATGGCATGAATAAGAGTCTCTGGAGTTGGAGGGCAACCTGGCGCATACACATCGACAGGAACAATTTGGTCAACACCCTGCACGATTGCGTAGTTGTTAAACATGCCGCCGCTGCTGGCACAAACGCCCATCGAGATAACCCACTTGGGTTCCATCATCTGGTCGTACACCTGTCGCAACACCGGCGCCATTTTTTGACTCACGCGTCCAGCAACGATCATGATGTCGGCTTGGCGTGGTGAAGCACGAAACACTTCCATACCAAAACGTGCAAGGTCGTAGTGCGCCGTGCCTGTTGCCATCATCTCGATTGCACAACAAGCAAGACCGAAAGTAGCGCCCCAACTTGAACGCGAACGCGACCACTTGACTACATCTTCAATGCGTCCAGTTAAAAAGTTGTGCTCAAGCCCGCCAAGGCCGTCATCCATTACGTTGCGCACGACACCCATCAGGCTGCTGCCCCGTTGTCGTCTTCGCGACCTTCAAAACCAACTCGACGAACCGTGCTTAAAACAGTGCGACTTGGTGACTTCATCTCATCATTATTGCCCAAATCAAGTCGAACTGCTTTCTTAATTGGACCCCAATCAAGTGCACCGCGCGCAATCGCATAGACGAACGCGACGAAAAACACGGCGCTGAACGCAAGCATCTCGAAAAATGCATACGAGCCAAGTGCCTGACGACTCACGGCATATGGGTAAGCAAAAATGATTTCGATATCAAACATGATGAACAACATCGCAATGATGTAGAAGCTCACCGGAAATCGCTCTGGTGCTTCGCGGCTTGGCACAATTCCACATTCGTATGGCGCCGACTTTGCACTGTTGGGACGACGTGGTGCAAGCAACATTGACGCGACCGAACTTAAAGCACCAAAGATGATGGCAAGGGCCATCAAGACGATGATTGGAAGGTATTGACCCACGACTTGGCTATGCCTTTGCGGGCAGTGTCTTGCTGCTCATGTTTGCTCGCAACTGCAAGTCGCGACGATGTAGCAGCCAGCACAACATCAAGAAGATCAAACCCGAGCCGAATGTGATCAACATGGCGGGCTGACGCTTTGCGCCCAAGTCGCGCAACATGTGCACATAACGATGCGGCTGAGCAGTGTCTACAACTGGACGAGCTGGCGCACGACCTGGTTCAACGCGTTGCGGCACAACAGGAGCAACTTCAACGAGTGCATATCTTGGTTTATGGAAAAATGCAAAGAAGTCGAGCGAGTCATTAATTTTTGGCCACCGCTCGCCTCCACGGTCGTACACAGCAACCGACAGATATGAACCAGCAGGAAACTCTTTTGCTTCTAATTGCAAAATTCCATCGGAAGCAGCAACTGCCTGACCACGCTGTGGGTCGGCTTCATCCAACAAATTCCAGCCCTCTGCTTGCAGCTCTTTTGCAACCGATGCAGCATTTGCGACTGGGTCATTACTTATTGCCGGTGTTGCCTCAAGAATTTCTGCGCCAACCAACAATGCTGGGTCGCGCACAATCGTGATCGGTTCGGCTGGAAACCAAAATGGCTCCGGACCCTTGAGACCAATGCCGTATGTCCACCAAATAGCGCCCATCGTCATCATCCAACCGAAGAAGGCTGCGATCACGATCAAAAAGCCGAGGCGCGCACCAACGTTGGTGCCAACTACCAAGTACGTGCCACCAATCAGCACAACTACGGCAATGAGTACGACAACGATGCCGCGCAGTTCTGGTTGCCAGCTCACTGCAAAAAGTGTTGACAACATCTAGAGACCTCTCACATAATCGACAACTGCAGAAATTTGTGATTCGGTAAGTGTTGCGCCGAATGCGGGCATACGACCGCTGCCCTGACCCTGCTCGCCATAACGCTTTCCGTATTCGCTGCCGCCATTAATGAAGGCGACCATGTCAGATTTTTGTGGGAATTGGCGAACCGCGGAACCACCGGTGAGGTTTGGCCCAAATCCACCGCCACCGGTGACTTGTGGGTCTCCGTACGACCAGCCCTTGGTATGGCAACGAGCGCATGAATAGTTTCCGCTACCCAGATCCAAATTAAACAATGCTTCGCCAACTGTCTTATAGGTGCCGGCAGTAACTAGTCGCTCGGCTTCTACTTGAATTTCATCTTGCATTGCCTTGGGCAAATGACCACCATCGCAAGTCAACGGATCATCACTAATCAGACGGCAGTCTTCACGAGGAATCTGAATGCCCCTCAAATATGTGAGCACAGTCTGAATTTGCTGCTCGTTCATTGGTCCACCGCCGATAAGACCCCAAGGTGACATTGGCGAGAACGGACGACCGTAGTTGAGAATGAAGCGAACTTCTTCTTCGCTATAGCGGTAATAGATGGTGTTGATTGCTGGGGCTTTCCAACTGACTTCTTTTACTTCACCAGTTTTTGGATCAGTGATGGAATATGCAGCAGCGCCACCGGGGCCTTTCATGCCACCGTGACAACCCGCGCAGTTATAGCCACCGTCTGCGGTTGCAGCAAACAACCTGCCACCCCACGTATCAAATTGGTGGTCCCATTGCTTAATTGCACCAGCTTCGCGACCTGGTTCAAGAATCCAATACAGCGGCAAGCTGATCGTCACGACAGCAAGAAACAACAACCCGATCAGCTGAGTGCGCTCGATCTTCTTACCTTCAAGAATTTCGTCGTCGTAATACGGCTTGCGGTTTGCGGCAAGCGTAATTTCGGATCCGATTTCGGCGCGACTGCGACGAATGTTGGTCAGTCCGTAGACAATCCAGCCACCAATCGCGATCACAAAAATGATCCACGCGATGTTTGTTGTAACGACAGCAATCATTAGTGGCCTCCTGCAGTGCCAACGCAGTGTGGACCTTCGGCTTCTTGACCCGTGGTGTTGGTGCCAATTGGTGGACCACCAAATACAGATCCTGTATCAATCACCACAATGTCATTGGCAACAGAAACACCGAAGCGATCCATGCCGCGAGGGGCAGGGCCACCCTTCTTCTCGCCAACACGGTTGTACTGAGATCCGTGACAAGGGCACTCAAACCACTGAGAGCTCACGCAGTTTGGAACACGGCAGCCCAAGTGAGGACACTTTTGGTATATGGCCATAACTCCGGCTTCCATGCCACCGTAAACCGCAGCTTGCGAACCGTAGGCCACCTTTGCTTTTGATAAGCCTTCTTTTGGATACTCAGTCACCCACGCACGAGCTTGCGGGACGTAATAGAAACCCTTGTTTGCACGAATCTGACCGATGACATTGTCGAGGTTGCCGATCGTGATTTTGGAACCGAAACCACCCGACGAACTTGTCCACAAAAATGCAATCAGTGATGCGCCAAAGGCGCCAAGGCTTGCACCCAACAATGTTCCTGTTGCACGATTTAAAAACTGTCGGCGCGCCACACCAAGTGCTTCGACATCTGGTGGCGACCATGGCTCAACTTCGGCAACCGGACGAGTGGCGATAGCAACGTTGCGAGCAGCCACTGCAGCACGCTCAACTTCACGACCAGTTTTTTCGTTTGGGTCGACTTTGCCAATATCTTTGCGGCGCGTCTCGCGTTTCAGCGCCCCAACACCGCGTGAATCGTTGCGCTTGACCGACGTAAGTACGAGTGCAAGCCCGAGCACAATAAGTGCCGCAATTGCAAGGGTGATGGTGGTGATGGTGTTCATATATATGTGTCGCCTTAGAGTTCGAAAAAGATTCCTTCAACCCATGGGAATACGAAGTTGAAGCCTGGACCACGGAAGAACGAGCCGATGATCACGAGCACTGCCCAGAACATCAGGTGAACTGTGAAGATGCTGGTGAGAAATTTACGATCCTCTGGTTTGTTTGATGGATTGCGATCCATGTACGGAGTAAGCATCAAAGCAACGAGCGCAACTCCTGGAAGTGTCACACCTGCAATCATCGGATGAAACATGGTGAGCAATTCTTGCAAACCCAAGAAATACCATGGTGCTTTCGATGGGTTTGGTGTCTGGTTGAAGTTTGCAGCTTGCAATAATGGCGCATTGACAAACCACGAGAACATAAAAGTAAATGCAGTGCAAGCAAGTGCCGCAACAAACTCTGGTCCTAGCAAGTGTGGCCATGTGTGCACTTTGTCGACTGGCACAGCCTTGACATCTTGAATCGAACCAGATTTAACAACTGTCAACAAGCGTTGCGTGTGTCCTCCAGGGCCAGTGCCAAGGGGTGCATTACCGTTTGCCGCAGTGGTAGCAACACCGGTCGCAACACGTTCAGCAACCGCAACCCCACCTGCTGCAGCAGCTTTAGAACGATTGAGTAGAGCTTCAGGAATACGCGAGTCTGATGCTGGCGCGCCTGCAGAGTCTGGTGTTCCAGTCTCGGAAGCAGCCTTGTCGCGTGCGGCTTGTGCGCGCTTGAGCAGGTGTTCTGGTATCTCGGTCATAGTGGCCCCGATATTCCACCGTCTTTACGCACTCGCCAAAAGTGCACGGCAAGAAAGATGACTGTGATGAATGGAAATAGCAACACGTGTAACACGTACCAACGCAGAAGCGTTTCGGCACCGATCTCGACACCGCCAAGTAGCACGAACCTCACTTGAGAACCAATGACCGGCGAATACCCCATCATGTTGGTACCCACCGCTACTGCCCAGAGCGCTAGTTGGTCCCATGGCAACAAGTAACCAGTGAACGACAGGAGCAATGTAAGTGTGAGCAAGATAACGCCAATGACCCAGTTGAATTCTCGTGGTGCTTTGTAGGCGCCGTGATAAAACACTCGCGCCATGTGCAAGAACACGCTAAGCACCATTAAGTGAGCACCCCATCGGTGCATGTTTCGAACCATCAAACCAAATGTCACTGAAGTTTGCAGCGACTGAATGTCTTGCCAAGCATTGGTAGCAGTAGGTCGATAAAAGAACATCAAGAAGATGCCAGTAACGGTGAGCAAGATAAACAAGAAGAAGCTCAATCCGCCAAGACACAGCGTGTAACTGACCTTTACTGCGTGACGCTTTACCTTCACTGGGTGCAAGTGATAGAGCACTGAGTTCATGATCACGTAAGAACGGTTACGTGGTGAGTCAGTGTAACCCTTACGGAAAATTGAACCTGGACGGAATATCGAGTTCCAAGCTTGGCTGCCCTTGAGCGACTCGTTCAACTTCGTTGCGCGCTCTTTAGGAGTCAACTTTGGTTGCTCATCAAGTGTTAGTGCCATAAATATTCTCCGTATCAATCAGTCTTCTAGAGCCGCATCCCGTAGCCGTAGCCATGGTTTGCCGTACGTGTATGAAAATCTCCTGTTGCAACCGGTTCGCCAACTTTGCCCATAATGATCACACCAGTCGGACAGCGATCGACGCACAATGCACACCTCGTGCATACATCGTCATCAATGATGAACAACACGTTGTCGGATGGATCATCGCCGGGCTTCTCGGTGTTTTCGGCAACAGCAATCGCCTCGGGTGCAACCATGTGGATGCATTTCCACGGACAAATGTCGACGCATCCTTCACACATGATGCA
Source organism: Ilumatobacteraceae bacterium (assembly GCA_044240275.1). GTDB lineage: Bacteria > Actinomycetota > Acidimicrobiia > Acidimicrobiales > Ilumatobacteraceae > UBA3006. Next base: position 1,371 of record JBIHZV010000049.1, on the reverse strand, counting down.
TTCGCTTTGGTCGATATGAATAAATTGTTTTGGCTTCACAGCCTTGGCAAGATACGCGGCATCAACTTCAACGAGTTGATACTCGTCCGACCATTCCGGCATTGGTGGGTTGGCGTCGGTCTTTGTCATTTCAGATCAGGCCTTACGCATCAATGGTCGACCGTATGAAGATGTCTCAGCTTCTTTTGTCTTTACTGCTCCACGCTTTTGCCACCAAGCAAAGATGAGGCCCATTATTACGAAGTAAAAGACATGAATCACAACAACGATGGTGTCACGAATTGCTTCGTAACTGACATCAAACGGAAACTGACCACCGAAGGACTGGGGCTTCAAGATGTCAAAAGGTCCGTAAATGAGATTGTCCTTGCGCCAACCTAAATTTTTGTCTGCGTGGTCGATGAACTGGTGAGGTACAACACCGAATGCAATGAACATGACCGCAAAGACATACGTTGCTCCAAAAATGGCTTCGCCCCAAGTTGCTTTACGATCTGCTGGGCGACGCATCCCTACAACAATGATCGCTCCAATTAATACAAGAGTGAGGAAGAACGAAAACAAGAAAGCCTGGTTCATGCCGGGCCATTTCAAGATGTTTATTGCCAACATGGTTTGCAGGGGTACCTTTCCTTTATCAAGACCCAAATAAGGCTAGTCGGGCAAAGTACCCAGTGGCGAAAACTCGCGAGTTCGTGCAAAAGTGCGCCTTGTGACTTGTAACTACCTCCTCGGCCAGCCGTGCTTTCTTTCCAATCCGGTGCGATGCGTTCTTGAATTGGACCAAATTTGATTTAGAGTGGACGCCGTGACCGAGATACCCGAACACCTACTCAAGCGCTCGAAAGATCGCCAACAGTCGGGCGCAACGCCTTCCACGGATGCTGTGGCCACTACCTCTGCTGCTGCGCCTGCACCAGTTGAAAAAGCAGTTGCGCAAGTTGCCCCACCAGCCCTTCCGGATCCTTCCTATGTTGCAGCAGCCAAGTCGCGCAAAAAGATTCCGTTTTGGGCAATGGCCACATTGAGCTTGCTCCCATTGTGGGCATTTTTGTATGTGGCAGCGCTCAAGCCACAAGAAAAAGTTGTTGAAGGTCCACTAGCAATCGGTGCTGCGGTGTACGGATCATGCGCTGGTTGTCACGGCGCTGAAGGTCAAGGTGGCGCAGGTCGTGCGCTGCACCAAGGTGAAGTAATGAAAACGTTTCCAAAGATTGAAGACATGTTGAACTTTGTATACACCGGCAGTCAGGCATACGTAAGTGCAGGACTCAAGGTCTACGGAGATCCAGATCGCGAAGGTGGTGCACATGCACCGCTTTCATATAACGGAAACCCAATGCCGATGCAAGGTGAAAAACTTGGCGGTGC
>JBIHZV010000011.1:0-22630 GCA_044240275.1 Ilumatobacteraceae bacterium | reverse complement strand
GACCACGGGTGCTCCCGACAAACAGGGTGTTGTCACAGTTACTGGCGTTGTAGAAAAACCTGCGATCAATGAAGCACCAAGCGATCTCATTTTGATCGGTCGTTATGTTTTGGGCGCCGACATGTTTGACATGCTCGACACACTTGCGCCTGCCAAGGGTGGAGAGATCTTGTTGACCGACGCGCTTCTGATGGCAGCAACTGCAGGCAACCTGTTGGGTGTAGTGAGCGATATCGATCGCCACGACACTGGCACGCCGATGGGCTGGCTACAGGCAGTGATCGAGATTGCTTTAAAACGCAAAGATGTTGGTGCCGAACTCTCTACATGGTTGGAGGGAAGATTCAAGTGAGCAAATTGCAAGTAACGATTAAGCCAAAAGAAGTTGGCATGTCGAAAGATCGACTCAAGCGCATTGACGAACACTTTCAGCAGTACGTCGACGATGGCAGATTGCCTGGCTACACCGTTGCTGTTGCTCGCTATGGACAACTCGCGCACGTGAGCACCTATGGCATGCGCGACATAGAAAACAAATTACCAACCGAACTCGACACCATGTATCGAATTGCATCAATGACGAAACCAATTACGTCGATTGCGTGCATGATGTTGGTTGAAGAAGGAAAATTGCAGCTGACCGATCCGGTGAGCCAATACATTCCTAAATTTCGACATACCAAGGTGTACGAGAGTGGCACTGCGCAAAACCCAGTGCTTGTTCCAATGAACGAACCAATGCGCGTTTGGCACCTGCTGACACACACTTCTGGCCTTACATATGCGCATAATTATTCGCATGTCGTAGACGAGATGTATCGCAATGCTGGTTTTGGTTTGGTTTCTCGCGGCGACGAGACACTTGAAGAGATATGCGATCGCTTGGCTGACATGCCACTTGTTTTTGAGCCTGGCTCATCGTGGATCTATGGCGTGTCAACCGACGTGTTGGGTCGCGTTATTGAAGTTGCCTCGGGAATGTCACTGAATGACTTTTTCCAAACGCGCATCTTGCAACCGTTGAAAATGCAGGACACGAGTTTTTGGGTGCCAAAAGAAAAACTGTCACGTCTGGCCGCGGTATACACGCCCGACGAAACTGGATTAAAGGCAGTGCGCATGCCGTCGATGGAAGAGTCGGTGCTCACCAAGCCAACAGCATTTTCGGGCGGCGGTGGATTGGTTTCAACCGCGTTTGACTATTGGAGATTTTTGCAAATGCTCGAAAATGGTGGCGAGCTTGACGGTGTTCGATTGATCTCGCCAACGACTCTTGATCTGATGACCAAGAATCATTTGCCAAACAATCAAGACGTCTCGCAGTTTGGTCGTGTTGTTGGTGAAGAGGTGTTTTACGACGGCCTCGGTTTTGGGCTGGGTTTTGCTGTGGTGATTGATCAGGCAAAAACCAAAGTTGCGTGTTCTGACGGCACATTCAGTTGGGGTGGAATATTTAGTACCGCATTTTGGATCGACCCTGTCGAAGAGATCACCGCAACCTTCTATACGCAGTTGGTGCCGTCGACTACGTATCCGATTCGGCCATTCCTACGCAGCATGGTGTACGGCGCGATTATCGAGTAGCGATGTTTAATCGGCGCGAGAAAACGCACCGGGTTCATCAATCACAAAACCAAACTCATCAACGTGTACTTCAACTGTTTTGTTTTGAAGCAGGCTGATGTACTCCCAGCGATGAGTGTCGAGCCGCGTATACATCTGTGGCACCACGGTGACGCCAAGTGTCTCGGTGTCAATGGTGATCACGTTTTGAGTCGATGAATGCCCAACATGTAGTGGCAGTCTGTGAATCAGTATCGAGTTAGTAAACGGCGTGCCGGGCAAATCGATGTCGATGCAACCGTCCAGTTCTGTGCGATGGTCGCCATTCATTTCGCCCCACCTGCCATGGCCATCGGTTGCGAGCCACAAGTCGGGATCTTCCATGTCACGAAACAATAAAAACTGTTGCACAACCCACATTGCCGACATACGGATAACGAAGTGAGCATTTTCGGAACCCAAAACGCCGTTAGCTGTCCAACCCTCGTTTTCCCAAAGCAAGTCGACGTGACTCGAGTGGGGTGCGCCAACGTGTGTCCATGATGCGCGGTGACCCGACGCGGGGAGCGCCGAATAATGAGCCGGGGAGCCATTGTGCGAATTACTCATAGTTACAGCCTGTCATGTGGCGGTACCGTAGCGAGATAATGATCGCAATTCACGAAGCTCAAAAAACCGTGCTTGATGCATGTGGCGTGCTCGTGCCAGTTGCGACGCCGTGTGAGCAGATGTCGGGCAGAGTGCTGGCACAAGACGTGGTGGCGCCCGAGAATGTGCCACCTTTTGCCAACTCGGCTGTCGATGGCTTCGCAGTGCGCACTGCCGATACGCAAACAGTGCCAACCGAACTTGTAGTTGTAGACACGGTTGCGGCAGGCGCTGAACCGAAAATTGCGGTAGGCGCCGGCCAAGCAATCCGCATCATGACAGGTGCACCAATGCCGCAAGGCGCCGACGCAGTAGTGATGGTTGAAGACACACAGCGTGTTGGTGACGACCGGGTGTCGATCGGCAAAGCCGCAAAATTGTATGACGCAATTCGCGACGCAGGCAGTGACGTGAACAAAGGCGACACCGTGTTTGTTGTTGGCACTGTGCTCAATGCGGCTGGTGCTGGAGTGTTGGCGAGTGTGAATGCGCGAACGGTGAAGGCATACCCTCGCGCACGTGTTGCGTTGTTGTCGACGGGGGACGAATTGGTGACTGACGGATCGCCGCTCAAGATCGGGCAGATACGCGAAAGCAATTTGACGATGCTCGATGCAATGATTGCTGCTTCAGGATGCGAAGTGCTCAATCTCGGAATCATTAAGGACGACGAAGCACTGCTTGAGCGAGTATTGCTTGACGTGATTGAGCGATGCGACGCAATCGTGACGAGTGGCGGCGTGAGCATGGGCGATTTTGACGTAGTGAAGGCCGTGCTGTCGCGTATTGCCAACATGCAGTGGATGCAACTTGCGATTAAGCCCGCAAAGCCTTTTGCGTTTGGACAACTTCAAGCATCTGATGGGCGAATAGTGCCAATTTTTGGATTGCCGGGCAACCCAGTTTCTTCGATGATCAGTTATGAGTTGCTTGCACGGCCGGCCTTGCGCAAAATGATGGGGCACACGCACGACTTATTGCGCCCCACTGTCAAAGCAGTTTTGGATGCGCCGATTAAGCGCAAGCAAGACGGCAAAGTTCACTACGTGCGAGTGTTTGGCGGCTTTGAAAGTGACGGTCGATTGCATGTGCGCGACACTGGCCCACAAGGGAGTCACCAGCTTGCGTCGACTGCCCTTGCCAACGGCCTCGCATACGTGCCAGACAGCATGGGCATTGAGGCTGGCGCCGAAGTTGATATCTATGTGATCGGTGATTTGTTGGGCTAGCGCTTTGCCACATGCCCGTAGGCTGTTGCAATGGAATTGATCGATCCATTTGGACGCACCGTGCGCGACTTGCGCATTTCGATTACCGATCGCTGCAATTTCCGCTGCACCTACTGCATGCCTGCAGAGGGCATGAAATGGTTGCCCCGCACCGAAGTACTTTCGTATGAAGAACTGCATCGCCTTGCGTCTATCTGTGTAAACCACTTTGATGTCGATGGCATTCGCCTCACCGGTGGCGAGCCAACAATGCGTGCACACTTGCCCGTATTGGTGCAAAAACTTGCAGGGCTAATAGTTCCTGCAACTGCCAACTCGCCACGAGCTGGCAAACCAATCGATCTTGCGATCACTACCAACGGTGCAACGCTGCGACTGATTGCACAAGAGTTGCGTGAAGCCGGGCTCGAACGTATCAATATCTCGATCGACACTTTGAAGCGCGAACGCTTTTATGAGATGACTCGACGTGACGAACTCGAGCATGTGCTCGACGGAATTGATGCAGCGATTGCCGCAGGATTTTCACCAGTCAAGCTCAATGCTGTTGTGCAGCGCGGCATTAACGATGACGAGATTGTTGATTTGGCAACTTTTGGTCGCAACAAAGGCATTGAAGTTCGGTTTATCGAGTTCATGCCACTTGATGCACAGGGCACATGGGACAACAATCAGGTTGTTGGTCAAGACGAGATTGTTGCTGCTATTGCTGCCGTGTATCCGCTCGAACTGATGCCGGCTCGTGGCGCTGCACCTGCCGACCGCTGGCGCTACCTAGATGGCAAGGGCACAGTTGGTGTGATTCCGTCAGTGACCAAACCATTTTGTGGAGACTGCGACAGAGTGCGCCTCACTGCAGACGGCCAATTTAGAACTTGTTTGTTTTCGACCAGCGAGTTTGACTTGCGTGCAATGTTGCGCGAAGGTGCAAGCGATGATGCGATTGCTGCAGAAATCAAACGTGCGGTTGGCACCAAGTGGGCGGGGCACAACATCGGTAACGTGACGTTTGTGCGTCCACGACGTTCAATGAGTCAAATAGGTGGTTGAAAATATGGGTCATAAAATAGGTAATGAATATGTCTGATTTACAGTTTTCACATCTCGATCCAGCAGGCAACGCCCGCATGGTCGATGTCACGCCGAAAGAGGCCACGCATCGTCGTGCGATTGCGCGTTGCAAAGTATTTATGAAACCCGAGACAACCGCTGCGATTGCCAATCGCGAAGTGAAAAAGGGTGACGTCATTGCGGTAGCTCGGGTCGCTGGCATTCAAGCCGCAAAGCGCACAAGCGACATGATTCCGCTGTGCCATCCGCTGCTGATAGGTGCAGTGCACATCAACTTCGAAATCGCCGACGACTTCATTGCCATCGAGGCACAAGTCGACACCGTTGACCGCACAGGGGTGGAGATGGAAGCCCTGCATGCGTGCAGCGTGGCCGCCCTAACTATTTATGACATGTGTAAGAGCGCCGATAGGGCCATGGTGATCGGTGAATTGACGCTGTGGGAGAAATCGGGCGGCCGGCAGGGCCTCTATCGCCGAGAAGACCAGCAAAACCAATAAAAACAAGGGTTTTGGCTGTTGTGACAGATCAAATTACCCCGTTGTTGTCCCGTTTATAGCAATTTTGTAGCAATTCTGTAATACACTCAATCCACTCATGAGCAAATTGATTTTGATCATCGTCGGCGCCGCATGGCTCGCAGTTCTCTTGCCTCCAATGGTTCGAGCCAAATTGCACGGCAGCCCATCCAACTCGGTGAGCAATTTCCGTCGTCAGTTGAACTCACTCGAATCTTCGGGTGGCCGCAGCCAGCAGGGTCAGTTGCGCAACATGGCACGCCCACTTGCCCCATCGCAGCAATACCGCAGTGCCACTGCTCGCACTTCGCGCCCACATCAAGGTGCATTGAGCAACATCACGGGCGCGCTCATTCGTCCTGAGGGCGTGCGTCATCACCGTGCTCCTGCACTGTTGACCCCACAGGCCATGGTTCGTCAGCGCCGCCAAAACTTGGTAGTTGGCATGGCAGTTGTCGTTGGAATCTCATTGTTCTTGGCATTCACCACTGGGTCGACCGCATTTGTCTACCTGTTTACGGTCAGCCTGCTTGCCTTGTGTGGTTACTGCTACGTGTTGGTGCAACTGCGCATCAAGCGTGAAAACGAGCGGTACCTCCGTCAGTTTCGACGCGTCGCCTAAAGCCACTGCCCGCTAGGGTTTGCTTGCAAATAGGGGCTGTAGCTCAGTTGGCAGAGCGGTACGTTCGCAATGTACAGGCCAGGGGTTCAATTCCCCTCAGCTCCACGCCAATGGCGAGGCAACACGAACAGGGGAACATCAAGTGGCACTCAGTTGGACAGAAGCGAACGCAGCAGTAACCGCACCAGGACAAATCTTCGAATTGATTGACGCTGAAGTGATGGGCGTCAAGACACAAATTTTTAAGAATGCACCACAAAACCTCGGTCAGGTTTTCGCTGGCGCACGTGGCCATGGTGACAAAACATTTTTGGTCTACGAAGGCGAAACGTGGTCGTTTGCTAAAACTATGGACCATGTTGATGCACTTGCATCACTGCTCGTCAATACCTACGGCGTTGTCAAGGGGGACCGCGTAGCAGTTGCGATGCGCAACTATCCAGAATGGGTGATCTCGTTTGCTGCAATTATTTCTGTAGGTGCTGTCAACGTGTCGATGAATTCATGGTGGACAGAAGATGAGATGAATTTTGCACTCGAAGACTCCGGCGCAACTGTGTACATCTGTGACGAAGAGCGTTATGACGTTGGTGCAGCAACATGTTTAAAGGACGGCATCAAAGTGCTTGTCGTGCGCACCGACAAACCAATGCCTGCTGGTGTCGACAAGTGGGAAGAAGTGTTGCCACTTGGAGCCGCACATCCTGGTGCAGAGATAAACCCGGACGATGACGCAACGATTTTGTACACCTCGGGAACAACTGGCCGACCAAAGGGCGCGGTGTCGACTCATCGCGCGATCTTGTCGTCGTTGATGGCATTCGCATCTCGCAATGCAGTTCTCTCGTTGTCTGGTACAAAACTCAAAGAAATAACCGGTCCAGAAATTCCGACTTCATTTATTTTGATAGTGCCGCTGTTTCACGTAACGGGTTGCGTGCCAGTAATGATGAGTTGCTTTCTTGCTGGACTCAAACTCGCGATTATGTACAAGTGGGATGCTGAGAAGGCTCTCGAGATGATTGAGCGTGAGCAAATCACCAACTTTGTTGGTGTGCCAACGCAGAGTTGGGACTTGGTGAACTCGCCAGTCTTCGACAAGTACGACTCATCGAGCCTGCGCGCGGTGGGTGGCGGCGGTGCACCATCGCCAACTTCACTTGTGGGCAAGGTCAATGACAAAGTCAAAAATGGAAGCCCGCAATTGGGCTACGGCATGACCGAGACCAATGCATTTGGTCCTGGTATTACGGGTTCTGATTATTTGGCTCACCCAACCTCGACTGGTCGTTCGGTGTTGCCGATGCGTGTCGAAATACGCGACGAAAATCTCAACCCTGTTCCAGTCGGCAAGTCGGGCGAGATCTGGTTCTTTGGCCCAATGCTGATTCGTGGCTACTGGAACCGACCAGAGGCAACAAAAGAAACAATCGTTGACGGTTGGTTGCGCTCAGGCGACTTGGGTCGTGTTGACGAAGAGGGTTTCGTCTACGTGGAAGATCGCGTAAAGGACATGATTCTTCGTGCAGGCGAAAACATTTACGGCGCAGAAGTTGAAAACGCCATTTATGAGCACCCTGCAGTTCACGAAGCTGCAGTATTTGGTGTGCCGCACGAGCGACTTGGCGAAGAAGTCGCTGTTGCGATTTACCCCAACGACAACACGACCATTACTGCTGAAGAGCTATGGGCGTTTCTTGACAACAAGATTTCCAAGTTCAAGATTCCTACGCAGGTTGTGATCATCTACGAGCCATTGCCGCGTAATGCCGCAGGCAAATTTTTGAAGCGGGAATTACAACAGCAGATCGTTAAAGGAACTCTCGTTCCCACAAAACGATAAATATCGTTCTTTGGGCAGTCCCACAGGCAAGTAAGGGCTTCTCTCGGGTCGCCCATAGCAACTAGTGTCTTGTCACGTGCCACCAATTGATCTGACCCGTGACGGCGGGGTGCGATACGACGTAGTTGCGATCGGGAATGCGTTGGTCGATGTCATCGCTGCAGTTGAAGATCAATTTCTAGACGTTGAGCAAGTCGTGAAGGGCTCGATGACATTGGTTGATGCAGATCGTTCTGCACACCTGTATTCACGCATCACCAAGCCAACACAAACGAGTGGTGGTTCGGCAGCCAATACTGCCTACGGACTTGCAAGTCTCGGTGGGCGAGCAGGTTTCATTGGCAAGATTGCCGACGACGATTTGGGCCGGGTATTTGGCAACGACATGAAAACAGTCGGCGTCGGATTTCATCCAGGTGCAACATCGACAACTGAACCAACTGGTCGATGCATCATTGCAGTAACCCCAGACGGTCAGCGTTCGATGAGCACATTCTTGGGTGCTGCGAGCTTGCTCGACCCCGCCGATATTTCACGCGAAGCAGTTGCATCCGGCGCAGTCTTGTTTCTTGAGGGTTATCTGTTTGACCGTGATCTAGCAAAAGAAGCATTTCGCACAGCATCAAAATATGCGCACGAGGCTGGCCGCAAGGTTTCGCTTACTCTTTCGGATTCGTTTTGTGTTGACCGCCACCGCAGTGACTTCATGGAGCTCATCAAGAACGACATTGACATCTTGTTCTGCAATGAATTTGAGTTGCAGTCGCTCTACCAAACAAGTTCGTATGAAGAAGCGCTCGAAAAACTGCGCCACGATTGCGAGTTTGGTGCTGTTACTCGCGACAAGCGCGGCTCGGTTGTAATCAACGGCAATGATGTTGTACACATTGAGCCAGAGCCTGTAGATCAAGTGGTCGACGCAACTGGTGCCGGCGACATGTATGCGGCTGGCTTTTTGTATGGCTTTACGCGGGGAATGAAGATCGAGGACTGCGGACGACTCGGTTCGCTTTCGGCATCGGAAGTAATTACGCATGTTGGTCCGCGCCCATTGGTGCAGCTGAGCAGTCTGATTCCAAACCACCTACGCTGATACGTATGGCAACTGATTCACACGACAATCTCACAGTTCTTGGCTCAACAATTCGTCACGCCATCGATCACGTGGAAGTCTTTCCTGCACCAGCCCACGTGACGTTGGTGCGATTTACGACCGATGAAGTGACATCTATTTGTCCGGTTACTTCGCAACCCGACTTGTCGCACGTAACAATCGAATTTAAACCCGACCAACTGTGCATCGAGTCAAAGTCGCTCAAGTTGTACCTGTGGCGCTTTCGCGACATGGCCGTGTTTGCCGAGGCACTCGCTGCCGAGATTGCCAACGAAGTCATGACCACTGTCAAACCTCTGTGGGTCAAGGTTGAGCTTACGCAGCGTCCACGCGGCGGCATTGAAGTACATGCAGTTGCCGAACGCAACCGCTAAACAACTAGGCCTCTTCGTCGGCTGGCACAAACTCCAATTTGAGGTCGCCAAGATTGATCAGCGTTGAAGCAACCCAATGTCCAAGCGCTCCAAAGTGTTCGTCGAGCACAGCGCTCGTGCCATCTTGCAGGGTTTCTTCTGCCAATTCGTATTCGCCTTCATAAGTAATTTCGAGCGCAAAGTCGGTGTTGTCGCTAGTAGTTGGATGACCGATTTCGATTGTGATGTTGTCGCGCTCGAGTTTGCCGTTGCCAACCACTGGGCTGTACATGACCGCCACATCGTCGACAACTGAAGGGTCCGGCTGCTGCGCGAGCCGCTGAATTCGAAACACAACTTCAATTTCGATTGAAGGATTGTGGTCGAGCACTTCTTCCACATACCAACTGCGATAAGCGGCTTGGCTGCGACTGGGCCAATTGAACGTGATGTGTGCGACTACCCGCGGTGGTTGACCTTCGCCGGGCAAGCCATAACTCGTTTCCCACACCAAGTCGCCAAGCAAGATGTCGGATTGCAAATGTTCTTCAAATGCTTGACGCTCAAGAAATGCATTGCCAAAAGCATCGCGAAGAGCACTGATTGCATCGGTGAAGACATGGTCGAGCATGCGTATTTAGAGTAGTCGCTAACCTTGAGTCATGGCATTGGTCTTACTTGAAATTGCGGATGGTGTAGCAACACTCACACTCAACAACCCAGATGAGCGCAACACAATGACTGCGCCGATGGTTGCCGAGATCGTTGCCGCGATGGACCGAATCGAGAGCGACAGTGCAGTTGGTGCACTCGTAGTGACAGGAACCGCGCCTGCTTTTTGTGCCGGCGCCAATCTTGGAAACCTGGCAGAAGCCGACGGCGAATCGCTCGGCGTGATCTATGAAGGCTTCTTGCGCATAGCTCGAAGCCCGTTGCCAACGATCGCCGCGGTCAATGGTGCTGCAGTTGGGGCAGGAATGAATTTGGCACTTGGATGCGACGTGCGCATTGCAGCTAAACGAGCCAAGTTTGATACACGATTTTTGCAACTCGGCATTCACCCGGGTGGCGGACACACATGGATGTTGCGTCGCATAGTTGGACCGCAAGTAACGGCAGCAACTGTGCTGTTTGGTGAAGTGCTCGACGGTGCTGAAGCACAACGAGTTGGGCTCGCATACCGCTGTGTTGAAGATGCAGACCTGCTTGCCGTTGTGCACGAGATGGCTGCTCGTGCTGCGAGCGCGCCCCGCGAACTTGTGATTGAAACCAAAAAAACTCTTGCGGCAATGGCCGACGTGCAAACGCACCCAGAAGCCGTAGCGCGAGAACTTACCCCACAATTGTGGAGCACCCGCCAACCTTGGTTCGCCGAGCGTTTGGCTGCATTGCAAGCAAAAATCACCAAAAAGTAAATAGGCCATAGCGCGATAGCGCCAAAGAGCGCGAAATAGAGCTATTAAGCAGATCTCGGTGCAATGTCGCGTCGGTGCATTCCCTAGGTGTACGGTGAAACCTAGGTAGCTAGCAGTGTCGAATTCGTCAGTATCGAGAGATATGAAAGGCGGGGGAAGCAATGAGCAAGCGTCACAAACACCGACAGGTGGTGTTGCCACCAACAATTGAGACTCGGGCACACGCTCACAACGAGCGTCACCGAGTGAACTCAGAGTTGCATCTGGTGACCAACATGTTGAGCCATGGGGTAGAGCCCGATGATGTCATCGAGCCTGGTCCGGCTTGGAAACCGCTGCATCATCACGATGCAGCAATTGGCATTGAGCACTCGCGCAAACAAGTCATCAAGCATTGGAAGACAAAAGCTTGGAAACGACGCAATGTTGTGCGAAAGCAACGAGTCATTGAGATGGAACATCTACGCAAAATCGCGTAGCTCGCACTGGCTATAGCTCGGTTCTTTCGCTTTTGGCTTTTGGGTTTTAGCTTTTACTGCAGCCACTCAGCGTTGAGCTGGTCGCGGCGTTGATTCCATTCTTCAACAGTGAATCCGTAGCGCACGTGGTCTTCCCACACGCCATTGATTTCTAGGAAACGTTCGGCCAAGCCTTCTTCGCGGATGCCGAGCTTTTCCATCACGCGACGACTGTTGTGATTGCGCGGGATGATGCAAATCTCCATGCGATGCAAGCCGAGCTCTTCAAACGCATATTTTGAAACCACGAGCACGGCTTCCGACATGTAGCTTTTGCCAGCACGAGCTTCATCGATCCAGTAACCAATCGTGCCGCACTGCATGGCGCTGCGTACAACGTTGTTGATATTGACTTCGCCGGCAAATGAGCCTTCAATAAAAATTCCGAATGCATACGAGCCGCCAGTTTGCCGCTCGCGATCACGTGCGATGCAGCGATTATTGAACGCGTCGCGACTAGTCGAAGGGTCTGGAAGATACGCAGACTTGATGGGCTCCCATTTGCTGAGCCATTCGCCATTGCGGTGGCGAACTTCGCTCCAGGCTTCAAAGTCAGTTGCTACAAGCGGTCGCACCGCAATGCGTTTGCCATAAAGGCGTAGCGGCGCACCTGCCGAAGTGACGGCACTTGCTGGGTGCAACTGGTGACTGGACGGCGAACTCATTGTGGATCCAGTATGTGTTGCACGACGCCATCAAGCAAATTATGCACAGACACGGTGATGGATGGCAGGCGAAGTCGGCGCATAATGCCAACCAGCGCGCAACAGCCACCCACAATGACGTCGGCACGTTCGGGTGGTAGCCCTGGGTTCGATTTGCGGTCGGACAAAGACTCGGTGGCAAGAGTACGAAAAACATCTTCGGCAGCTTCACGTGTGAGAGTCATGCCATGCAGCGCAACCGGATCGAAACGCGCAATACCCAACTCGACTGCAGCGATGGTCACGATGGTGCCAGCAACGCCCACGACTCTTGTTGCATCAAGCACTTGTGGTTGCTCACGAACGAGATCGTCCATGAAGTCGGTAACGAGACCAATTGCATTGGTGAGTTCTTCTGGGCGAGGCGGGTCACGGTGTAATTCGGTTTCGGTGAGCACAACTGCGCCTACTGGAAAGCTGGATGTATGTTGCAGTGAGTTGCCCTGGCCGATCATGACTTCGGTCGAGCCTCCACCAATATCAACAACGATGGTGATGCCATTATGTGGTTCGAGTTTGCTTAAGGCTCCACGAAATGCAAGTTGTCCTTCCAGGACACCTGTAATGATTTCGGGTCGCTTACCCAAGACGGTTTCAGCCTGATCAAGAAATGTGTTGGCATTGGATGCTCGACGACATGCCTCGGTTGCGGTCACGCGAAAGGTTTCGACATTGTGTTGTTTCAACAGTGATGCATAGATCGCAAGTTGCTGCACTGTTGTGGCAATCGCTTGGTCGTCGAGTATTCCTGATGCCCCAACACCTTTGCCAAGCCGAGTGACGTTGACTTCCCGCACGATCTCATTGCCTTGTGGATCGACAATCAACAAATTGGTGGAGTTGGTGCCGATGTCGATTGCAGCAACAGGCGAAGTGAAAACAGGGCGCGCACGCATGTTGTTTACAACGACGTAGTCGTCTCGCGAAATATCTAGCTTGTCGGCCACCCATTGACCCACCGGGTCATCACCCACTGCAAGCCACCAACCGAAATGCGCATGCAAGCACTTGACTCCGATGCGCGTGCCACCAACTCCGCCAAACGGTCGGGGGCCAGTGTGGGCTGGATCGATCGCGGCATCGCGTTCGGCTGCATAACGAATGTGTGTTTCTTCGAGAGCAGTTGGACCTATGTCGGCTTCGGCTTGATTGACACCGCCGCCTGCTTCGAGTCGTCCAACAATTACTGTCTCACGCTCGCCCAACAGCCAATAACGCGTTGGCATCGGTGTTCCGTCATCGAGAAATGGTGCGTTGCGCAACACCACTGGGTCACCACCTTTAGTACGAACAACGATTTCAAATTGTCCTTGGGGGATGCGACCTAAAAGCTCGCCGACTCGGGCAATGTCAGCAGGATTCATAGATTACAAAAATTTGATTGCGGCAATCACAACCGCAACGAGTGCAACGACAACAGGAACTGCTCGCTTGAGTATTGGCGCACCCGCTGTACCGAGCAGATCGAGTGGTGCGACTTCGGCGCTCTCGATTTGACGAATTTCTGGGTTTGCAGATGCAGCCACTGCTGTCGCTGTTGTTGCTGTTGTGGCTGCTGGTGCACTGGCAATCAACTGGTTGAGGTTTTCTGAAAATTGTGCAAGGAGTTTGTCGCTCACGTCGGCAAGTGCTCCACGACCAAACTGTGCAACTTTGCCCGAGATGGTGAGATTGGTGACAACGGTGCATTTTGTAGACGTTGGAGTCACCGATGTGAGTTGAGCGGTGATGATTGCGGATGCTGTGCCCTTGCCTGTGGTGTCGCGACCTTCGCCTTTGAGTGACGCGGTGTGGGCTAGATCATCGCGCGACACAAAACTTGCCTGACCCTTGAACTGAGCAACGATCGGACCGACCTTGATTTTGACCTGACCTCGGTAGGTTTCGCCTTCAACTTCGGTGAGTTGCGCACCAGGTAAGCATGGAGCGATGCGCTCGAGGTCGGTAAGAATTATCCATGCGTCATTGACTGGCACATTGACGATGAACTCGTGGTTCAGATCCATTACACACTTCTCCGAGATTCGACAATGAGTTTGCTTGCTTGTTCGAGGTCTTCAATCGTGTCGATGTCAATTGCTGACCCTGCACAGGATACTTCACTGACAAGTTGATGATGAGTGCGCAATAGATTGCGCGCACCTTCGTCGCCTGTTGTTGGCAAGTGCGACCACATCTCTGCATGCAACTTGACGGGGTTGCCACGCTTGGTGCCGTATGTCGCTACCGCAAGTGGGGAAGTGCTACTTGCAACACGTTGCCAAGCACTTGGTGGAACGCACGGTTGATCGGCGAGACCGATGACCACTGCCTGTGCGCCGAGTGATGCGGCGAATTCAATCGCGCAGTGGACCGAACTTGCCATGCCGGTCGACCAATGTGGATTGTTGATCGAATGTGGTGAACCCCATGTTGCGATGGAGGCCTGCGCCTCGTCGCTGAGGGCGAAATCGAGTGGAAGTGGCGTTTTGCCAGTCACCACGACCACTGGCCCGATGCTGGCTTCGATGGCTGATTCGACCGCCCAGTGATACACAGGGCGCCCCTGAGCGACGCTCAGCAACTTGTGGGTCGATCCAACGAATCGGGTTCCACTGCCTGCTGCAAGCACCACAGCAACGGTGAGAGGCCCTGTCATACCCAATGTCTACTTGGGTTTTGGGGGATCCCCAAATATTACAATTAGATGACATAAACTGTTACAGAAGTGACATATGGCGAGTTATCGCCCCCGCGAACTCCACCGCCCCCCGGTCGAGTCAGGGCCACCCTGTCACCCCCAAAACCATGACTACAACACATCTCTATACCCATAGCGATAGCCATGCAGGCGCCGGACGATCAGCGCGCGCCCTGGGCTTCAGATCTGCCTGCCAGGCGTTCGTTGCTGTAGCGCTTGTTGCCGTGGTCGCGATGTTTGGAGTTCCTCAACAAGCTTCTGCCAAACCAATGCCACAAAGTCAAGAGCAGGTGATCGCCGAGTCAGCACAAATTGCTCTTGCTGTTTTTGATTCGAATTTGAGATTGAGCACTGCTGTGCGGAGCGAAGTATTTGATGCGTACGTTGCCGACATTGCGAGACAGGCAGCATTATTTTTGGGAGTAGATGTGCGACTGATGCAACACGCATGGTTGTCAGCAGATTTAATACGTCAACGGGCGCTTATAAATGGTCTCACTCAACTCGGTGTGCCCTACAAAATTAATGCCGCAATTGAAGATGTTGCATTTGATTGTTCAGGACTCGTTGCATTTGCATGGGGGAAAGCAGGGATAGCACTTGCGCGTGGGTCGTCGGCGCAATTTGCGAGCGCCAAACTTGTGAAAGTTGATGAAGCGCAACCTGGCGACTTAATTTGGCGTCCTGGGCACATTTCGATGTACTTAGGTGTGCCAAGCGCTGTTTTGCAAACTCCCTATTCGGGCAGAAGTGTTGAGTTGCAATTGATGAATAGTCGAATTTCGTCTTGGGTGAAATACGCAAATCCGTTGATGTAAATTTTTTTATGAATTTACTTGTGTATTGGTCCGTCGCTGTCGCGTAGCGATGGAGCACCGCGGCCCGTGCGTCGCGCAATAATTTCTCCAACAATTGAAATCGCTGTTTCTTCTGGAGTTCTCGCACCGATGTCGAGACCAATTGGAGACATGAGTCGAGCCAATTGGTTGGCTCCTGAAACGCCAACTTCGGCAAGTCGTTCGAGCCGTTTTGCATGTGTTTTACGGCTGCCCATCACACCGATGTAACCAACGTTTGTTGCAAGAGCACCCTGCACTGCAGGCACATCAAACTTTGGATCGTGGGTCAAAATACAAACAGCATCTCGAGATGTGAGCGCCGACCCGCGCTGCGAAAAGAGAGGCGCTGGCCACGAAACCAAAACTTCATCGGCCATTGGAAAACGACGGCGAGTGGCAAAAACTTCGCGGGCGTCGCACACAACCACGTAATAGCCAAGCACTTTTGCAACCTTGGCGAGGGCGGCAGTGAAATCGACTGCGCCAAAGATCCACATTGTTGGCGGAGGGGAAAATGTGTCGATAAAAACACGAACTGTTGGCGTGTCAATGAGGTCTTCTGGAGTTATCTGACCCTGCGGACCATAGTGACGAACCCCTGTGCGTCCGGCTTCAACTTCGCCTAGTGCATCACGCGCAACGACTCGGTCGAGTTCAGCTTCACCAAGCGTGCCCACTGCGTCAGTTGACGGCGAGATGAGCATCGTTGCACCGATATGTGGACCATCGATGACGGTGACGAGTGCAACCGGAATATTGGAACGAACTCGTTCGGCAAAAATTGAATAGAGCGTCATGACTTACCAGGTGAGCGGTGCGATGAAAAGATGAATGATGCCGCCGCAAGTGAGACCTACAGCAAATGCTTCGTCATCGGAGTAACCAAACTTGACAAGACGAGGTTCTTTGTTGCCCCGCAATATCTCGAGTGCCTCTACGACCACTGCGCCTTCGACACACCCGCCACTCACCGAGCCAACAACTTCGCCGTCTTCATTGACAGCCATTGCGGCACCGGGGTCGCGTGGGCCAGAACCTTCGATGTCGACGACGCGAGCAACAGCAATTTGTTTGCCTGCTTGATGCCAGCGCTCGATGTCGTTCAGTAGTTCACGCATAGGTATCAGTCAATCGCGAGAAATCACTCGAGTGAGATGCTCAAGAGCGTGAATGGAATGGCCCTCCACAAAGTCGTCCACATAGGGCAGTGCTGCAGCCATGCCACGAGCAAGCGGCGCATAACCGGGCGTGACCTTGAGCGGGTTGACCCACACAACTCTGAATGCAACTCGCTGCAAGCGTTGCATCTGCTCGGCAAGAACACTTGGGTCGCCTCTATCCCAACCATCGCTGAGCACTACGACAATTGCACCGCGGGCCATTCCGCGCACACCCCATGTTGCGTTAAAACGGCGCAGGCTTTCGCCGAGTCGCGTGCCTCCGCTCCAGTCAGGCACCTGTGCTGCAGCGCGCGTAAGGGCTTTGTCTGGGTCGCGACTATTGAGTTCTTTTGTCAGCCGAGTGAGTCGTGTGCCAAACGTAAATGCCTCAACTCGCTGCCTACCGACAACGGCTGCGTGCATGAAACGAAGAAGTGCTCGCGCGTATGGCTCCATGCTGCCCGAGATATCGAGAAGCACAACAAGTTGGCGTTGGCGTTCACTTGGTTTGCGCCAGTGCAAACGAGCCGGCTCGCCACCGAATGCGAGAGATGCACGAACCGTGCGACGCAAGTCGTGTCGAGAACCACTGCGTTTTGCATGTGTGAGGCGAAGTGATTGTCGGGGAGGGCCAGCGAGACGAAGTTGATGCATCAGGCGTTGTGACTCATGCAGCTCTTCTTCGGTGTACTGAGCAAAATCTTTGTTGCGCAATGATTCGTTTGCAGTAAAGCGCATTTGCATTGTCTGGTTGTTGTCGTGATCGTCGTTGTTTGCGTCATCTTCTTTGCCTGGGCCGTCTTCGTCATCGAGCAAAAGCGTGATCTTTTGTGGCGGGCCGCCTTCATCTGTGTCTGTTGCATTACGGTGTTCCCAAAAAACTGCAAATGCTCTGTCGTACAGCTGTTGATCTTCTGGTCGATGCACCAATGTGGCACGGCCGGCCCAATACACATCGTCGCGTTTGGTCATCGATACAACGTCGAGTGCTTGCACAAACGTGATCACCGAATCGATTGGCACGCTGATACCTGCACCGCGCAACACACGCGCAAACGAAACCGCCATTTCGTCTGCCGATGAGCCAGCAGGCTGCTTCAGCGCTGTCGACATAACTGATGCGCTCTAGTTATGAGACAAGCCGCGGTCGAAGGCTTGTCTCACAAGATCGGCAATGCCCGTTTCGCGCACACGTTCGTGATCTTCGCGGTACTTGAGCACAGTACCCAGCGTTGCAGTAACGCTGGTCTCGTCAAGCTCAAGAATCCCAAGTTGACCAAGCGCAGTCGCCCAATCGATAGTTTCAGCAACACCTGGTGGCTTATACAAATTGAGCCCACGCATTGCTTCGACTGCTGCAGCCACTTGTCGTGCGAGCGACTCTGCGATTTGTGGAACACGCAACCGAACGATGGCAACTTCGCGTTCAAAATTTGGGTGTTCAACCCAGTGGTAGAGACATCGACGTTTCAGTGCGTCGTGCACATCGCGCGTGCGATTGGAAGTGAGCACCACGATTGGTGGGGTGGTCGTACTAAATGTGCCCAGTTCGGGAACAGTGATTTGAAAATCGGACAAGATCTCGAGAAGGTATGCCTCAAACTCGTCATCGGCTCTGTCGATTTCGTCGATCAAGAGCACTGCAGGAGTGGTGCGGTTGTCGATAGCGCGCAACAGTGCACGCTTGATCAAAAACCTTTCGTTGTACAACTCGCTTTCAAGAAGCGAAGTGTTTTTAGACTTTGCTTCACCCGATGCTTCGGCAGCGCGCAGGTGCAACAGCTGACGCGAGTAATCCCAGTCGTACACAGCCTGAGATGCATCGATGCCTTCGTAACACTGCAAGCGAATGAGTTCGCCACCTGTCATTGCTGCGATCACTTTTGCTAATTCGGTTTTACCAACACCTGCTTCACCTTCCAATAGGAGGGGCCGCTTGAGTGACAACGCCAAGAAAACTGCAGTTGCAAGACCCTCATCGGCCAAATAGCTTTGCCCACCGAGTGCGTTTCGTACTTGGTCTACCGAGGTGAGTGTGGGAAAACTCATTGACTCACTGTAGATGCACGAGGGTTACGAGTCGAAGCCCAAACCCAGTCGGTCCAGAGTGCGCAGCCAGAGGTTGCGTTTGCCCGTGCGGTCTTCACGGCTGAGTGCCCAGCGGGTTGTCTGAATGCCGATAAAGCGAAATGGCTCGGGTGGAAAAGGCAGTGGCTTGCTTTGTACAAATTTGGTTTGAGTGGCTTGGGTCTTGCGCCCGTCGAGCAAATCGAGCATGACTTCGGCTCCAAATCGCGAGCTTGCTACACCAAGGCCGGTGTAGCCGATCGCGTATGCAACTCGATTGCGCATTGCTTGACCCCAAAACACGCTATAGCGGCTGCAGGTATCGATGGCGCCGCCCCATACATGCGAAAATTTGACGCCTTCAAGCTGGGGGAATGTTTCGAAGAAGTGCCGCGACAACTTTGCCCAACTCTCTGGACGTGATTCAAGATCAACACTCATTTTTCCGCCGAAGAAATACATGGCGTCGTATCCGCCCCACAAAATCCGATTGTCGGCAGTGAGTCGGTAGTAGTGAAACTGATTGGAGATGTCAGACAAACCTTGTCGATTTTTCCAACCCAAACTGTCAAGTTGTTGTGCGTTCAGTGGCTCAGTAACGAGGCAGTAGTCATACACCGGCGCGATGTAGTTGTGCATGCGCTTAAGTAGTGGTTTGAATGCGTTGGTGGCGAGCGCAACATGCTTGGCTTTAATGTCGGCCAACGCAGTTTCGATGGAGACACCTGTTCCTGAGTAGTCAAGGCCAGTAGCTCGCGTGTCTTCAAAGATGCGCACGCCAAGACTTTCGGCCGCACTTTTAAGCCCCCACACGAGGCGTGCTGGATCGACCAGTGCAGCGGTGTCTTTGCACCACATGCCGCCAGTAAAAATTGGAGATGCAACTTCGCGTTGCACAGCTTGTTGATCGAGCCATTCAACTTTGTGACCCAACTCGAGCAGTTGCTCGTAGTCTTCGCGCATCTCATCGAGATAGTTGCCTGCATGACGTGTACTTGCAATCTCGATTACACCGTTGCGCTCGAAGTCGCAGTCGATGTTGTAGCGGCGAATTGCTGCTTCAATTTGGTTGAGGTTTTCGAGTCCCAAATCTTCAAGCAGACCAACTTCTTTGGGGAAGCGTTGCTGCGCGTTGGCTATGCCGTGCGTCAGGCTCGAATCCATGAAGCCGCCGTTGCGACCGCTCGCTGCAGACCCAACTTCGTGTGAGTCGATCAAAATGACATCGGCAGAAGGATTGCGTTCTTTGGCCAAGATCGCAGTCCAGAGGCCCGTGTAGCCACCACCGACTATGCATAAGTCGCACGAGTCGTCACGCACGAGCATCGGATTGGAGTCGGGTTCGTCGACATCTTCCATCCAATACGGATACGGCTCGGCATCAGCGATCGCGTCCAGAAAGCGTTCGTCTTCTTGGTACCCAGCCATGGGTTTTCTCACCACCTAACGGCACCAAGTTAGCACTGATCGCAGTAGCGTTTTGGGCTATGGATCTGGGGATTAGCACGCGAACTGCGGCTATTGCTGCTGGTTCTGCAGGTTTAGGTTTTGCAACTGCGCAGGCGCTCGCCAACGAGGGAGTACGAGTCGTTATTTGTAGTCGCGATGCTGCACGTGTGGCCGAAGCAGCAAAAAGTATTGGCAATGGCTGCATCGGCATTGTTGCGGATGTTTCGACTGGTGAGGGCGGTGCAAATTTTGTACGCGAAGCCATAGCGATACTTGGACACATCGATATTTTGGTGGCAAACGGTGGCGGACCACCAGCAGGAAACTTTGCATCAACTGATTTGGACGCATATCCAGCAGCACTTGAACAAAACTTGTTGTCGGTAATTGGTATGTGCAAAGAAGCCTTGCCGGGTATGCAGGCGCGCAAGTGGGGTCGCATCATTGCCATTACGTCAGTTGCTGTGCGTCAGCCAATGGCAAATTTGATTTTGTCTAACACTGCACGCGCTGGGGTGACTGGATTTTTGAAAACAGTTGCACGTGAAGTTGCACAAGATGGAATAACTGTCAACACCGTGCAACCAGGCATTCATGCAACTGATCGAATCACGCAACTGTATGGAGCGACACCAGATGCATCGGCGCTCGGTATTCCAGCTGGGGTAGCGGGCGATCCTGCAGACTTTGGCCAGGTAGTTGCGTTTTTGTGTGGTGAGGGAGCAAAGTTTGTGACCGGTGCAAATTTGCAAGTAGACGGTGGGTCTTATGGAGGGTTGTTGTAATGCTGCAGCATGTCGTAGCAATCACGTGGAATGATCAGGTGCCACCGAACTATGCCGAGACCGTTTCGGCTGTGCTGAGAACCATGGCATCGCACATCTCATCCGTACGTGAATATCACTGCGGACCCGACTTGGGCGTGTCGACTGCAGTTAATGCCGACTACCTGATCGTTGCAACTTTTGACGATGTTGATGGTTGGCGGCAGTACGACGAAGATGCATCACACAATGAGATTCGCGCCCAATACTTCAAGCCATATATTGCGTCGCGAGCATCGGCTCAAATCACTTTTTAACGCGCGCGCTCGCTTTCGCTGAGCCAGATTTTCGTTTTTCCCATCTGTTTGAAATCCAGATTGCAATGCCCACGTAGAGCCAGCCAGCCAGAATGTCGGCAACATAGTGCTCGCCGAAATAGACAAGACAAAGAGCCATGCTCGCTGGCAATGCAAGCGAGATGACTCGCAACCACTTTGGCATGTATGGGAAAAAGAACAATACGACCAAGAGTGCACACGCGGCGTGCAACGAAGGCATTGCTGCGTACGGATTAGTAATGGCGGTACCGCGGTCAAATACTTTGCTCACCGACTTGATGCCCATGTGCGACCATGCTCGAGCGGTAATGCGTTTTATTGGCGCAATGTAACCCTGCTTTGCTGTAAGCCAAGGTGGCGCGACGGGGAATGCAGCAAATGTGGCACATGATAAAAAGAACAAGATGCTCAGCCGGCGCACATAACGCACCCACATGTCTCGATTAATCCACCACAGCAACACCGCAACTCCAGGTGGAAAAATAAAGTGAGTCATGTAGGTAACTGCCAGTGGGTATTCGTACCAACTGAGGACTTTCGAAATATTGAGATTCTGTTGCATCCACACATTGGGGTCTGTGCCAAAAAAGAGTGCGCGATCGAAATTGCGAACTGCCAAATACGAAATGGGGCGACCGAGTTGATCGGAAAGTCCGCGACTGTATTCGTAAGCAAACAGCATTCCTGCAAAAATTGACCAGTCGCGCAACATGGCAAGTTGGTCTTTCCATGTCTTGCTGACGTTGGCGAAAATGAATGCGACGAGTATCCATCCTGTGACTGCAATGCGATCAACGGGTAATCCAAAACGCTCGATCGACCATGCAAATAGCGCTAGGTATAGCGCAATAGCAACTACACGTGTGCGTGTTGGTTTACGCCGAAGAAAGGTCGCGACTGACAGGTCTACAAGTTTAGCGAAATCGCTATGCGGACGCTTTTTCAAGCGCGCGACGTACCAATACTTTGGCTAAGTGCACGCGGTATTCGCTCGAAGCGTTTAAGTCGTCTTGAGGCTCTGCTTCGGCTGCTGCCTGTTCGGCTGCGTCTGCGACTGATGCGCCAGATTTGAGAGCTTCCGAGACACTTGTTGCCAAGATAGGGGTGCTACCCATGTTGACAAGTGCAACGCCAGATGCGTCTTTGCTTCGCCACGCAGCAACACCAACAATTGCCCAATCTTGAGCACGGCGATTGAACTTTTCGAAACCCCACTTTGCGCCATTCATTTTTGGTACACGAATTTCGGTCAGCATTTCGTATGGCTCGAGCGCGCTTTCTAAGAATCCTTTGTAGAAGTCGGCTGCGGCAATGAGTCGTTCGCCCTTAGGGCCTTGCGCGACGTAGGTTGCACCGAGCGCAAGAGTTGTTGCCGGAAGATCGCTCGCTGAATCGGCGTGAGCAAGTGATCCACCAATGGTTCCGCGATGGCGAACCTGTGCGTCGCCTACATAACCGGCTGCGTGGGCGAGCAGAGGAACTTCTTTGATGACAAGTGCCGACTTTTCTACATCCATGTGGCGAGTCAGTGCACCTATTGCAATACAGTCTCCGCCGTCTTTGATGTAGGAAAGGTCTTTGATGCGACCAATGTCTATGAGCATTGCGGGCTGGGCCAAGCGAAGTTTCATTAACGGAATAAGGCTGTGTCCGCCTGCCAAAAACTTTGCTTCATCGCCGTATTGCCCGATGAGTGAAATTGCTTCGGCCGCCGAAGATGCACGCTTGTAGTCAA
>JBIHZV010000084.1:0-4296 GCA_044240275.1 Ilumatobacteraceae bacterium | reverse complement strand
GTGCACTTGCAGAGTTTGATAATGCTCCTCATCGAATCGAATATGTGGAAATGATCGACGGAGTGAAGTGGTTTAATGACTCGAAGGCAACAAGCCCCCATGCATCTGCGGTTGCAATTAAGTCATTTCAAAATATTGTGTTGATTGCGGGTGGACGAAACAAGGGGCTTGATTTAGCCGAGCTCGCAGATCAGCCAAATCATGTTAAAGCGGTTGTGGCAATAGGTGATGACGCGATTGAAATCGAGAAAGCATTTGACGGAGTGTGCCGCGTGGTGCGCGGAGGATCAATGCAGGAAGCCGTTCGGCTTGCTCGCTCACTTGCTGTAAGCGGAGACGTCGTGCTGCTATCACCTGCATGCACCAGCTACGACTGGTATAACAATTACATGGAACGTGGCGAAGACTTCATGCAATGCGTGCGCAATGAAGCAAAGTTAAATCGGCAACAAAGCAACTAGACGAGGTATTTATGGCAACGATTTCTGCAGATAGTCAGCTCACACCAGCCGAGAGGCGCCGTGCCGTATTGAACAAAAGCGGTAAGGCTCAGGCGAGCAGACTTGCAACTGATGTGCCAAGCAAGGTGTATTACGGCATTGTTGGTGTTATCACGGTGCTTGTTGTGTTTGGCTTGATCATGGTCTTGTCATCATCCTCGATTGTGTCAATCAACAACGGTGGTTCTGCTTGGTATATGTTTCGCAAACAACTCGCGTGGTCAGTTTGTGGTTTCTTTGCGCTGCTCGTTACTTACCGAATGCCGTATCACATATGGCACAAATGGGTGAAGTATGTGCTCGGATTTGGATTCGTTTTGATGGTGCTGCCATTTTCTCCAATTGGTGTGACGATCAACGGAGCCAGAGCATGGGCCGAGATCGGTCCGGTGAGGTTTCAGCCTTCTGAGATGTTGAAGGTTGCAGTGCTTCTGTATTGCGCGAGTGTCTTGGGTCGTCGTAGGAATGAAATAGAAAATATTCAGCGCACATTTGTGCCAATTGTGACTGTGTGGTTTGTGTCGGTCGCGCTGTGCATGGTCCAAAAAGATTTTGGAGCAGCAATCGTCTTTACCTGTGTGATTTTGTCAACCATGTTCGTTGCCGGTACACCACTGAGGCTCATCGGCACCATTGGTGCGCTCACGGTGTTGGGTTCTGTCGTCGCTATTTCTGCAAGTTCGCGCATGCAGCAGCGCTTCTTGTCGTTCCTAGATCTTCAAGAAAATAAAGGTCACTCGGCCTATCAAGTGTGGCAGTCAATTCTGAGTATCTCCAACGGAGGAATTACTGGAGTTGGCGCTGGTCGTGGTACTGGCAAATGGGGATACGTGCCGTTAGCTCACAGCGATTTTATTTTTGCAATTGTTGCCGAAGAATTTGGACTCATCGGATCAACAATGGTGATTGGTTTGTTTCTGGCGCTTGCATTGCTGGGCATTCAAGTTGCACTTCGCGCACGAGATCCATTTGGCGCGGTGCTTGCAGGTGGCATTACGACATGGTTGTGCATCCAAGCAACAATCAACATTGGTGGAGTAATTGGTGCGTTTCCAGTTACAGGATTGACCTTGCCATTTATTTCGTACGGCGGAAGCTCGCTGTTTATGGTGATGGCAGCCTCAGGGCTTTTGCTCAATGTTGCGCGTAATATGAAGTAGAGCCATGGTTGCCCCTGCCCCTACGACTTATGCCGTTATTACGGGGGGCGCGACGAGTGGGCATGTGGTTCCAGCGCTTTCAATTATCGAGTTGTTGGTCGAGTCCGGACACCCCCGAGAATCTCTCGTGTATGTCGGTTCTGATCGAGGTGTTGAGACAACGCTGGTGCCCCAAACGGGCGTTGAATGCGTGTTTCTTGGTGTTGACGGACTTCAACGTGGAATGAGCCTTGCCAAGATCAAGCGAAATCTGCGAATGCTGCCAACCATGATGCGCGCAACGCAATTGGCAACTCAGGTATTGGTGCAACACCGACCTCGTGTGGTGGTGTCAGTAGGCGGGTATGTGAGTGCACCGATCTGTCGTGCGGCCCGTCATCTCAAGATTCCTGTAGTCACTTGCTCGTATGACAGCAAGCCAGGAATGGCCACAAAGATGCAGGCTAGGTATGCAACGGCTGTTGCCGTGGCACAGATGCCGAGCGTGTTGCGAAGAGCGCAACTCACTGGCGCACCTGTGCGCGCAGAGTTACGACATCTCGACCGCGGCGCTACTCGTGGAGCGTCACGAATACGCCTCGGGTTTAGCGCCGACGCAAAACTCGTAGTGGTGATGGGCGGGTCGCTTGGTTCGGCTGTGTTGAATAGCGCCACTGAGAGCCTGGTCGCACAGATGCAGGGCCCATCATTGTCGAACGTTGCTATTTTGCACATCGCCGGGTCGAGGTATATGGATGGTATGCAATTGGCCAGCGAGATCAGACGCGCCGATGGTTCGATCATGTATCAACGAATTGCATACAGCAACAATATGAATGAAATCTATGCCGCAGCCGATTTGGTTGTTGCTCGAGCTGGAGCTTCAACAGTGGCTGAAATCGCAACTGTTGGGATTGCCTCTGTATTGATTCCTTGGAAAGACGCAGCAGAAAATCATCAACTCACAAATGCAAAGATATTGAGCGACCAAGGCGGGGCAGTGTTGCTCGAAGAGTCACGACTCACCGATGAAGTGTTTGTTCGACAAATAGTCGAGCTGTTGACCGATGACGCACTGCGGATACAGATCTCCCAAATAGCAATGAATCTTGGTGAGGTGCATCGCAACTGTTCGATTGCAGCGGTTATTGAAAAAGCGGCCGAGTTGGTAGCACGATGAGCAGTAGCGCTTATTTTAATCTCACTACAGCTCGACGTATTCATGTCATTGGCATCGGCGGCCCAGGCATGAACGCCATTGCTCAAGTGTTGTGCGAGATGGGACATCAAGTGTCTGGCAGCGACATTCACGAATCTGAAGTGCTAGACCGATTGCGCGCGCTCGGCGTGAGCATCATCGTCGGGCATGATGAGACAGCGGTGCAAAATTGTGATGCAGTAACAGCTTCAACCGCGATTCCTGCAACCAACATTGAACTAGTTGCTGCTTCGGCACAATCTGTTCCAGTACTGAGCCGAGCTCAGATGCTGAGTGCAATTTGTGCTCTTAAGCAATCAGTTGCGGTGGCTGGCACACATGGCAAGACAACGACATCGGCGATGTTGATGCATGTCTTGTCAGTCGCAGGACTGCAGCCAAGTTTTGTGATCGGCGGCGACGTGCATGGCCTTGATCTTGGTGCCGGATGGAGGAACGGGCAACATCTTGTGGTCGAAGCTGATGAAAGTGATTCAACACACCTTGCATTGCCACTCTTTGGGTCAATCCTGACCAATGTTGATGTTGATCACCTCGATCATTTTGCGACGTTCGACAACCTTGTTTCAAGTTTTGAGCAGTATGTGAAAAAGATCGATGGACCCAAGGTTTTATGTGCTGATGATGTTGTCTGCGCAAAGATCGCCGCGAAGCAATTATGTCGCACCTATGGCATGAGCATTAATGCCGATGTGTGTGCTGTCAACGTGGTTCTCGCAGATGGAAGCATCCGTTTTGACGTCGAAGCGCGACAATCTGGCTCGACGGCACCACGAGTTTTGATCGGGTCTGTCGAAGTTCCATTGCGAGGTAGACACAATGTGCTTAATGCCACTGGGGCTATAACAATGGCGATGGAGCTTGGTGTGGAATTTGAAGTTGCCGCTCAAGCACTGGCAAGTTTTCGTGGCGTTGCACGTCGTTTCGATTTGCGAGGCGTAGATGATGGCGTGACCTTTGTGGACGACTACGCACATTTACCAAACGAAATTATTGCTGTCTTGGGCGGTGCTAGAGATGCCACAGATACATGGCGTCGGGTGGTTGCCGTCTTTCAGCCAAACCGCTTCAATCGGATGAGCGTGATGTCTGGTGAGTACGCGGATGCATTTGGTGACGCTGATGTCGTTGTGATTACCGAGATTTACTCCTCAGGTACCACTCCGATACCTGGCGTAACTGGCAAACTTGTTGTTGATGCAATCGAAAAGAGCCACCCAGGCAAGAAAGTTGAGTGGATTGCGCAACGGGAAGATCTTATGACTTTTCTTGCGTCCACTCTGACATCCGGAGACCTTTGTGTTTCAATGGGCTGTGGTGACGTTGCTCAGCTTCCCGACGAAGTGATTTCGTTGCGCCAAAGCAATCGCGCCAACAAATCACAATCATGAATTCTCCTCGTTCTTATAAGCGTCCTGCAACAAGTGCAGAGTTGCAA
>JBIHZV010000014.1:0-20230 GCA_044240275.1 Ilumatobacteraceae bacterium | reverse complement strand
TTCATTGTTGAACCGATTGCACTCTTTGGTGGATCGGTGCCACTGCCAGTAGCCGCTCGCCAGAGTGTTCATCGCGGGCTCACTGGTTTTGAGTGGGGCGTTGGTGTGCCGGGCACGATTGGCGGTGCGGTGCGGATGAACGCGGGTGGTCATGGTTCTGACATGGCGTCATCACTTGTGTCGGCTCGGATTTTTCATTTGTTGCGGGGCGTCGAAGCTCATGTTGATGCAGTCGACCTGGGTCTGAGGTTTAGGGGTTCGGCAATCGCCGATCATCATGTGGTGTTGTCGGCGACACTCAATTTGGGTTGGGCAACTGACACTCAAGCGGCAGAAAATCAGTTATCCGAGATTGTCAAGTGGCGCAGAGAGAATCAACCTGGTGGACAAAATGCAGGCTCGGTGTTTGTCAATCCTGTGCCTGGCGAGGTTTCGGCTGGTGCGTTGATTGATCAGATCGGAATGCGCGGTTTTCGTATTGGAACAGCGCATGTCTCGGAGAAGCATGCAAATTTTATTCAGTCTGAAGATGGTGGCTTAGCGTCGGATGTAGTGCAGGTGATGGCCGAGATTCGTCGTCGCGTCAAAGATTCAACTGGATACGACTTGCGAAGCGAGATTCGTCTTGCGGGTTTTGATGCAGCGATAGATCCAGCGCTGATGGATGTACTAACAAGCGAATCGGACACAAGTGTGGCGACGGTGAGGCTTGAACACATTTTTGAACGTAACTCGAATACTTCGGTTGTAGCCGACACGTCAATTCCGATTTCGATTTTGTCGTCTTCTGATTTTCAAGACCCGTTAGATGTTCCGTTAGAAGTACTTGACGAGTTGCGCTCGGTGTTTGGTGATGAGACTTCAACGAAGCTAGAGCAACCAGTGATTGCTTCCGTCACCGATATCAAAACTCGAGAAGTAACGATGCCAGTCGTAACGGATGGGGTGCCAGAAAGTGCGTCAGCTACTGCGCCAAGCCGTGTCGTTATTGTGGACGAAGACTTTCGTCAGCCATCCGAAAGTGATTTTCCATCGGATACCGATTCGCAAACCGTGCATAAGGCACCTACGTCGGTTCGGGTGTTGATTACGGACGATGATGTTGCGCAAGACCCAGACGCGCAAATCATTGTTGGTACGCAGTGGGGCGAGTTAATTGTATCGCACCGATTTTTAGGCAAGTTCGTCGGCAAGATTACTGGGGGCAACAAGCGCAAGCGTCTAGCGATGACCGGTTTGGGCGTCGTCCTTGCAATTGGTGTTGCACTTATTGTCTTGGCATCGCCCCTTGTAGCGGTGAGAACAGTGCAAGTAGAAGGCGCAAAATATGCAGATGCCGCATTGGTGAGAAGTGTTTCTGACTCGCTGAAGGGCAAGTCGGTGCTTACAGTCGATACCAAAACTGCAAGTGAGAGACTCGAAAGTGACCCATGGATTAAGTCTGCTCGCATTACAACAAGCCTTCCAAGTCGTGTGTTGATTCAGATCAACGAAAGAATCCCTGTTGCATGGTTTCTTGGTGTCGATAATCGTGCGCGTGTTATAGACGAAGATGGTTTAGTGCTGAGTGTGGTGGAGGGGCGACCTACGCAATACATGTGGATCGAAGGAACCGGTCCGAATTTGACCGCTGGGGCGAGTTCGGCCGCGGCGTATAGGGCAGCAGGTCAATTGGCTATGTCGCTGCCAAGTGAGCTTGCGCCAATGGTCAAAAACTTGGGCGTAGCTGGTACAGAAGAAATCACAATGACCCTCAAAACAGGCACAGTTATCAACTTTGGGGCTCCAGTAGATATGCGGAACAAACTCGTCAATGTGGTGGTCTTATTGCGCCGTCAAGATGTCAACTCAATCGTCAGTATTGATGTATCGACGGGGACCCCTGTAGTTCAGTCGTGATCACAGCGAGGGCAAACGATCAACTAGCCTGTACCCAACATAGGAACCGGTGTCTGTGACAGAGTCAATACCGTTGTCGCGGATGCTTCGTAGGAGGAATACACAATGGCTGGTGCACCACAAAACTTTTTGGCGGTTATCAAAGTAATTGGAGTGGGCGGAGCTGGCGTAAATGCCATCAATCGCATGATCGACTCCAACCTGAGGGGCGTCGAATTTGTGGCTGTAAACACCGACGCGCAGGCGTTGTTGATGAGTGATGCAGATTTCAAAATTGATATTGGTCGCGAAATTACCCGCGGTCTTGGAGCAGGCAGTGATCCAGCAATTGGTCAAGATGCCGCCGAAGCAAGTCGTAGTGATATTGAAGAAATTGTGAGCGGTGCAGACATGGTATTTATTACCGCTGGTGAAGGCGGTGGTACCGGAACTGGTGCAGCGCCAATCATTGCCGAGATCGCTCGTGCTGCTGGTGCGCTGACTGTTGGCATCGTGACACGTCCATTTGGTTTCGAAGGTCGTCGTCGCGCCATGCAGGCCGAAGCTGGTATTGCCAAGTTGCGCGACAAAGTAGACACATTGATCATCATTCCAAATGAGCGACTCTTGTCGGTAGCCACCGAGAAGACGAGTTTGCTCGACGCGTTTAAGCGCGCTGACGAAGTGCTGTTGCAAGGTGTTGCTGGTATCACCAACTTGATCACCACGCCTGGTCTGATCAACACCGACTTTGCGGACGTCAAAATGATTTTGACAAATGCAGGTACTGCCCTGATGGGGACTGGCAAAGCAAAAGGCGATAATCGTGCGATTGCAGCAGCAACCGCTGCTATCAACTCACCACTGCTCGAGTCGTCCATCGAGGGAGCTCGTGGAATTTTGCTGAACATCACTGGCCCATCCGACATGGGCTTGTTCGAACTCAATGCCGCAGCCGAAATCGTGCACGCTGTTGCACACCAGGACGCAAACATCATCTTCGGAACAGTTATTAACGACGAACTCGAAGATGAAGTTCAAGTAACTGTCATCGCCGCAGGGTTTGACCGTTCGGATTCCGGCATGTCGCGGTCAGCGCGCGGTGACGGTCGTGCCGATACGCGTGGCGAGCCACGCGGAAGTCGGATCAAAGAATTGTTTGGTTCGGGCGAAGATCCATTGCGTGATTCATCCGACGGCTTTGACGTACCAGACTTCTTGAAGTAACACTTCAGATGGTTGGCGCTTTCGCCATTACATCAGTCATTACATCAACCATTAGATATCTATGAATCAGGCACTTGTAGCGAGTCGTGTTGCCGAGCTACGTGATCGAATCGCTCGCGCCGGTGGCGTCGGTGTAGGGGTAGTTGCTGTTACTAAAACTTTTGGGATCGACGCATGGAGCGACGCAAAGTTTGCAGGGTGTGACGCAGTTGGCGAAAACTACGCCCAAGAATTGATTGCCAAGTCGCTGCAGGTTGACCGTGTAGATCGGCTGCCCGTCCATTTCATCGGGCAATTACAGTCCAACAAGATTAAGTCGTTATTTGAGATTGTTGACGTGTGGCAGTCGGTAGACAGGGCATCGGTTATCACCGAGCTTGTCAAGCGCCATGCAGGACGGACCACAAATGGGCAGTGCGAAATGCTGTTGCAGGTCAACACCACCAGCGAGATTGATAAGGGCGGGTGTGACCCTGCTGAGGCAAAAAGCCTTGTGAATCTGGCTCGTCAAGGGGGATTGGACGTCACGGGTTTAATGACTGTTGGCCCAACCGATATGGACCCATTGAAGACTCGTGCTGCTTTTCGGTTGCTCAAGCAAATGGCCGCGGACCTGGGGGTTGAAAAGTTGTCGATGGGGATGACAGCCGATGTTGAGATTGCGGTTGAGGAAGGCTCCACACTGGTGAGGGTCGGAACGGCGCTTTTTGGCCAGCGTCCACATTCGGTCTAGTTGGGTGTTGTAACCTTGACACGATGTCAATGTTTAGACGAGCAATGGACTATCTCGGTCTTGGACCAGATGACGCCTATGACGACTACGACGCTTCAATCGCTGCAGAGCGACCTGCCGCTCGTGCGACGCGTGGTGCAGGAGCATCTCGACGTCCACAGTCTCGGCAAATTGTTGATGACTACGAAGATCAAGATGAATTTGATGATGAGTACGAAGAAGCACCGCGGGCGAGGACTGCACCACGACCAACAACCGTGCGCGCGCAAACACAACGCGATGACTCGAGTGTGCAGCTGCGACCAAGTGGCTCAAGCACTGGTGGCACAGTGCGCAAACTCACGCAGACAACTGCAGAGCCAGTTGCTATTCGCCCAACTCGATATGACCAAGCAAAAGAGATTGCAGATTTGCTGAGGTCCGGACAACCTGTTGCGATGAATATCGGCGCTGCAGATTCGGAAATTGCGCGACGCCTGATCGATTTTGCGAGTGGGGTTACCTATGGAATCGAAGGCAAAATGGAAAAGATTGCACCTGGAGTGTTTTTGTTGACACCTCGTGGCACACGTGTTGTTCGTGACTGAAATTCTTTGCGCTCTCGTAGGTCTCTATACGTACCTCATTATCGGAAGAGTGATTCTTTCGTGGTTTCCCGCCAACCCAAATGGACCTCTTGGTCAAGTTGTGCGAATCGTATTGATGTTGACCGATCCAGTACTTGTGCCAGTAAGGCGCGCAATGCCCCGTGTTGGCCCGCTCGATCTTTCGCCCCTTGTGGTATTGCTGTTTTTGCAGATCGTCGTGCAAGGCATTTTGCTTCGCTGCTAAGCATCAAGCCAGTAGCACGCATTTGCCTTTACAATGACGCACCGTGACTTATCCAAAGGTTGATTCTCAGCCAAACTTTCCGGCGCTCGAAAATGAGACGCTCGAGTTCTGGGCTACTGATGGCACCTTTCAGGCTTCCATTGATCAGCGAGACACGGGCGCCAATGGTGATAACGAATATGTCTTTTATGATGGTCCACCATTTGCAAATGGCTTGCCGCATTATGGTCACCTGCTCACCGGGTTTGTCAAAGATGCGGTTCCGCGATATCAAACGATGCAGGGCAAGAGAGTCGAGCGACGTTTTGGATGGGATTGTCACGGTTTGCCTGCCGAAGCAGAAGCAGAGCGCCAATTAGGGATTTCGGGTCGACAAGCAATCACCGACTTCGGTATCGAGAAATTTAATGATTACTGCAAAGAATCTGTGCTGCGTTACACCAGCGACTGGGAGCGATATGTAACGCGTCAGGCCAGGTGGGTTGATTTTGCTAACGACTATAAAACTCTCGACGTGTCGTATATGGAAAGTGTGATGTGGGCGTTTAAGACGCTGTGGGACAAGGGACTGATTTACGAAGGATTTCGTGTACTGCCATATTCGTGGGCACTTGAAACACCATTGTCAAATACCGAAACACGCATGGATGACGCGTATAAGCAAGTGCAAGATCCGGCACTGACCGTTGCATTTGTGCTTGAAACCGGCGAATCATTACTTGCATGGACGACCACGCCGTGGACGCTGCCAAGCAACTTGGCTCTTGCGGTGGCGCCAGATGTGAGTTATGTGCGAGTGCGTCATAACGGAACTATTTATATGTTGGCCGAACCACGACTTAGTGCGTATGAAAAAGAATTGGAAGGCGCCGAGGTATTAGACGCAGTGCTCGGATCGGCATTGGTTGGTCGCACGTACACACCGATGTTTTCGTACTTCGCCGATCAACCGAGCGCTTTTCGGGTTATTGCGGGTGACTTCGTAACAACAGAGGACGGCACCGGAGTAGTGCACCTTGCGCCGGGCTTTGGTGAAGATGACCAACGAGTGTGCAGTGAAAACGGAATTGGCCTAGTTGTGCCGGTCGATAGCCGGGGATTGTTTACGAGTGAGGTTCCAGATTTCCAAGGAATGTTGGTGTTTGACGCCAACCCGCTGATTATCCGCGAACTCAAATCGCGTGGCGTTGTATTGCGCCACGAAACATACGATCACGCTTATCCGCATTGTTGGCGCACCGGAAAGCCTCTCATCTATAAAGCCGTGAGCTCGTGGTTTGTCAATGTGACTGCAGTAAAAGAGCGCATGGTTGCGTTAAACGAACAGATCACATGGGTGCCCGAGCACTTGCAGCACGGCAGTTTTGGCAAATGGCTCGAAAATGCACGCGACTGGACGATTAGTCGCAATCGATTCTGGGGCTCACCAATTCCCGTATGGCGAAGTGATGATCCTGCGTATCCGCGCATCGATGTCTACGGCAGCCTTGCCGACTTGAAGCGCGATTTTGGTGTCAACGTCACCGAATTGCATCGACCTGTGGTCGATGACCTGGTGCGACCAAACCCAGATGATCCAACTGGAAAGTCGATGATGCGCAGGGTTCCCGAAGTTCTCGACTGCTGGTTTGAGAGTGGCTCGATGCCGTTTGCTCAAGTGCATTATCCATTTGAGAACCAAGAATGGTTTGACCAGCATTATCCCGGCGACTTCATTGTTGAATACATCGGCCAGACACGTGGTTGGTTTTACACGCTGCATGTGTTGGCTACAGCATTGTTTGATCGTCCCGCTTTTTCAACGTGTGTCAGTCACGGAATTGTGTTGGGTGATGATGGCGCAAAAATGTCCAAGAGCCTGCGCAACTATCCAGACCCGATGAATGTATTCGATACCTATGGCGCCGATGCCATGCGCTGGTACCTTCTCTCATCTTCTATTTTGCGTGGTTCGGATTTTGCAGTAACTGAAGAGGGAATTCGCGACACCGTGCGACAGGTGATGTTGCCGTTGTGGAACAGTTGGTATTTCTTGTCGTTGTATGCCAACGCCGAGTCAATGACTGGTCAAGTTCGCTACGACTCAACAAACGTGTTGGATCGCTACGTGTTTTCGAAATTGAAGCGTCTAATCGAAGACACGACGGTGTCAATGGATCAATACGACATCTTTAATGCCTGTCAACAAGTGCGTACATTTTTGGACGTTCTGACAAATTGGTATATCCGTCGTAGTCGCGATCGATTCTGGAAGGGCGATAAAGAAGCGATCGACACGTTGCACACGGTGTTGCAGGTGTTGACTCGTATTGCTGCACCTCTGTTGCCATTAACTACTGAAAAGATTTACAAAGAACTCACGGGTTTGAGAAGCGTGCACCTCGAGGATTGGCCAGACGCCAGCATTGTGCCGAGTGACGACGAACTTGAAAAAGTGATGGATCAGGTGCGCGACGTGTGCTCGACAACTCTGTCATTGCGCAAGGTTCATTCGCGCCGTGTTCGACTTCCACTTGGAGAACTTACCGTTGCCTCACCATTGGCCAATGCATTGCAATCGTTTGTCTCGATCATCACCGACGAAGTGAATGTTCATAAAGTGACGCTCACAACCGAGCTTGGTCAAGTGGCCAAACACGAATTGCAACTCATTCCTGCTGCTCTCGGGCCACGACTTGGTGCCAACACTCAAAAAGTGATTGTCGCGGTCAAAAAAGGTGATTGGTCGATCAATGGAGATGAAGTCATTGCTGGTGGAGTCTCGCTCGAACCGCATGAGTTCCAAGTCAAGTTGGTGGCCGCTGCAGGCGATAACGAAACGATTGCGAGCGCCGCTCTTGCCGACGGCCAAGGAATCGTGTTGTTGAATATTGAATTGACTGATGCGTTATTGGCAGAAGGTGCTGCACGCGACATTGTGCGGATGGTGCAACAAGCTCGGCGAGAAGCCGGGTTGGCGGTTTCTGACCGCATCATATTGACGCTCGGTTTGCCGGGCTTACTGCAGTCACAAGTGTCCCAATTTGAGACATATATCGCGTCCGAGACACTGGCACAGCGGATTGAGTGGGTTTCAGGCCTAGAACCAACCGGGGAATTAGATGGGAATCCCGTCCATATAGGTGTTGATCAAGTACGGTAAAGCGCCAAGTTCGAGAGGGAAACATGCCATCAGCAGTTGCAAAGAAAAAGGTTCTAGCCAAGAAGGCGGCGGCGCAAAAAGCACTCGCTCAGAAAGCCCTCGGTAAGAAGAAATCCGACCTCGCGAAGAAAGTTGCCGCACAAAAGAAGCTCGCTGCGCAAAAAGCATTGGCTAAGAAGAAAGCTGATCTGGCGAAGAAGGTTGCTGCACAAAAGAAGCTCGTTGCGCAAAAGGCATTGGCGAAGAAGAAAGCTGATCTGGCGAAGAAGGTTGCTGCACAAAAGAAGCTCGCTGCGCAAAAAGCATTGGCGACCAAGAAAGCTGATCTCGCAAAGAAAGTTGCCGCACAAAAGAAGATCGCTGCACAAAAGAAACTTGCTGCACAGAAAGTGCTTGCACTGAAAAAAGCCGAGTTGGCCAAGAAGGCCACTGCCAAAAAAGCCGCTGATGCAGCTCGCAAAAAGGCGTTGCGCGAAAAAGAAGTCGAGCGCAAAAAGATTGCCGCTCAACGCAAGAAGGATTTGGCGTTACAACAGAAGATGAAAGCATTGGCGGCGAAAGAGGCTGCCAAGGAAAAGGCTCGCGTTGCTGCCGAAAAGTTGGCTCTCAAAGCAGCACAGGAAGCCGAGAAAGCTCGCCTCCGTGAGGAAAAAGAAGCCGCTCGACTTGCTCTTGCTGCAGAAAAAGAAGCCGCCCGCGAAGCTGCATTACGAGCCAAGCGCAAACCAGAGCCGCCGCCGCGCCCACCAATCATCAAGACCGAGTTTGCCGATGGTATTCAGGCGACGAAAGAATTTGATCTGAAGTTTTTGTCTGGTCAACGCGAATTGATGCTCGAAAAGAAAACCGTGCTATTGCGTCAGGCTCTACGACTTGATGACGAGGCAAACTCGCTCATTCAAGATGTGGAGATGGGCGATGTGCAGTTTGATGAAGAGGGCGGCGAAGGCGACACCATGGTGGTCGAGCGCTCTCGCGACCTCATGCTCTCGGCACAAGCGAGGCAGATTGTTGAAGAGTTGGATGCCGCACTTGAGCGAATCAAAACTGGTGAGTATGGATATTCCATACACACCGGTTTAGCGATTCCGCGCGAGCGTCTCAAGGCGATCCCGGAAACAACCGAGTCGGTTCTTGAGCGTGTCGGCGGCATCGGCCGTCGATGACAGACGCCAAACACAATTTTCGGATAGCAGATTTTTCATGATGAGAACATCGCGCATGAGTCTGCTGCTGTCAGGTGTCATCGTGTTGTTGGACCAGGTTTCAAAAGCATGGGCTCTTCGAGACCTAGCTGATGGCCGCATCATCCACGTGATCTGGACAATGCAATTTAATTTGACCTTTAACCGGGGCATGGCTTTCTCGCGTGGTACTGGAATCGGTCCGATCATCGGTGTGATCGGCTTGGTTGTCGTGGTGTTGTTGTTGCTGTCGTTGCGCAGAGCCGACAACGCCCTGACGCGTGTGGCAACGGGTTTGATCATTGGCGGGGCAGTTGGAAACATTTTGGATCGTCTATTTCGGGGTTCTGGGTGGATGCGTGGTGCAGTTATCGACTTTATTGACTTTCAGTGGTGGCCAGTTTTTAACATCGCCGACATGGCAATCATGATCGGAGCCGCGACAATGATGGTGGCAATGCTCAAGTACAACTCTCAGATCAATCGAACGGATGTCCACTAGTGCTGAACGAAATTATTCCTGCAGCGCTCAATGATCAACGCCTGGATCGCATCGTTGCATTGATTGCCGATGTGAGTCGTGCCTCTGCAGCCTCGCTGATACAAGCCGGAGGAGTGGTGGTCGACGGAGTGAAAGCCGAGACCGGTAAAACCAAAATCGCTGAAGGTCAGTCGATATCCATTGACACGGCATTGTTGCCAAAAAAAGAGTTGCCGACAGCCGATGCAACCGTGATCTTGGATGTCATCTTTGAAGACGCCGATGTTGTGGTGATAAATAAAAGTGCAGGTTTGGTCGTGCATCCTGGCGCTGGTAATCCAACAGGCACGATGGTCAACGGAGCTCTTGCGAGGTTCCCTGAAATGGCATCTGCTGGTGACCCATTGCGTCCTGGTGTTGTGCATCGGTTGGATGCGGGTACAACTGGCTTGATGGTGATGGCAAAAACGCAAGCAGCGTACGAAGCATTAGTCGATGCGTTGTCGAAGCGCGAAGTGAAGCGCACCTATTTGGCACTCATATGGGGACACCCAACCGTGTTGTCTGGCACCATCGATGCTCCTATCGGTCGAGATCAGAAAGACCCAACACGCATGGGAGTCGTTGTCGATGGCAAGGCCGCTCGAACACGATTTGAAGTGAAATCAAAGTTTGATCTGCCCTTGCCGAGCTCATTAGTTGAATGCAATCTGGAAACTGGCCGAACGCACCAAATCAGAGTTCATCTCGAATCAATTGGTCACCCCGTAGTGGGGGACTCGACTTACGGAGGTGCGCGAAGTTCACTCTCGGCGCCGCGTCCGATGTTGCATGCGCTTCAGTTGGCCTTCTTGCATCCGATCAGTGGCCAATCAATGTCGTTTGAAGCTGAAATGCCCGACGACATGAAAGCATTGCTTGCACGTTGTAGCTAGACGCTCTCTTAGCTAAAGAATTAATGATGTAGTTTTGGCCAAGGCGATGTGCCTTTAGCCGCAGAGGCAATTTTTGCCAACGTGTAATCCTCGAGATGTTCGCGCATATGTTCACCAGCCACATTCCAGATCGCGAGCAGTACGCAGTGTCCTTCATGATCGCATGAGCCATCTTGGTGTGGTTTTCCAAAATCGCCAAGACTGATCGGGCCGTCAGCTGCTGCAATTATTTGTGAGAGCAAGATCTCTTCTGGTGGCCGGGCAAGTGTGTATCCGCCGCCTACACCACGTTTTGATTTGACCAGGCCTGCCCCCTTGAGCACTAAAAGAATCTGCTCAAGATAAGGCTGTGGAAGTGCCGTACGTGTTGCGATGTCACGCACCGATGTTGGGCCTGGCTCGCCTTCGTGGAGGGCAAGAGAGAGGAGAGCACGACATGCATAGTCGCCCCGAGTAGATACACGCACGGTTGTAGTGTAGATCGCGTGTCAGATCCAACGCTTCCTCAGTATTCAGGGGGTTGTATCTCCAGCATTATCCCAAGCCTGCTCGGGCCGCGGGGTACAGACTCAATTCCTGCGTGGATGCCCAAAGCGGTAGAGGGAGCAAACCAAGTCGTATTGCTCGTCATCGACGGTCTTGGTTGGCATCAACTACAAAGCAACATTGCACATGCTCCAACGATTTCTTCGATGCAAGGTGGATTCATCACCACGGTTGCACCATCAACAACGGTGACTGCATTGACCTCGATTACCACGGGTTTGACACCTGGCGAACATGGCCTCATGGGCTATCGCATGGACATGGGGCGTCATGTGATGCAGATGTTGCGCTGGGGCGATGAAAAGGGTGACTTGCGCACGACGTATCCGCCAGAGATGGTGCAGCCATGCCCTCCATTTATGGGCGCTTCAGTGCCGGTACTGAGCAAAGCAGAGCTTGAAGGATCTGCATTTACCGAAGCGCACTTACGTGGCTCTCGTCCGATGGGCTGGAGATCTTCGTCGAGCATTGCTGTGCAAGTTGGTCTCTTGTTGCGATCGGGTCAAAAATTTGTTTACGCCTATTACGACGGCGTAGACAAAATTGCTCACGAGCGCGGTTTCGGTGAGTTTTATGAAGCAGAGCTGCGACAAGCAGATCGATTGGTTGCGGATGTTCTTGAACAACTGACACCTGGGAGTGTGTTGATCGTGACGGCAGATCATGGCCAAGTGCACATCGGCGATGCGTCGATTACTCCGCACCGCGATGTGCTGGATCAAGTTGCGTATCAGTCCGGCGAGGGCAGGTTTCGTTGGCTTCACGCACGTAATGGTGCAACACAGTCGCTTCATGCAACCGCAAAGGAACTGTATGGCGACGTTGCTTGGGTCGTCACTCGCGATGAGACGATTGACAATGGCTGGTTTGGTCCACGAGTGACCGATGCAGCGCGCAAGCGTCTTGGCGATGTTGCACTTGTGCCATTTAAAGACGTGAGTTTTCATGAGCCATATGACACGGGTCCGTATCAGTTGATTTGCCGACACGGCTCGTTGACGGAGGCCGAAATGCATGTTCCGTTTTTGGCATTTGCGCAATGACCGTGAGATAATGCACATATGACCGAAGTTGTACAAGAAGAAGTCCCAGAAAATTCACCAGTAATTCCACCAGAAATTCCAAATGAAACGGTGACAGCACCAGCCAAGGTGATGCGCATTGGTTCGATGATTAAACAACTTCTTGACGAAGTGCATTCAATGACTATGGATGGACCAGCACGCGAGCGCCTTGCAGAGATCTATGAACGATCAATTGTTGAATTAACTGAAGCCCTTTCGCCTGATTTGGCGGAAGAGCTAAGGATGTTGTCGCTTCCTTTTCGCGATGGAGTGACACCGTCAGACAGTGAACTACGAGTTGCCAAGGCCCAATTGGTCGGTTGGCTCGAGGGTCTCTTTCACGGAATTCAGGCAACATTGTTTGCGCAGCAACTGGCCGCAAATCAGCAATTAAATCAAATGCGCCAATTGCCCGGAGTTCCCGGCAGTGATGCCGCCCCCGAAATCTCGGACCGCCCTGGCACGTATCTCTAGCCAAGAGCGAGTGAGTTCGGGTAAACAACACGGGCAAACACCCCGCTGATAATCTCTGTCCTCCAACGCAGCTTTTTGCCATAAACATCGATCGAAAAACGAAAGGAGATTCCAGTGGGCGATTCGTTTACCCACTTGCATGTCCATACCGAGTTTTCGATGTTGGATGGCGCCTCGCGACTTGACGAGTTGGTTGCTGCAGCCGTAGCCGATGGTCAGCCTGCGCTGGGCATGACCGATCACGGCAACATGTACGGAACGCTCGATTTTTATCGACAATGCA
Organism: Ilumatobacteraceae bacterium; assembly: GCA_044240275.1. Classification (GTDB taxonomy): domain Bacteria; phylum Actinomycetota; class Acidimicrobiia; order Acidimicrobiales; family Ilumatobacteraceae; genus UBA3006. The sequence continues at coordinate 7,452 of JBIHZV010000014.1, read as the reverse complement.
AAGAGCAGGGTATTAAGCCGATCATTGGCACTGAGGCATACATGGCTCATGAGCATCGCTCTGAGCGGCCTTCTCGTAGGGGCAGAGTGGACGATTCTGGCGGAGAAACCGAATCTGGCGGCAAGGTGTACTACCACCTCACGCTTCTTGCAGAGAACAATGTTGGCTACAAGAATTTGATTCAGTTGTCGAGCCGCGCATTTTTGGAGGGTTACTACTACCAACCGCGCATTGACTGGGAGTTGCTGCACGAGCATCATGAAGGCTTGATCGCAACGAGTGGGTGTTTGGGCGGACACGTGCTGCAGCGACTGATGAAAGGCGACATCACTGGCGCCCATGATTGTGCTGGAAGGCTGCAAGATATTTTTGGCAAAGATAACTTCTTTATTGAATTGCAAGATCATGGACTTACAGATCAAAAACGGACAAATCCACTCCTGATTGAACTCTCACGCAAAATAGGTGCTCCGCTTCTTGCTACAAACGACACTCACTACACGCACCGGGACGATCATGCCGCTCACGACGCTTTGTTGTGTGTGCAAACAGGTTGCACGATGTCGGATCCAAATCGTTTCAAGTTTGAGGGATCCGAACATTATTTAAAGAGCGCTCAAGAGATGCAGTGGTTGTTTCGAGATGTGCCAGAAGCGTGCAGTAATACGCTCTGGATCGCCGAGCGAGCAAACATCGAGATTGAGTTCGGAAAACCTGTGCTGCCAAACTTTGAGTTGCCTGCAGGTTTCAAGACCGACGGCGAATATCTCCATCACCTTGCTCTTGAGGGAGCCAAAGAGAGATGGGGTCAGAAACTTCCACCAGCGGTTGTCGAGCGACTCAACTTTGAATTGCAAACTATCGAGCAGATGGGCTTCAGCTCATATTTCTTGATCGTGTGGGACATGATTCGATACGCGCGCGACCATTCGATTCGTGTTGGTCCTGGTCGTGGGTCTGCCGCTGGTTGTGCAGTTGCATATTGCTTGCGCATTACCGACTTGGATCCGATCAAGTATGACTTGTTGTTTGAAAGATTCTTGAATCCGAGTCGTGTCACAATGCCGGATATTGACATGGACTTTGACTCGCGTTACCGCGATCAGATGATTCGGTATGCGTCTGACAAATATGGTCGTGATCACGTTGCGCAAATCATTACGTTTGGCACTATCAAAGCGCGCAACGCTGTGCGTGACGCTGCACGAGTGCTGGGTAAGCCGTATGTCGTTGGCGACAAGATTGCCAAGCTCATGCCGCCTGTGGTCATGGGCCGTGACACTCCTCTTAAGTTTTGTCTAGAGCCCGATCCCAAAGGTGATCACAAAGATGGATATCGTGCCGCTGCAGAGTTGCGCGCCTTGTACGAATCGGACAGCGAGGTCAAAGAAGTTGTGGATGTTGCACGAGGACTCGAAGGTCTTAAGCGCAACGTTGGTATTCATGCTGCTGCCGTAGTAATTACAAAAGAGAAATTAACCGAGTATCTACCAATTCAGCGCAAAACCGAACAAGGACAAAATCCGGAAGACGCGCCGGTGGTGACGCAATTTGAAATGCATGGTGTCGAGGCTCTTGGACTTCTCAAGATGGACATCTTGGGGTTGCGTAATCTTGATGTGCTGAGCGATGCCAATGCGATGATCCGCCAATTCCGCGATAGCGACTTTGACGTAGACAAATTGCCGATTGATGACAAGCCAACGTTTGAATTACTTGCACGTGGTGACACCATTGGGGTTTTTCAGCTGGAGAGCACCCCAATGCGGGCGTTGCTGAGGTCCTTGATGCCAGAAACGTTTGAGCATCTTTCTGCTGTTCTGGCTTTGTATCGCCCTGGTCCAATGGGTGAGAACATGCACAATGATTTTGCCGACTACAAAAACAATCGCAAAAAGAACGAATATTTCCATCCGGATGCTGCGGAATTGTTGGGTGATACGTACGGTCTCATGATCTATCAAGAGAGCGTGATGCGAGTGGCCCAGAAGTTTGCGGGGTACTCGTTGGCCGAGGCAGACACGTTGCGAAAAGCTTGTGGCAAAAAAGACAAAGTTGCGATGGCGGAACAACGCGCCGGTTTTGAAGCGGGTTGCATCAAGCTGGGTTATGGCGATGAGTTGGGGACAACCATTTTCGACATGATCGAAAAGTTCGCCGACTATGCGTTCGCAAAGAGTCACGCATATGGCTACGGATTAATTTCGTATCAAACTGCGTACCTGAAGACACATTTCCCGGTTGAGTACCTTGCGTGTTTGCTCACGAGCGTCAAGACCAATTATGAGAAGGCTGCTGTGTATCTTTCTGATGCGCGCATGAACAACATCGTTGTACTCACACCAGATATCAATCTTTCTGGCGTTAACTTCGAACCAGTACTCGATGGCGAAGTGCGTAAGATCACGTTTGGTCTCTCTGCTATTCGCAATGTGGGCGAGGGTCTCTCGATGAAAATTGTTGAGCACCGCAACACGTATGGCCCATTCGAATCCTTTTACGACTTTGCTGAACGAGTACCAACAGACGTGCTGAACAAGAGGGCGATCGAGTCGCTGATTAAGGCAGGAGCTTTTGACAAGCTTGGTCATCCACGCAAGGGGTTGCTTGCTTCATTCATGCCAATTATCGATACGACTTTGAAGCGTCGCGAAGAAAAAGATCAAGGTGTCATGAGTCTGTTTGGCGAGATGGAAGAAACAGAAGGCGGGTTCAGCGAGCGGCAGTTGATACCAGACTTGCACTTTGAAAAATCCGAGCAACTGAAATTTGAAAAAGAAATGCTCGGTCTGTACGTATCGGATCATCCACTGATGGGTATTGAAGGTGCTCTGCGACGTCGAGTTGATTGTTCGATTCCTGAAGCGCTTGAATCTGCTGACGGCGTGTTTATGACTATTGGTGGCATTGTTAACCAGGTCAATCGGCGTTACACCAAAAAAGGCGACCAGATGGCAACGTTTATGTTGGAGGATTTGCAGGGCGCAATTGAAGTCACCGTTTTTCCGAAGACTCTCGAGAAGTATGGGCATCAGCTTGCTGATGACATGCTGATCTCGGTGCGGGGCAGAATGGATGCGCGTGATGAAACGAAGGTCGGCTTTATGGCCACTGAAATTATTGTTTTGGAAGGTTTGCGCTCGTCACAGGACTCATTGCACTTGAGATTCAGTGCTCAGGCAATGACCGAGACCTTGATTGCAGATTTGCAGGCAGTGTTGAAAGAGCATCCTGGTGATGCGCCTGTGTTCTTGCATCTGTCGGACGACAAAGCAGTAAGCCTTGGTGCGCAATACACGGTCAACCTTGACCGAGTAATGGGTCAACTACGAGCATCGTTTGGAGATGCTGCAACGATTGCATAGATGAGCCCTGCCGAAACCGAAGTTTTGCTGGCAGACTGTAGGTATGTCAGTTGTGGTCGAGACGCGGGATTGTGGATCTCTGACCGATGCCGAACTTGATGAGTTGGCAGCGATGGGCGGGGCCTTCGGAATCGGCCCAGTGTCAAAAGCCAAAGACGAATGGGTGTTGTTTACCAGTGCCCGCATTGACGGCAAGATTCACGGTTTTACCTTCTCGACGCTAGAGCGCATCGGCGGCACACCTTGCGTACTGCTCGGAATGATGAGCATCAAAAAATCTGGCAAGCGCGACATGGTTTTGAAGGGTTTGATGGGCGAGGCGTATCACCGAGCACTGATGGCATTCCCCGACGAAGACGTCGTTGTCGGTTCACGATTTGCATCGGCGGCCGGACTTGAGGCTTTTAAGTCACTCACTGAATTGATTCCTCGACCAAGCCACCGCGCAGTTGGTGAGGAGCGTGCATGGGGCAAGCGCTTGGCGCGACGCTTTGGAGTTGAGTCTTCGTACGACGACCAGAGTTTCACTGTCAAGGTCAATGCTCAAAGTGGTTTTCTTGATCACGAAACGTTGAAACCAGAAAAGATCGACGCTGATGTTGCTGCTCAGTTTGCAACTGCCACCAAAGCTAAGAGTGGCGTTGTAATTGTGCACGGTTGGACAATGGCCGAGTCTCTGGCCAAACTCGGCAAACACTAAGCAGTCAACGTTGGAGTTCGCCGACGTAGTACGCGGTCGGCGCATGACGCGCGCGTTTTCAACTCAGCCCGTTGATACCAAACTTATTTCGCAGATCGTAGATCTTGCTTCGCGCGCACCGTCTGCAGGCAAGACGCAGGGTTGGCATGCACTGATTCTCACATCGAGTGACACTGCAAAATTTTGGGATGACACACTTGCCGTTGAGAAGCGAGAAAGTTTTCGTTGGAAACAATTGCTGGACGCCCCGGTTATCGCATTGGTATTTGCTGATCCTCTGGCGTATGTGGAGCGTTACTCGGAGCATGACAAGGCGCACACGGGATTGGGCGCAAGCGCAGAAGCATGGCCGACCCCGTATTGGACTGTTGATGCTTCTTTTGCTGCGATGACGATGCTGCTTGCTGCCGAGGATGCAGGGTTAGGTGCTTTGTTCTTTGCAGTGTTCAGTGGCGAGAATGAGTTGCGAACCAGGTTGTGTGTTCCGGATGCGATGCAATTGATTGGCGCAATCGCTCTCGGTTGGCCACTCGAGAGTGATGAGTTGAATGCAAGCGCAAGTGCGGGTCGGGCACGACGTAGTGCGGACCAAATTATTCACCTCAACGGATGGTGAATTAACCCAAATCTGGTTGCAGAGCAACGCGTAGTGCTTCATCAAAAGTCTTCGCGTCATGCGCTGGAGCCATGCATGTATATTGCCGACACACGTAGGCAAGATCATCTTTGCGGTCATGCCAGATGGGCGAGTCATATCGCTCGCCCCAGGCACTCACCACGGTAGGCAACCATTGCGTGTGCAGTCGCGCTACTAAGTCAGGTCGATCGCCGGTGATTGCGACCTCGACCACGCCGCGGTGTCGCAGATGTGCGGCGCTGAGCAAATTGCCGAATGCTGTTGGTGCGCTGGCGGCGATATTTTGGAGCAATTGTGAAATCTGGTCGGCGTGCTGCGTATAGCGCTCTTCGCCAGTAAGTGCCGCAAGTCGATACAACGCGAACGCTGCAGTCGAGTTGGCTGATGGAGTTGCGTTATCCATCAGATCCTTTTGTCGCACAATCAGTTGTTCGCCGGTGTGTGATGTTGTAAAGATGCCGCCGTTTTCGGCATCCCAGTAATCGGAGAGCAGTTTGTCTGCAATGGCTTTGGCGTGAGTGATCCACGAGGCGTGGCCGGTAGCTTCGGCAAGTCTGGTGAAGCCATCGACGAGTTGTGCGAGGTCGGCTCCAAGTGCTGCATGCTGCGCTTGTGGGTTTCCATCTTGATGCCAGCTGCGCTTAATTCTTGTTGAGCCAGATTCTGTACACAATTGGTTGATCAGGAATTCTCCGTTTTTGACAGCGGCAGCAAGCCAGTCTGGTCGTTGCAGTAAGGCCGCAGCTTCGGCGAGTGTTGCAAGCATCATTCCGTTCCACTCGGTAAGAACCTTGTCGTCTAGCCCTGGCTTTGATCGCGTGTTGCGAGATGCAAGCAATAACGCTCGAGCGCGCTCAACTTGCGAATTTCTCAAAAAATCGCCGCGATGCTGCAGTCTGCACAAGATATTTGCGCCCTCGAAGTTGCCTGCTGCTGTTACTTCATACCAATCGAGCGCAACTTGGTGCAGATCTTTGGGGAGAGCGTCAACGACCTGTTGCTGGGACCACACATAAAAATGTCCCTCAACCATGTGGCCTTGTTCATCGGCAGAATCGGCATCTTGTGCGCAAAAAAACCCGCCGCCTGGATGGCACAAATCACGCAACACATAATCAATGGTTTCGGAAGCGATCTGTAGCCATCGGGGCTCGTTGAGCGCAATTCCCGCATGTAGGTAAACGCGAGCGAGTAACGCCTGGTCGTACAGCATCTTTTCGAAGTGGGGAACGAGCCATTGAGCATCCACGCTGTAGCGGGCGAACCCGCCACCGAGGTGGTCGTACATGCCTCCGGAGGCCATCGAGTCCAAGGAGGTTGTCAGTATTTGTAAAAGTTCAGCGTTCGGGTTGTCGAGATAGACCCGCAGTAGCAAATCGAGATTCATAGTGCTCGGAAATTTTGGTGCGGAACCAAAACCACCCCAGTCGATATCAAAAGTTTGGCGCATCTGTTCAACTGCTGCGCTCAGATGCTGCGCGCCGATCAATGCTGGCTGTGTGCTTCCAGTACTCCCTGTGTTGTTGGTGATCCGACTTGTGCGGCTCAGGCTTTGCATGAGCGCCTCAACATTGCTTTCAATATCGCCGCGGCGGTTGTGCCACGCGTCGATAATCGCGTTCATCAATTTTATAAATGTTGGTTTTGGAAAATATGTACCACCGTAAAACGGCTTTGCATCCGGTGTTAGAAACACGGTCATTGGCCAGCCGCCACGTCCGGACATTGCCTGCACCGCGTCCATATAAATTGCATCGACATCGGGTCTTTCTTCCCGATCAACTTTGATATTGACAAACAACTCATTCATGAGCGAAGCAGTCTCGGCATCTTCAAAACATTCGTGCGCCATGACGTGGCACCAGTGACATGCCGAGTACCCAACCGAAAGAAGTATTGGTTTGTTGGTGGCACGTGCGAGAGCAAACGCTTCTTCTCCCCACGGAAACCAATCAACAGGGTTATCGCGATGTTGGCGAAGGTACGGGCTGATCTCGTGACTCAGGCGATTGGGCATGTTATGAAACGCTGATGATTGAGGTGAATCCCAATATTGGGTATGGCGCTTTTGCAGCTATTGAGAATTTGAGAGTGCACATTCCAGGCAGTGCTGGAGCAACGAGTACAGAGTTTCGAATCTTGCAAGAGCCGTTTACGATTTTAAATGTTCGCGTGCCTTTCGAAGGGCTCCGCAGTAATTCGCTTAATGGTGTCTTTGACTTGGATGAAATAGTGGAAGTCGTGATCCATGCACCGGATTCGGGAATGGTTGCTGCCGTGAAATAGGTGCTTGAGATTGATCCGTTGAGACCACTCGTTGTAGTCACTGAGTAGCGAAGGTACTTACGTAGGTCTTTGACGGTTGATTGGTAGTTGACAGCAACGGCGTTGGCGATAGCGGTGCAGTCTGCTGGCTTGCTTGTAGTTGCTTCTCCTGGAGCCGTGCAGCGGTACCACTGGCTTTTGGCGGTAGCCACAGAAGTCGATGCTGCACCTATCGCAAACGCACCAACATGACCTTCGGTGGTATGTGATGCGGTGATGGCCTGAGGAAACATTACGTCGAGCTCGGCAAATGCAGCAACCAGGTTGATGATGCCGTAGCCGAATGTTGAGTCACGACCTGGCGCTCCGATGTCGGTAGCGGTGCGTTGCAAAACATCGCGCACTTGGAGTGCTGTTATTGAAGGCTGTGCAGCAAACAACAATGCTGCTGCACCGGTGACGAATGCTGCAGCCATGCTGGTGCC
>JBIHZV010000057.1:0-6734 GCA_044240275.1 Ilumatobacteraceae bacterium | reverse complement strand
TGAAGAGCAGTACAAAAGCGATCCAACACGCAACAGTGGTTTTGGCGAGCCTATTTTTTGTTGGAGCGTGCAGCACGACAATTGCGGGCACTGCAACAACAATCGTGCCGGTTGGTCCGACTGATTTTGCAACGATTCCACCTGTGGAGTCAACGTTGCCCAACATCGTGACTACATTGCCTATCGGTGCGGTCGGAGTTGAGCAGGTTTATACGGTGCGCGCAGGTGATTCACCAAGTCTGGTTGCAAACCTCTACGGAATCATGGTTGCCGAATTGCTTTCGTGGAATGGACTTGTTGCAACAAGTCAGTTTCCGTTTCCCGGATCTATTCTCAAAATTCCTCCAACTGCAACGGTGAATAATCCGCAGATCAATGTGGCGCCCGATGTTGCAGCTGGTCCAAGTCAGCCAGGCTGCGATCCTCGTCCTGCAGGTACATACAAAGTTGCTAAGGGCGACTCGATGTACATCATTCGTAAAAAGTTTTGCGTATCGCTTGGATCGCTACTGAGCGCTAACGGGTTTAACAGTTCTGGAGCATTGCTGTACCCAGGGCAAATTCTAAATATCCCTGCATCGGGTAGTTAACTAGATTATTTTGCGCAGCAATGCGCTGTCGACATTTTTTCCGTGCAGCATTTGTGCAATTGCCTCAACGCCATCTACGAGACGCGGTCCTGGTCTGACCATGACTGCGTCGGCATCGATAGCCCACACGGCAACTGATGAGGGGAGGAGGTCACTAACCAAACGAGCCTGATCCGAAGCACTATCAAGTCCAAAACCACAGGGTGCCACAATCACTACATCGGGAGCTGCAGCAGCAATCTCGTCCCAGGTGGTTTGAACCGAGCGTTCACCCGGTCGGCATAGGACTGGTTCGCCTCCTGCGGCAGTGATGATGTCGGGAACCCAATGACCGGCGCCGAAAGGCGGATCAATCCACTCGAGTACAAAGACTTTTGGACGTATCTTGCCGGCGACATCCGTCGCGACCGTTTGAAGTCGACGGTGCAATGAGTTGGTAAGTGCAATACCGCGATCCGCGACACCTGCAGCAACCGCAATGGTGTTGATTGACTCGATCACTTGATGCAAATTTTGCGGATCAATTTGTAACACGGTCGCGTCGCAATTGAGGCGTGCAACGGCCGCGTCTACATCGCCACTCGCTACAGCACACACTCGACAAAGGTCTTGACTCAGAATGAGATCTGGGTTGCAGCGTGCAAGTGCTTCATCGTCGAGGTTGTAAAGGTCGAGACCCGCCGCCATTCGTTGTTTTACAATTGCATCGATCTCGCCAGGAGTCATTGTCGGGTTCGTGAAAGTGTCGACAACTATCTCGCGACCAGACTTGGCTGACTGGGGCCAATTACATTCGATTGTGACGCCTTGAAGTTGATCTTGGAGACCCAAGTCAAAGACGATCTCAGTGGTGGACGGAAGTAGGGAAACGATGCGCATAGGTCGGATGCAATCTAGCGGTCGGTATTGCGACGACGACGTGTGTGGCGGTCAAATGCCAACTCGATAAGTTCGTCGAGAAGCTGCGAGTACGAGACACCAGATGCTTGCCATAACTTTGGATACATCGAGATTGGTGTGAACCCGGGAATTGTGTTGATCTCGTTGCACAGGAATCCGCGCCCACCTTCTTCATAGAAGAAGTCGACACGAGCCATACCTTGCGCGCGCAAGGTATGGAAAATAACGGCAGCAAGTTTTTGTACGGCTTCAGTTTCGATTGCAGTAAGGGGTGCGGGAATTTTGAGTTGCGCTGAGTCGCTTACGTACTTGTCGTTGTAATCATAAAATTCGCTACTTGGAATAATTTCTCCGGGAAGTGATGTGCGCACTGTGAGGTTGCCAAGCACGGCAACTTCAATTTCTCGTCCAACAATCGCTTCTTCAATAAGCACCCATTCGTCATAGGTAACAGCAAGGGTTATTGATTCTCGAAGCTCACCTAAATTGCGAGCTTTGGTGACACCAATGGATGAACCCATGTTGGCTGGTTTTACAAATACGGGAAGTCCGAGAGTGTCGATTGCATGTTGAAGAGCAGCATCGGTGATGTGATGTTCTTGTAGCGATACATATTTTGGTTGGGGAATCCCATTGACGGCGAGCAATTGTTTTGCAACACCTTTATCCATTGCAACTGCGCTTCCGAGAACACCTGAGCCGACATATGGAATGTTTGCAACTTCAAGCACGCCTTGGATAGTGCCGTCTTCGCCAAGTGGACCATGTAGCAGCGGCAACACAACGGTGCGCTCATTGCTGCGAGCATTGGCAGCAATCTGTGTAATCGAGATCGGCGTACCAGTTGCAACTAATTTGTCGGGCAAGTGTTCGGTAACGAGGCACCATTGACCCTGGCGAGTTATACCTACTGTGGTGATCCGGTATTTGTCGTCGTCGAGAGCGCGAAGCACATGCGCAGCGGTGACACAACTGACATCATGCTCAGCAGATTCCCCGCCAAAGAGCACGACGACGTGAATGCGTTGTGGTGATGTCATCAAAAACACGGTACTAGGAATTCATGGCATTGACTTTGCTCGGTAGGATTGCGGTATGCGCTTGATGGCCGCCGATGTGGCGAAGGCGACCAATGGAACACTCGTTGGTCAAAATGCCCATCTTTCGGGTGTCAGTTTTGATTCGCGCAGCGTACGACCTGGGCAACTCTTTGTGCCGATTGTGGCCGAACGCGACGGACATGATTTTATCGAAGCCGCGCTTAGCGCAGGAGCTGGTGCGTATTTGACAACTGGCAAAACATGTGGACGTACATCAATTACGGTTCCCGACACACTTGCGGCATTGTTGCAACTAGGTGCTTGGGGTCGAAACAAACTCGATACACAACTTGCCAATCGCGTTGTTGGCATTACTGGTTCTGTTGGCAAAACAAGTACAAAGGATTTTGTTGCAGCGGCACTTGGTTCAACTTTGCGAGTAGCAGCAAATGAGCGATCGTTTAATAATGATCAGGGACTTCCTGTGACCATCTTGAATGCGGCCGATGATGTGCAGGCGCTCGTACTCGAGATGGGCATGCGTGGCTTTGGAGAGATAGCTCGACTGTGCACGGTTGCTCGACCCAACATCGGTGTCGTCACAAAGGTTGCAGCGGCGCATACCCAGCGAGTCGGAGACATTGACGGCGTTGCTCGCGCCAAAAGTGAACTTGTCAAAGCGCTTGATGCTTCGGGGTTTGCAGTCTTGAATGCCGACGACGACCGTGTTGTGGCAATGCAGTCAATTACGAGTGCCCGAGTCATTACATATGGTGTGGCGCCAACGGCTGATGTGCGGATGACAAGTTGTGTCTTGGATGAGCGTGCATGTGCGTCGGTGACTGTTGAATCACCGTGGGGCAGAGCATCGTGGAAGATGAATGTGCCAGGCGAGCACATGGCGCACAACGCAGTTGGAGCCATTGCGGTCGCTGGCGTAATGGGGTTGGACCTGCAGGGAGCGGCAGACGCTATATCAAAATCGGTTTTGTCGGAAATGCGAATGCAACACCGAACTGCTTTCAGTGGCGCATTGATCATTGACGATTCGTATAACGCAAACCCTGCATCAATGGCGGCAGCGCTACATGCTTTGAGCGCAACCAAAGCAAGTCGGCGCATTGCAGTGCTTGGAGTAATGGCCGAGTTGTCGGAGCCCGAACATGATCATCTGCAGATTTCTGGACTTGCCAAGCAACTTGGTATTGAGCTCATCGCTGTTGAAACAGATATGTATGGATTGCAATCTCGAACGCGCGACGAAGTTGTGGAAATGCTTTCGACAGTGGAAAATACTGCAACAATTCTGATTAAGGGTTCTCGAGTGGCGCAACTCGAGAAACTCGTATCGCTCCTAGTTGGCTAAGTGCTAACTAGGCAGTGGTGGGTATTTTTTGTCGAGAGCCTTGATGTCACAACGCCAAGCAAGAAACAGCGCGGTTGCAGAACCGATCATCAGCATTCCGCGTGAACCGTAACGATCGATGAGCGGGCCAAAAATCATGTTGCCTAATGGAATAAGGCCGCCAAATGCCATGAACCATAATGCGAGCACGCGACCCCTGACTTCGGGTTCGAGTCGCATTTGTACAACAGTCATCATTGAAGTCGTGGTAAAGAAATAGGCAAAGCCCAAAAAGAAACCGGAAACAAACGCGGGCAATGGCGATCGTGAGAGTGCAAAGAAAAACATTGAAACAGAAAATGCCGCGAATCCCCATTGGATGAGTCGCCGCATATCAACGTGTGAAAAGACAGTGCCGACGGCAAGCCCACCAAGACATGCACCCAATCCCCATGTGGCATACAACCACTCATAGGTGGTGCCACTTTCGTCAATGTTAAATGTGAGTTTTGCAACGGCCGGAAAGAGTCCAACGTAAGGCAGCGAGAGCAGTGAGAATGCGGCGAGCGAAACAATGAGTCGACGCACAACTGGTCTGTCGCGAGCAATAGTGAGACCAACGGTGAAGCGTCGCCAACCTTGTGTTGGGTCTGGTGCAAAACGTGGAACATGTACGTTGAGCAAAGCGAAAATAACAAAAAGATATGTTGTGGTATTGATATAAAAGAATTGGGCAGTAGTGACACCCCATTGAGAAAAGACGGCAACGATGATGGGGCCAATGACGCGCGAACCGTTAATGACGGTGCTATTGAGTGCGATCGCTCCCGATAAATGTTGAGGAGCTACCAACGAAGGCAACATTGCTGACCAAGCGGGGGCGTTGAGTGCATTGCCGATGCCCACGCCAAATGCTGCTGCAAAAAGCGCCCAGATGGGCGGATTGCCAAGCGCGAGTGTTGCGAGTGCAAAGGAAAATGAAAGTTGCACAATCTGCATCGCAACGAGCCATTTTTTTCGATCGAAACGATCGGCAATGACACCGGCAGGGATCGATAAAAACAGCAGTGGTCCGAGTTGGGCAAAAATCAACAACCCGACGATCGAAGCTTTGCCTGTGCGGTGGTAGACGTAGGCAGGAAGGACAACATTTTGCATCCATGTGCCGATGTATGACCCTAACGAGCCAAACCAGACAAGGCGAAAGTCGCGAACACCGAGTGCTGCGCGAGCGCTACCGCGTTGTGGCTTATGGATTGGCGTGTCGTTGGTATCAGTCATGATCGTGGTGAAATCGGCAAGAATGCTGGTTATGGATCAAGCAATCAAGCCTCAACTCGACCTTCACGCTACAACAGTGGAAGATTTAGGAACGAGCGCAACTTCGTGCAATTCACCACGCGGAATTTTTTCGGAGTGTCCGCATTGCGGCTCTGGTTTGTATGCCGAGCATGCACACTTCAGGTGTGGGTCGTGCGGCTGGCGCGACAGTTGCTGCGACTAATCGTCGTAATTTGAAACTAGTTAAGACTGGTTGAAACTAGTTAACACAGTGCGTCAAGAGGACTTACAAAATCTGCTGAAAGTTCACGAGCAACAGGCTGGCTAGTGATGTGCCCATTTGCAGTGCTGACTCCAAGTCGGATTGCTTCACTGTGTGTTGCTGCATCACGTGCACCAAGTGTCGCGATCTGTAGTTGATAGGGAAGCGTCGCATTGGTGAGTGCATAGGTGCTGGTGTTTGGCACTGCGCCCGGCATATTGCCAACTGCATAGTGAATGACGCCATGCATCTCAAATACGGGTTCGGTGTGAGTGGTCTCGTGTGTCGTTGCGATACATCCACCTTGATCAACTGCCACATCAACAATGACCGAGCCCCGTTTCATACTGCGCACCATGTCTTCGCTGACAACAATCGGTGCACGTGCGCCCGCAACGAGTACTGCGCCAATCAGCAGATCGGCTTCGGCGAGCACGCGCTCGATTGCGCCACGATTTGATGCAAGCGTCGTGGTGCGACCAATACAGATTTGTTCGATGTATCGAAGACGATCAAGGTTTTTGTCAAGAATAGTTACTTCGGCTTGCATGCCTGCCGCAATCCACGCAGCGTTGTATCCAACATTGCCAGCACCAATCACAACAACTTTTGCTGGTCGCACGCCAGGTGCGCCACCCATCAACACTCCACGACCACCCTGTGGGCGCTCAAGAAAATGTGCACCGGCTTGAGTTGCAAGTCGGCCAGCAATTTCGCTCATCGGGGCCAACAGTGGCAATGATCCATCTTCTAGTTGCACAGTTTCATAAGCAATGGCCGTCGTCTTCGACTTTTGCAAAGCTGCAGCAACTGCTGGATATGCCGAGAGATGTAAGTATGTAAACAGCGTGAGGTCTTGGCGCAAAAAGCCAAACTCTTCAGCCTTCGGTTCTTTTACCTTGACAACCATCTGCTGGCTCCATGCATCGGCCGCAGTTGGCACAATTGTGGCTCCAGCTGCCACATATTCTGCGTCGCTGATGGATGCGCCTTCTCCAGCGCCTTTCTCAACAAATACTTCAATACCGAGGCGTTCAAACTCTCGCACGCCGTCAGGGGTGAGGGAAATACGACCCTCCAAGGTCTTGATTTCTTTGGGCACACCGATGGTTTTGATGTTTGATGCCATAACCCGACACTACGCCTAAATGGAAGCTGCCTCTTGGTGTCTTGCTATTAGATGCCTTGTTATTACATGACTCTTGACGCCGCTGGTTAGTGTTGTGTCATGAAATCGTTCAATAACTACATCAATGGCAAAGAAGTTGCAGCACAAGATGGTCGCACGACCCCGATTATTGACCCCGTAACCGGCA
>JBIHZV010000008.1:0-25949 GCA_044240275.1 Ilumatobacteraceae bacterium | reverse complement strand
TCCCTTCGGTTCCAACCGGGGCTGGAGCCCCCGAGGGGGCAGGGTGGATATGTGGACTTGGGATCGTATCGGCACGAAGGGAGCGTGCCACACCCGTGTTGCAGAGATTGGCTGAACTAGCGCCGAGACCTACGCCTTGTTGACTCAGAATCGGATCTGGGGGTTGTAGCCATTGGTAATGAGCGCAATAGATGATGCCAGCGACAGGACCGACAACACTCAACGACATAGGCCGTATATGTAATAGACAGACTTTGGTTGGTTGAGTACTCAGTGTTGCGCTGCTGCTCCGTCTGTTGAGCGAGCTGTCGAAACTCTTCAAGTTCGTGCGGCTTGGTGATACAGCGTCCGTGGCTTGGGAGTCGCGGACCAAATACATACGTCACCAACGCAACATTGTCTTGCACGCAAATCGGACACTTCACACCTGTTGCATCACCAAAGTTTTTTGCTGCGCGCACCAAGTCTGGATGCGCATCACACAGTTGCTCTCTGCGAAGTCGGCCACGGCGAAACTCATTGATCAAAGCACGTCGCGTGAGACGGTGATCAATAACGCCACCAACTGTTTCACCATTGTCATCGGTGAGCGTGAGTTGACTCAGCCAACCCGTTGGGCGTCGTGAAGAATTCATTACTCGGAACGCTAGTCAGTTTTTGTCGACCACCACTGTTCGAGTCTGCGCCTCGCTTCAACTTCACCCAACAATCCTTCTTCCAGCCGAATTTCCATCAAGAATTTCAGGGCGTCACCCACCTGCCGACCAGCACCGATAGACAACATTTCCATTACTTGCGCTCCGTCCAGCTCCGGTCGAAGTGCTGCCAACTCTTCGTGCTTGGCCAACTCTGCAATACGTGCTTCAAGCTCGTCCATGCGTTGCGAGAGCATCAACGCTTTTCTCTCATTCCGAGTTGTGCAGTCGCATCGCGTCAACACGTTGAGTTCGTTCAACAACGGACCTGCATCGCGAACGTAACGACGCACTGCCGAATCCGTCCATCCCATTTGATATGTGTGAAAGCGAAGATGCAGTGCAACCAAATCGGTGATTGCATCGGTGTCATGCGTTGAATATTTCATCGCTTTGAGTCGTGCGCGCGACATCCGGGCTCCAACAACCTCGTGATGATGAAACGTGACACCTTTGCCATCTTTGATCCCGCGTGTTTTTGGTTTACCAATGTCATGAAACAACGCGGCCAGCCGTGTAATGCGGAAATCAAAACTCTCGGATGCATCTGGTCGCACGTTTTCAACCACGGCAAAGGTGTGTGTCAATACATCTTTATGGCGATGAATCGGATCTTGCTCAAGTTTCATGGCCGGCAGTTCGGGAAAAAAGTGCTCAGCCAAACCTGTGTCAACCAAAAACCAAAGTCCACTAGTTGGGTGATCACACACCATTAAGCGGTCGAGTTCATTGCGTACTCGTTCTGCAGAAACGATTTTGAGTCGATCGTGCAATTTTTGCACCGCAGCTACCAGCTCGGGAACTGGTTGAAGTTGCAGTGTTGCGATAAAACGTGCAGCGCGCATCATCCGCAACGGGTCATCGGTAAAACTGATTTCTGGCGAGAGCGGGGTGCGTAGCGTGCGACTCATCAAATCGGCTGCTCCACCATAAGGATCAACAAGTTCTGGCACATCGCTCGTTACTTCGAGAGCCATTGCGTTGATAGTGAAATCGCGACGCGATAAATCTGTAGCGATGTCATCCGAAAACTCAACATCCGGCTTTCGCGAGTCAGGTGAATACGCTTCGGCGCGATGAGTGGTGATTTCGTATGTGCGACCGTTCTTTTGCGCAGAAATAGTGCCGAAGCGTTCGCCTGTTGTCCATACGGCATCGGCCCAACCGGTTAAGTAGCGTTTAGTTTCTTCCGGACGTGCATTGGTGGTGAAGTCAAAATCCACTTCGCCCATCTGACGATCAAGCAACAGATCTCGTACGGTTCCACCCACTACATACAGGCGGCGATCAGCTGTGCGAAAAATATCCCCGAGAGGCGCAAGTTCGGCCAATACTGGAGCAAATCGCTGCGGAACCACGTTGATTAGGTTAGGCGTTACTGATTGAACTTGAGGGACTACCGCAATTTGAGACAATTATCGGTGAGACTGGTGAGTATGGATCGCTTGCGACGCGCCAGTGGTGCTGTACTGATCGTGCTCGGTGTGACGTGTTCGCTCCTTGGAGTGCTTCCCCACCAAACTCATGCAGCGAACGCGGCGGTAGTCACGCCCATTGACGTGCGCTTGGTGGCACAAAATTTCAATGTTCTTGCAGGCACACAATTTCGCTTTACCGTTGGTGTACCCGATGCTGCGATTCGAAATCAGCTCGAACAAGACCCGTCGACGACGTTTCGCATAACTGCGTTTGCCCCGGTAGTCACCCGAGAGCAAGTGCGCTCGATTACTGCAGGTATCGAACCCGTTGGTCAACTGGCAGTTGCCGACTTGCGACTCATTCAATTGGCACGATCCGAGACAAACAATTACACCGCGTTTCTGTCAACCACCGCACGCACAAACTCGCTGCGCCTCACCAAAGACGGTGTGTACCCGATACAAATTTCTTTCGTGCAAAATGGTCAACCAGTTTCCAAACTGACTACGTTTGTTAACTTTTTCAATTCAACCATTGAAACTGCACGATTACCTATTGCAATTGCGTCGACCGTCACTACGCCACTCGCACTTGCGCCAAACGGAACTATCGCAATTAGTAATTCGACTAAAAAACAATTAGCCGATCTCGCCCAATCTTTGGAAGGTGGTGCGGCGCCGTTGTCTGTGCAGGTTTCACCCGAAATCTTGGATGGTCTTGCGCGTTCAACACAACCCGTCGACATTGATTTGTTGGCGCGCTTACAATCTGCGTTTTCGAATCACGATCTGTTGCGCGCGCCCTTTGTTCCCTTTGATCCATCAAGTGCAAAACGCACGAGCAGAGTCATTGACTTTCAACGCTTGAGCAAACTTGGTGATCAAATTATTGAGCTTCGCAATGGAGAAAAGAGTCTCTCGCCCAATGTATGGTTTTCAAATGTTCTCATTGACGTAGACGGTGCTTCTTTGCTTAAAACATCCAACGTGCGCACTGTTGTTCTCACACCAGAGGCAGCCGCAAAAATTGGCACACTCGACAACTACGCCAAGCCGTATCGCATCTCGAGTGACGTTGCATTAAGAACAACGGATCCCGTTATTGCCAAGACGCTCTCTGGCACCCAAATCAACCCTGTAATTTCTGCCTATTCGCTTGCTGCAGAGTTGTTGGCACAACGCCAGGAAGTGATTGATGGCGGCGGTATTTTGTCTTCCAACTTTGTAATTCTCACTACTACAAGTGGTGCACCAATAAACACCGCACTGCTTGCTCCTCTGGCAGTTGCAATCGATCGTGCTCCGCAACTTCGACTGAGAGCATTGAGTTCGATGCCGCTCGCCAACACGGAAGCGACACTTGTTGATGTGCCTCGTTCGAATGGGGTTGATGTTTCGATTGCTGGAAAGGCAATTGATGCCCTCGCCGACGAGTACGCCTCAACATCGCTCATGTTGCCACCTGATGCACCGCAACATGCGGCTTGGACGACTTCACGGCTAGCCATGCTTAACGACCAACTGAGTAGCGATGACTTTGCGTTGTACTTGAAAGGTTTTCGCAATCAACTTCGATTGCTTCGGGCGTCGGTCAAGATTCCGGAGTCATTGAGTTTTACGCTTGGTGGACGCAAGAGTGATTTGCGCTTGCAACTTCGCAATGATGCTGCAGTCGACCTCACTGTTTCGGTTGAGATCTCAAGTGCCAAGTTGCAGTTTCCAAACGAAGACCGTGTGGTCACCATTCCCGCAAATGGTGCAATCGACTTGGTAATTCCTGTTGTTGCTCGCGCGAGTGGTCGCTTTCCTATCGAAGTTGTGCTGTATACGCCAGATGGATTAGTGCAGGCGGGTCAACGTGTTCGACTCACTGCAAGAGTCGCTGCCATTGCTGGCCTCGGACTCGTGGTCAGTGGTGCCGCAGCTCTTGTTTTGCTTGCATGGTGGTTGAGTCATTGGCGCGCAAAACGCCGTGAATCTGCTGTAAAAAAACATCCTGCGATTGGCTGAAAAGCCTGCTGTAGGCTGAAAATCATGACCGTTCGCATCGTTACCGATAGTGCTTCAGATATTCCTCAGTCGTTGGCTGACGCCAACAATATTTCCATCGTTCCATTGTCATTTCGCTTTGGTGACGAAGAGTTCATTGATCGCCAGCAGTTGACTGTTGCGCAATTTTGGGAACGATGTGGTTCGTCTGCTGTGTTGCCAGAGACTGCAGCACCGTCGCCAGGACAATTCGAAGCCGAATTCCGTCGCCTCTACTCTGCCGGTGCAACTGGCATCGTCGTGATTTCACTTTCATCTCAACTCTCGGCCACTATGCAAAGCGCCGAGTTGGCTGCTCGGGCAGTTGCTGGTGATATTCCAGTGCGAATAGTGGACAGCCGTTCGGCTTCGATGGGCCAGGGTATTGCCGCCGTTGCTTGTGCAAAAAAGGCAGCAAGTGGCGCAAGTTTGGACGAAGTCGCTGCATATGCCAATGATCTCGCCGCCCGAACCCAGGTGTGGGCTGCGCTCGACACGCTCGAAAACCTCAAAAAGGGTGGTCGCATCGGCGGTGCCAAGGCGTTATTTGCATCTGCACTGGCGATTAAACCAATTTTGCAAATCAAAGACGGCTTGATTCAAGAAGGCGGCAAGCAACGCACACGGAGCAAAGCAATCACTTTGCTAATTGAAAAAGTGCGAGACGCTGGAGCGATCGAGAATCTTTCGGTTTTGCAGGCTGAGTGTGATGACGTACAAGAGTTTGTTGCTGCACTCCATGAGTTTTATACAGGCGAAATCATGGTCAGCGACATTGGTGCAATCATCGGTTCACACACAGGGCCACGCGCCATCGGCGTCACGTTTCACACAAAGTAAGTAGCTCACTGATTAGATATCCCCGAGATATCCCCGTTTCATAAGGGGTTTGGGCAGTATTGTCGCATCACAGCGATGAGTCAGGACAGCCCACTTTCACGCCTTATTGGCGGTCGATATCAACTTGAGCACCGCATTGCCCGTGGTGGAATGGCCGAAGTGTGGCTAGCAAGCGACACATTTCTTCATCGCCAAGTTGCTGTCAAACTTCTCAAGCCGCATTTGGCAAATGATGCCAATGTTGCAGAGCGTTTCCGACGCGAAGCTGTCGCCTGTGCCGGTATCACTCACCCCAACATTGTTGCGGTGTATGACTGCATCGAACACGGTGGTCGTCAAGCAGTCATTATGCAATTTGTGCAAGGCAAAAGTTTGCGGGATGTACTTGATAAGCAAAAGAAACTGATGCCTCAACTGACAATTCATATCGGATTGTCGGTGGCAGCAGCACTCGAGGAAGCACACAGACAAAATTTTGTGCATCGCGATGTCAAGCCAGGAAATATTTTGCTGACAAAGGATGCTCGTTGTTTACTCGCAGATTTTGGAATTGCAAAAGCGCTTGTTTCAAGCGGTGATGACCTCACCAACGACAACATCATGATGGGTACGGCAAAATATCTTTCGCCAGAACAAGTGCGCGGTAAACCACTCGACGGCCGAGCAGATCTCTACGGTCTTGGACTCGTTTTATATGAGTGCCTTGCCGGTCGCGTGCCATTTGTTGGTGAAACCGACGCAGACACCGCTCTTGCCAGACTGCAGCGTGAGCCAACCGACCTTGCTCGCTTGCGCCCGTCGCTTTCACCAAACCTGGTCAAAGTTATTCATAAGCTTCTCGCCCGCAATCCAGATCATCGGTACGCAACTGCTGCCGACACAATTGTTGCCTTGCGTGCAGCGCGAAGTGGTGAACTGGATCGCACCACCGAAATCACACCACCCTCTGGGTTAATGGTCGTGGGTGGAGAAATGTTGGAAAGATCAACTTCGCGATCAGTTACAGCCGCTCCGGCAAAACCGCGACCGGCAAAACTTGCCATCGTTGGTCAACCACTCTTTGATACTCCTGGGCGCGAGCGTCACGAGATTGAAAACACATACAACGACACGCGTGAAGAAACTGCACGATTAGGAAAAAGAGCAAAAACAGAAAAAACAGCAAAAGTCAGACTGCGCCAAATCATCGCCGGACTACTTGTCGCTGGCCTGCTTGGTGGAGGTGCGTTGTGGTTTACTGGCAAATCAACAACACCATCTCTGACCGTCGCTCCAGTTGAAGACTTGGTCGCGCCTGCCGTCATCGAGCCAGCATCGATTGTCTCGATCACGAGTTACGACCCAAGCGGTGACGATGGAGAGGAAAACGAAGGGCTCATACCTCTACTGCTTGATAGCAACCCGAAGACCAACTGGACAACCACCTGTTATTCAAATCAATACTTCGGGAGCAAAGAGTTTGTTGGTTTGATCGTTCAGTTTTCTGCACCCACCATTGGCACTCTTAATGTGTTTATGGGCAACGCACCATGGAAAATAGATGTGTATACGGCGCTTGACTCTGCTCCACCCCAGCTTGCGGGCTGGGGTCAACGCATCACCACCGGCAATAACACCAAGCGTCGCGGCGCCAATTTCATCATTGCTCAGCCAGCACAATATGTGTTACTTGCTCTGCGTGAAATTGGAAAAAGTGAAATGTGTAGTGGGTCCAATCCGTATCAAGGATTGCTCTCGGGAGTCACGTTTCAGGCAAGTTAGCCTGCAGGTATGCCTTCTAATCCGTTTACCGATCCGCAGTGGGCATCCCGCACGGTTGACGCAATTGACCGCATTGTTGCCTTTGTTCGCGACCGAACCACGCGCCCCGCAGTAGCAATCGTTCGGGGCCTTATTTTTGGAAGCATGGCGATTGTTGGTGCCATCTTTGTCCTGATCGTTCTTGTCATTGGTGGTATTCGCGGTTTGCATTCACTGCTCGACATCTGGTGGTCGCGCGATACCGCAGTGTGGGCTACTTATTTTATTATCGGCGCAGTGTTTTGTGCCGCAGGCATGTTGCTGATGCGCCGCCGTCATCCGCAAGACTAAAGACCGACCGAACAGAAAAGACACCCCTATGACCACACCATTGCACAGCAAAGTATTGATTATTGGATCTGGCCCAGCCGGACTCACTGCCGCCATTTATGTCGCTCGCGCCAACCTCCAACCGCTCGTCATTGAGGGAGAGCCTTCTTCTACATCTGATCAGCCGGGCGGCCAATTGATGTTGACGACCGAAGTCGAAAACTTCCCTGGTTTTCCAGAAGGAATTATGGGACCCGAGTTGATGATGCGTTGTCGTGATCAGGCAATTCGCTTTGGAACCGAGTTCGTCACCGAAAAAGTGACCAAGGTTGATTTTTCCTCACGGCCGTTTCGAGCATGGGTTCGCGACACTGAATACACAGCAGATTCAATTATTGTCAGCACTGGTGCGCAATCACTGATGTTGGGTCTTGAGGAAGAGAAACGTTTAATTGGTCACGGCCTATCAACGTGTGCAACATGTGATGGATTTTTTTTCCGCGGACAAGAAATCGTTGTTGTTGGTGGAGGCGACTCGGCACTTGAAGAAGCACAGTTCCTTACAAAATTTGCATCCAAGGTCACTATCGTTCACCGCCGCGAATCTTTGCGTGCTTCAAAGATCATGCAGGACCGTGCCTTTAAAAACGAAAAGATTTCATTTATCTGGAACAAGCAAGTAACTCGCGTCCTCGGTGAAGACAAAGTGAGTGGCATCGAAATGACCGACACCGTCACGGGTGAGAAATCGACAATGAATGTCACTGGCATATTTGTGGCGATTGGTCATCGACCAAACACCGATTTATTTAAGGGCATCTTGCAAATGGAAGACACCGGGTATTTGACTACGAAATCCGGCTCGACGTACACCAACATTGACGGCGTATTCGCGTGTGGAGATGTGCAAGACCACACATACCGACAAGCCATTACTGCTGCAGGTTCTGGTTGTATGGCGGCAATTGATTGCGAGCGGTGGCTAGAGGCACAGCACTCATAGTCCAGAGTTGAATGTTGGCATGAGTATTATGTTGCACAACGCAAATTACTCAACGCCACTTACTCATCGATAAAAATAGACTGGACCACCATGGCAGACGGAATTATTACCCTGACAAGCAGCAGCTTTGACGAGACCGTAAAAAGTTCGACTACGCCAATACTTGTTGACTTTTGGGCAGAGTGGTGTGGGCCATGCAAAGCAATTGCACCAGTTCTGAAAGAGCTCTCCACCGAACTCGCTGGAAAAGTGACCATTGCGAAACTTGATGTTGATGCACATGGAGATATTGCGCAACGCTTTAGCGTGATGAGTATTCCAACACTATTGATTTTTAATAACGGTGAAGTGCAAAAGCGTCTGGTTGGAGCAAAAGGTAAGGGTCAACTGTTACAGGAGCTTGCAGAATTTCTCCCAACTTCCCACTAACAATCCACCAGCGCAATAACGCAGTAGCTGCAATGCAGCAGCGCCTCATGGCGCTCAAAATACTTGATGATTCTCTTGTGGAGCTCGGCTATTTCTGCGAGTTCACCCATACGGCACTGCGTGAATTTCAGACCCATCGAGGTTTGCCTCAGGATGGTGTTTGTGATCGCAATGCTTGGGATGCATTGATTGAGGCTTCATGGCTGAGTGGTGCGCGATTGTTGTATCTCACATCTCCTCATCAACGCGGTGATGATGTCATTGCATTGCAAACAAATCTTGCACTTCTTGGTTTCGATTGTGGACACATAGACGGAATACTCGGACCCAAATCAATTCATTGCCTCACCGATTTTCAACAAAACTATGGACTCGTTGCCGATGGCATCTGTGGTGCCGAAACACTTCAGGCCTTGTCACGTATGAGTGGCCAAACGGGATCTGGTCCAGGAATAGTTTCGGTGCGAGAATCTGAAAAACTTCATCACGCGGCCCGGGTTGGTGATTCGCTCAAGATAGTTGTGGGTTGCTTTGGAGACCTACAACGTGTCTCGAGGGGTGTAACGAGAAAGTTGCGAGAGCATTACGACGACGTCATGACGGTTGAGGAATCGGATTCGATTTTGCATGCAACGTCGGCCAATAGTTTTAAAGCAGACGTATACGTCGGTATTGCGGCATCATCGGCACAACACCACGAGATTGTTTTCTATGAAACCGAAGGTTTCAGCTCGCCGGGAGGTCACCGGCTGGCCGAGGCAGTCGCAGCGCAACTCAACAAGATTGGCTCAGGGCAATTCGTAGTGAACGGCATGCGTCTTCCCATCCTGCGAGCGACTCGAATGCCCGCTGTTTTGTGTATTTTCGGCCAGCGCCCCCGACCTGATTTTGACGTCATCGCCAACGCCGTATGTGCAGCGGTCAATGACTGGTTTGCTCCTCATAAGTCCAACTGATCAACCATTTCGCGAGTTATCCACAGGTTTGTGCACAGTCTGTGAGGACTGTCAAGTTATTGTTTATGCTCATGCTCCACAAGAGAGACAGGGTTGCGCGCGAGCTAATTAGTCTTCCGACGGAGGCCCTTCGGTCATCAGTCTGTAAATGCGCTCGAGGTCTTCGAGGTCGGCAAAATCAATCGTAACTTTGCCGTGTTTACCACTAAGAGTTACACCCACCGACGTTTGCAAGTGCTCTGCAAGAAGACCTTCGAGTTCGAGTAGCCCTGGTGGACGCAATGCAGTGGTCTTTGCCCCAGTTGGCAGAGTTGACTTTCCCGGAGTCTTGCCCGCGTTTCCTGTGCCTGTTCCCCCACCCGTGGTGGGTGCTGCAGGTTGGCTCTCTCGAACTGCCTCTTCAACTCCACGAACCGTCCAGCCCATCTCGACTGCGCGTTTGGCTAGTTGCTCTTGCAGCGAACGGTCTGGGGTTCCTAGCAATGCTTTTGCATGACCTGCCGACAGTCGTCCATCGGCCAACAAGGATTGAATCGATGGTGGAAGCCCAAGTAGTCGCAATGCATTAGTAATTGCAGAGCGACTTTTGCCGACCTTGCTCGCCACCTGCTCGTGTGTCATGTTGAAGTCTTCAAGCAGTTGTTGATACGCGGCTGCTTCTTCAAGTGGAGTGAGATCTTGTCGATGCAAGTTTTCGACGAGTGCTTGCTCTACAGATGAAACGTCATCGGTGACTCGCACAATTGCTGGAATCATTTGCAGCCCTGCTCGCGATGCGGCACGCCAGCGACGCTCGCCTGCAATCAACTGATATCGATCGCTTCCTTCAGGGCGCACCAAAATTGGTTGCAGTACACCGATTGCCGAAATAGACGCGGTCAATTCGGCAAGTGAGGCTTCATCGAAATGCACGCGGGGTTGGTTTGGGTTTGGGTCAATTGCATTGACTGCAATATCTTTAAGCCCGGTTGCTGATTCTGTGCCTGTACCGTCAGTAGTACTTGTACCACTCGTAGTACTACCGCCATTTCGGTTGGTAGGGATGAGCGCATCTAAGCCCTTACCCAATCCGCTGCGGCGCGCCACCACTCACCTCCAGTGCAACAGCTCGGTAGGCCTTTGCGCCAGCCGAGTTTGAATCAAATGTGGTGATTGGTTTGCCATGAGATGGAGCCTCGGCGAGTCGAACAGTATGTGGAATAACCGTTTGACAAACTTTGTCGCCGAAATGTTCGCGTACCTCTGCAACAACGTCGGTGGAAAGTTTCGTTCTGGTATCAAACATGGTGCAGATAATGGTGCTGACTTCCAGGCCTGGATTGAGGTTTTGGCTCACCAAGTCAACGTTGCGCAATAGCTGTCCTAAACCCTCAAGTGCGTAGTACTGGCACTGAATCGGCACGATTACTTCGCGAGCAGCCGTAAGGCCGTTGACAGTCAAAAGACCAAGCGATGGCGGACAGTCAATCAGTACATAATCAAATTGATCCAATACCGACTCAATGGCTTTCTTGAGTCGGGTTTCTCGGCCCATGGCAGGTACTAGCTCAATTTCGGCACCGGCTAGATCAAGATTGGATGGTGCAACAAAAAGGTTGCGAACTGCCGTTGGCTCAAGACAATCCTCCATTGGTGTGTCGTGCAACAACACGTCATACACACTGGTTTCCATCTCACGGGTGTTGAGACCGAGACCAGTAGAAGCATTGCCCTGCGGATCAAGGTCGACAATCAATACTCGATATCCCTGCTCGGCTAAACATGCGCCCATATTGATCGTGGTTGTGGTCTTGCCTACCCCACCCTTTTGGTTGGCCATAGCAATCACCCGTGGCACGGGGTGCGGCAGGGTGGGTTCAGGTTTTGCCGAGTTCATATCACCCTGATTCTACCGAAGGCTGACCAATCAACGGGGGATGCGGTGTGTGAGTAACCGATGGGGCCAAAAATGTTCCACGTGGAACATTCTGGGCTGGAATTACTGATTGAGGGTCTGACTATGTTCCACGTGGAACAATGCGACCGGACCAAGCCGTATTGGTGCGGACACTCCAAGCCTTCCAAGATCCACATCGGCCCAGCGGTCTGGGCTTCCGGGTGGGGGTTCACTCACCACCACACACCCTCCCAGCCTCACCAAACTTACTGCCCACTGCAGGGTTTGGAGTGGGGGGCCAAAGCCACGGCCGCAGGCGGCATCAAAGGCGTGAGCAAAGCGTTCTTGTTTCCGCAATACATCCACGTCGCCACACACCACTTCAACCTGGTCTTGGATCCCCAGCGACTGCACTGACCGCAAAAGTGTGTCGGTTCGCTTGGCGCGCCGGTCAATCAGGGTCATTCGGATTTCGGGGCGAACAACAGCAATGACCAGGCCGGGGACTCCTGCTCCACTGCCTAGATCAACACAGGATGTAACCCCAACTGGGAGTGCTTCGGCAAAAGTCGCCGCATGCTCAATGATCTCAGACAGGGGGGCAGAACCCAAAGCTCCTATTTTTTGGGCTTCGCCGAAGATGCGGCGAAGACCTGGGTGATCTGCGGGCTTCATAATGCGGGCCTTAGAACACCGGTTTCAAAATATAGGCCCGATGCCTACAGGACTATTCGGCTGTTTCGACTGTTTCAGCCAACGCAACCACGACCCGACGATGCGGGTCTTGGCCTTGCGAATGTGTGCTCACGCCTGTCGAGTTGACAAGGGCGTCATGCACAATTTTGCGGTCGGCCGAGTTCATCGGTTCAAGCACGCGTGGTTGACCGGTTGCAAGAACATCATCGGCAACCTTCAGAGCAAAACGGCTCAAGGCTTCACGGCGACGCTCGCGGTAGCTACCGATATCAACACGCATATGGGTGTCGTGGTCGCCAAGGCGGCGCTGGCTTACTACTCGAGTGAGGTCTTGCACTGCCATCAATGTGGCTCCGCGCTGACCAACAAATACTGAGACGTCGTCACCAATCACGTTGATATCGATATCTTCACCATTGAGTGTGGAAGTCACTTGACCCACAAGTCCAGCAGCGGTCAACATTCCTTCAAGAAATGTGGTCGCTGCAGCACTCACAGTGGCTGGATCTACTGGAGGACCTTCTGGACGAGGTGCTCGCTCAGTATCCGATGTTTTTCGTGGCTCGCGGCGTGGTCGGTCTGAACCGGCTGCCGACTTTGGTCCACGACGACTCTTTGGTGCGTCGCCCTCTTTGCTCGTTGCGCGCTTAGGACCACGATCACGGCGTTCTGGTTTTGACCTTGGTGCTGTTGGTCGAACACGGGCGCGAACACGGGCTTCGCCACGTGTGCGTCCAAACAAACCTGGTTTTGGTTCTTCAAGAACATCGAACTCGGCGTCTTCTTCTGAAACACCCAACTGATCGAGTGCCAAATTTTTTGCTGCTTCAAGTGTGTCAGCAGTTGTCTCTACCCATTCCATACATGTCCTCGTTACTTATTTGATGTGGCGAATAAAATGTTTACGGTTTTGGTCGGCGAGTAACCGAACCACTTCGATTTTTTCCTGGAGCTTGCGGACGTCGCGAAGTGCCAGAAGATTTTCCCTTTGGGGGAGTGACGCGCTTACTCGCAAATGGCGCGTCAGGATTTGCTGCAGGTTTAATTTCCTTCTTGCTATCTTTTTTGTCTTTTTGATTCATGTCGCGTGCCTGCTCGCTTGCAGCTTGTGCTTGGCGCCCCAACGACGAATCATTTCCATAAAAACGTTTGGTGATATAGAACTGCTGAACAATGCGAATGATTGCCTGCACCATGTAATAGAAGATCAAACCGGTTGGTAGGAAAAGCTGAAAAACAGCAAAAACTACTGGCAAATACTGCATTAATTTGGCCTGCGTGGCCGACATTGTTGGGCTCACTGTGCGCGAGGCAACCATTTTTTGTTGCACAAAATACAATCCAGCAAGCAACGCAACAAGGCCGACATAAATCATGCCCTTACCAAAACTTTGGTTTACCGCATCAATTGGTGTTTGCGACAGATCTAATCCAAACGAAACCATTTCTGTCTTACCAAGCAAGGATGTGTATAGCTCCGATGTTTCGTTGAGATACTTCGGAACGAACGCAGTACCCGCACCGTCGGGACGATGAATCAAGCCTTGTAGTGAACGAAACATGATGATGAACACCGGCATCTGCGCGGCGATCGGCAAACACGAAGCCAACGGGTTGACTTTGTGTCCCTGATACAACTTCATCATTGCTTCATTTAATTTTTGACGATCGCCTTTGAACTCGGCTTGCAGGCGTCGCATCTCTGGTTGCAGTTTTTGCATCTCGAGCATGCCTTTGGTGCTCTTGAGTGTGAGTGGGGTGATGAGCAGCATCACGACAACAGCAACCAAACCAATCGCCAAGGCGTAGTTGTGGGTGAGCGAATAAAACTGGGCAATTAATCGGGAAGCAATTTCAAACATTTGGGGTCAGCAACTTTCGTGGGGGCCACTTTGGCCAGTAGAGACGGTAGGCGGTGAAATGGCCGAATTGACGCCTGAGTTGGGGATATTCAGAGGAACTGGATCAAACCCTGACGGGCCAAAGGGGCGACAGCGTAATAATCGCTTGATCATGAGCCAGCCACCCCGGTGAGAACCGTGGAGTTCGATCGCTTCGTGGGCATATTCGGAACAGGAAGGGAAAAAGCGACAAGGGGAGGGTTTATTGGGTCGAAGCGACTGATACCAGCGGATGCTGCGGAGCATCGCCAACTGGAGCCAGGTATGGCTATCGACCGAGTTCATGGCGTTGGCTGGCTGATTTTGGCTTCAATTTGGCCAATAAGGCGGTCTACCAGTGCTCCAAGCTGATCCCACGTAGAACCAGAGGCCTTTGGAGTCACTCCGATCAGGTACCAGCCTGGTCGTAGTTGACCACTACGGGAGCCAAAAAGGGCTCGTAATTGGCGTTTAATGCGGTTTCGCTCAACGGCTCCACCCACCTGGCGACCAATGGCATAGCCAATATGGGCATTTTCGAGTGAATTATCGAGCAGTAACGAACACCACAACCCGTGCGAGCGAACATATGTTCCCTCTTTGGACAATCGGGAAAAGACTTCCCGGTGACGAATTCGACCAATCAAGCTGAAAGCCGGTGGCGACCCTTTGCCCGGCGAGACTTCAGAATCGCGCGACCGGCGCGGGTACTCATGCGATGGCGAAAGCCATGCTTCTTGGAGCGGCGACGATTGTTTGGTTGGAAAGTACGTTTCATGCACCCCTCCTGAGTAGCGCCCCGAGTTGACCTCGAAACGACGATGACTAAGGTGTCCAACTCTACAGGGACTCGCCAGTTTTTTCACCTGTGGAAAACCTGCTACCTTCTTTCTCCCACCGAAATGTTGGGGGGGCTATCCACACCCTGTGGACAGTGTTGTGGATCATGGCAAGTGGTTATTGGGTAACGGTTTTAGGCAGCGAATTAAACAGAACGAGAGCAACATGGAACAAGAAATCGAGAGCCAACTCCACGTCGACAATCATGACGATGTGTGGCGTGCGACGGCCGAAGTATTACGCGCCCAGGTTTCAGAGGCTGTGTGGTTCTCTACATTCAACGACGCTGTCGCTGTTGCCGATGACAAAATGAGTTTGCGTCTCCAAGTTCCCAACACGTACGTACGAGAGAGAATTTTGACCCGCTACATGTCGTTGGTTCGAGACGCCCTCAACGAGGTGGGTGCAAGTGATCGCCAACTGTTGATCGATGTTCAGACCAATACCGCTAGCGACGTGATCCATCGCCTCAATACTTCGCCAACATCGCTTGATAGTCCCGTCCAACTCAACGAATCATTAAACGGCTCACTGAATGACTCCCAAAATAACGAAGCCTCTATGTCGTTTGGCCAAACCCTCAAAAGCCGCACTGGCAAAGGCACAGCGGTAGGTCTCAATCCTCGCTACACCTTCGAAACGTTCGTAAAAGGGGCGTCCAACCAATTTGCTTTGGCTGCTGCTCAACGTGTGGCTGAAACACCTGGTCGCTCCTACAACCCATTGTTTATTTACGGTTCGGCGGGTTTGGGCAAGACACACTTGTTGCACGCGATTGGCTATTACGTGCACCAGCACTACGCCCATTACGAAGTTCGTTATGTGTCCACCGAAACATTTTTGAATGAGTACGTCGACGGTATTCGCTCCAACACCATTGCTGCTTTTAAGCGCCGATACCGCGAGGTGGATGTGTTGCTGATCGATGACATTCAGTTCATGGAAGGCAAAGAGGGCTTGCAAGAGGAGTTCTTTCATACGTTCAACTCGCTGCATGGAGCCAATAAACAAATAGTGATCTCGTCCGACCGAGTGCCGGATGCAATTCCAACCCTTGAAGACCGTTTGCGTGGCCGTTTCCGTTGGGGTCTCATCACCGACGTACAGCCACCAGACATGGAAACCCGCCTGGCTATCTTGCGCAATAAAGCCGAGCGAGAGAACACTTTTGTGTCCAACGACGTTCTTGAGTTCATTGCCAGCAACGTCACGTCAAACATTCGTGAGCTTGAAGGTGCATTGATCCGTGTTGGTGCGTACGCCAGCCTCAACAAAACAGTTGTTGATATTTCGTTGGCTCAAAAACTGCTTGTCGATCTACTCACCCGCACTGCCCCAAAGGTTCGTACGGGTGAACAGTTGTTGATCGAGATTTCTGACCACCTTGGTTTTGACGTCGAGGCAATGAAGGGCAAAAGCCGTCAGCGTCCATTGGTTTCGGCGCGCCAAACTGCCATGTACGTTTTTCGCGAACTCACCGAGCTCAGTTACCCAGCAATCGCACGGTTGTTTGGTGGGCGAGACCACACCACGGTGATCCACGCGGTCGACAAAACTCAACGGATGATGAGCGAGCGCAAGCAAGTGTTTGACCAAGTAACCGAGCTCGTTCAAAAATTTAAGACGTCATAACAACATGATGAACACTTTGCCCTTCAACCAAAACGTGTGGACAACCATGTGTAAAGCCGGTGTGCGATCCGTGGATAAACAACAGTTGTCCACCGCACCACGAACTACACAACTGCAAGATGTGACAAGTGGGTTGGGTGGGTGTGAGGTTGTAAGTGTTGATGTAATTGGGAAACATGCTCTTTATCCCCAATCCACAGGGCTTATTACTGTTATTAGTTCTTCTTACAAACATCCACATTTAACGATAAACAACGTGAGGCAAGGGAGCGGGCTATGAAATTTAGAGTTGAGCGAGAGGTTCTTGCTGAAGCGCTTGGTGCAGCAGCACGGGTTGCATCTACACGCAACAATGCAATGCCGGCATTGTCTGGAGTTCGCATTGAGGTCACTGGTGACAAGTTGTTGTTGTCGTGCACAGACAACGATCTTTCAGTGCAATTTGTTTTAAATGTTGGCGGCCAAGAAGACGGCGTTGTTGTGGCAAGCGCAAAACTAATGAGTGACATAGTGAGATCGATGTCCGAAGGCAAAGTAACTGTAGAAACCACCGGTGAGACCGTCAGCGTAAGTTCCGGTCGTGCTCAGTTCACAGTCCCAACATTTGCGGCAACAGATTTTCCCAACATTGTTCAAGCAAGCGCTCCACCGGTCACATTGGCAGCAAGTGTGTTTGCTGATGCGTTGCGCCAAGTAGTTCGGGCAGCTTCGTCCGACATGCAACGGCTTGCCCTTACCGGTGTGTTGATGTCGGCCGAACCAGAAGGTTTGCGACTTGTTGCAACCGACTCGTATCGACTCGCTGTTCGCGATCTACCAGGTAGCAACATTTTGGGTCATGGAGAAAAAGTAGTAATTCCAAGCCGTGCTCTCAATGAACTGCAACGCCTGCTTGCAAGCGGCGAAGAGGCTTCGCTGTGTTTGGCAGGCGATCGCGCAACATTTACTGTTGGCCAAGCCACCCTCAGCACAAGTTTGTTGCAAATTGAATTTCCTAACTACCGCCAGCTCATTCAACCGAGTTACCCAAACACACTGACTACGGCGCGCGAACCGCTCTTGGAAGCAATTCGACGTTGCCGAATTTTGGCCCGTGAAACAACCCCGGTTCGCCTAGAGATGACTGCAACCTCGCTCAAATTAATTGTTGTTACCCAGGATGTTGGCAACACAGTCGAAGAACTTGACGCAACAATGGTCGGTTCCGACATCACGGTTGGTTTTAACCCCGAATATCTAGCTGCCGGCATTGAGGCGGTGAGTGGTGACGAGATCACGATTCAAACAACTGACCCGATTAAACCTGCAGTGTTGCGCGGAGTTGGGGCACCCGACTACCTGTATTTGGTGATGCCACAACGCCTCACCAACTAGTAACGCCGTAGTGTTGCCAACCTGTGATTATTCAACATTTGGAGCTCACCGACTTTCGTAACTATGCGTCGGCGCAGATCGCGTTGACCGATGGCGTGACTGCTGTTATCGGTGATAACGGACAGGGCAAAACCAATCTTGTTGAGGCATTGTCGTTTTTGGCAACACTAAAAAGTTTTAGGGGTGTGCCCATCGAAGCAATGATCAGAACCGGCGCCAACACTGCAGTAATCCGGGCGACCATTACCCATTCGGATGGCCGTGAGGTACTGATCGAGGCCGAACTCAGTCGAACAGGCCGCAATAAAGTGCTGGTAAATAAGCAAAAACTGGCCAAAACCCGCGATTTGTTGGGGGTTGTGCGCACCACAGTGTTTTCCCCCCAGGATCTCAACCTTGTGCAGGATGCACCATCGGTTCGCAGAGATTTTTTAGACGACGCATTGGTCGCATTGTGGCCCAAACAAGATGCGCTATGCGCCGAAGTGGAACGTGTACTCAAACAACGAAACGCATTACTTAAACAATCGGGTGGGCGACTTTCTCCCGACATCGCAACAACTCTCGATGTATGGGACGAAAAGTTGCAGACGCATGGGACACAACTTGGTGACGCTCGCGCACAAATGCTTGAACTGTTGTCGCCACAAGTTCAAGCTGCTTACGTAGAACTTGCCGAACTTAACGAAAACGAGACTCCTATTGGCATCTCGTACACACCGGAATGGCGAACAAAAGGCCTCGCTCGTTGTTTGAGTGAAAGCCGCAATGATGACATCCGGCGTGGTTCGAGCACTGTCGGCCCACATCGCGACGATATTGAGTTGTCAATCAATGGTTTGCCTGCCCGCACGCATGCATCACAAGGAGAGCAACGAACCCTCGCTCTTGCACTTCGGCTGGCTGTGCACCGTCTCATTACTACCGAAATTGGCAGCCCACCAGTGCTGATCCTCGACGACGTTTTATCCGAATTAGACCCACATCGCAGCGCAGCCCTCCTTCGGCACTTCCCGCTAGGCCAAGTGCTGATTACGTCTGCGGGGGTTTTGCCTCAAACTGCACATCCAGACACTCTCGTACACATTGAAAGTGGAACCATCCGTGCAAACTGACAACGAGAGCCAAAACATGAGCGAAAATACCAGCGAGCAACTAGACGAAAACGAGAAAGATTTTTTAACCCACAACACCAGCAGTTCGCTGGCGGGTGCACTCGACGCACTACTCGACCGACTCGGTGCCGAATCAACAACTGCAATTACGGGGGTGTTCGGCGAATGGCCAAAAATAGTTGGTGAGCAAGTTGCCCAACACGTCACACCAATCAAACTTGAGCGAGGTCGGCTCATCGTAGAAATCGACGATCCATCCTGGGCAACTCAGATGAGGTTTTTAGAACCGCAACTTGTTGAGAAATTAAACGCGGCAACATCAAGCACAATTACCGCCATTGAAGTGCGAGTAAAACGCAATCCCCGCAACAGGTAATTGGTAGACTTCACTGTGTTATTTATGTTGCTTAATTCGTCTAAAAATCCCCTTCGGGGCCCAACTTTTCGGGGTCAATAATGGCAACTGCCAAAGCCAATAAATCGTCTACCGCGGGCTCTGCTTCGTACGGTGCAAAAGATATTCAAGTCCTTGAGGGTCTTGATCCAGTTCGTAAGCGCCCTGGTATGTACATCGGGTCAACCGGTCTCGCAGGTTTGCATCACCTGATCTGGGAAGTGGTTGACAACGCAGTCGACGAAGCAATGGCTGGCTATTGCACAAAAGTTGTCATTACATTGCAAGCCGACGGCTCATGTTCAGTGAGCGACAACGGCCGTGGCATCCCAGTCGACCCATATCCATCCGGCCCGCACAAAGGCAAGTCGGCACTCGAAGTGGTGCTCACCGTATTGCACGCCGGCGGCAAGTTTGGTGGCGACGGATACAAAGTTTCGGGCGGATTGCACGGCGTGGGTGTCAGTGTTGTTAACGCATTGTCTAAAAAACTTATTGCTGAAGTCGACCGTGACGGTGTGCGTTACCGACAAGAGTTTGTCGATGGCGGTACTCCAAAAACAAAAATTACAAAAGTTGGCGCATCACCAAGCAAAACAGCAACCGGCACCACCATTACATTCATTCCAGACCCAACAATTTTTGCCGCTGAAGGCACAGAGTTTGTTGCGCGCACAGTCACCGAGCGTTTGCAAACGATTGCGTTTCTTAATCGCGACCTTGAAGTGGTGTTCGTTGATGAACGCGCCGACAGAAAACAAAAGATCACCTACCAATACAAAGGTGGAATTATCGATTTCGTGAAGCATCTCAATGCCTCGCGCGAAGCTTTGTTCAACAAAGTCGCCAATTATGAAGCCAGCGAAGCCGATCAAACTCTTGACATTGCGCTGCAGTGGAATACAGGTTATTACGAAGGCATTTATGGTTATGCCAACGGCATTTCCACAGTTGAAGGCGGCATGCACGTAGAAGGTTTCAAGACGGCTCTTACTTCTGTGCTCAACAAATACGCACGCTCAAGCGGCGGTCTCAAAGAAAAAGAAGAAAACCTCCTCGGCGAGGACATTCGCGAAGGTCTGACCGCCATCGTTGCCGTCAAACTCCGCGAACCACAGTTTGAAGGTCAAACAAAAGCAAAACTCGGCAACGTTTCAATTCGTTCTTTCGTACAAAAAGAAACCAACGCCAAACTCGAAGAGTGGTTGCAAGAAAACCCAACCGAAGCGAACCGCATTGTTAAAAAAGCAGTGAGCGCAGCGCAAGCACGTCTCGCAGCAAAAAACGCACGCAACGCGGTGCGACGCAAAACAGCTCTCGCAGGTGCTGGCATGCCAGACAAGTTGAAAGACTGCTCAAGCACCGACGCAAGCGAAACCGAACTATTTATTGTTGAAGGCGACTCGGCTGGCGGCACCGCTGTTGATGCACGCGACCCACGCACTCAAGCAATCTTGCCGATCCGCGGAAAAATTCTCAACGTTGAGCGCGCACGCATGGACAAGATGTTGAAAAACACCGAAATCCAAACGCTCATCACCGCAATTGGCGGTGGCATTGGTAACGACGAGTTCAATAGCGAGAAGGCCCGCTATCACAAAGTTGTGATTTTGGCAGACGCCGATGTTGACGGTAGCCACATCCGCACGTTGCTGCTCACATTCTTCTATCGACAGATGAAACCAATGGTGGAGGCCGGATACATCTACATCGCGCAGCCGCCGTTGTTTTCAACTGAAATCGGCAAGAGCAAGATTTATCTCAAGGACGACGCAGCAAAAGAGAAATTCCTGCGCGAAAACCCAAATCACAAAAAAGAATTCCAACGCCTGAAAGGTCTTGGTGAAATGGACTGGCAGGAGTTGCGGTCCACCACCATGCACGCCGACTCTCGCACGTTGCTCCAAGTAACAGTCGACGAAGCCGCATTGGCAGAAGACATCATGAGCGTGCTCATGGGTGACGACGTGGAAAGCCGCAAATTGTTTATCCAAACCAACGCACGCGACGTGCGCAACCTCGACTTTTAATTCGCGCAAGCTACGACGAAGGAAACAGATGTATGGCCAGCAAAAAACCAACTAGCAAATCAACCGGCAAAATAACAAAGAGAGTGGCGAAAAAGCCATCCGCTGCCACGGCTGCTGGTGCGCCACCTGTTAAACCTCCTGCAGGCCAAGAAAACCTATTTGCCAACCCAGACTCGGTGCAACCAGTGCAGTTGCAAGACGAAATGGAACGTTCGTTTCTTGACTATGCGATGTCGGTCATCATGTCGCGAGCACTTCCAGACGTTCGAGATGGTTTGAAGCCTGTCCACCGCCGCATTATCTGGGACATGGATCAGCAAGGATTTCGTCCCGACCGACCATTCGTAAAATGCGCGCGCGTTACTGGCGACACCATGGCCCGTTATCACCCACACGGTGACGGCGCCATCTATGACGCTCTCGTTCGTATGGCTCAACCGTTTTCACTGCGCCACCCACTTATCGATTTCCATGGCAACTACGGTTCGCCAGACTTTGGCCCTGCGGCAAGTCGTTACACAGAATCGCGGCTACACCCACTCGCCATGCAATTGCTTGCCGACATCGACGAAGACACGGTTGATCTCATACCTACATATGACGGCACATCGGAAGAACCGATTGTGTTGCCAGCCCGTTTTCCAAACTTGCTGGTCAATGGCAGCCAAGGAATTGCAGTTGGTATGGCCACCAGCATTCCGCCACACAACCTGGGTGAGATTATTGATGCAACATTGCACCTGCTCGAAAACCCAGAGGCCACTCCAGACGATTTAATGAAGTTTGTTAACGGTCCAGACTTTCCAACCGGTGGTTTGATTTTGGGCCGCGCCGGCATCATTGATGCTTATCGCACAGGCAGAGGAAGCATCAAGACACGCGCCAAAGTTTCCATCGAAGAGGGCCGTCGCGGGCAAATGCAAATCATTGTTTCAGAATTGCCATATCAAGCAAGTTGTTCGGCAATCGCTTCGCGCATTCAAGAGTTGGTAGACGGTGGTGACCTCGACGGCATCGCCGATGTCAACGACAACTCATCGGGTGGCGAAACCAACTTGATCATCACGCTCAAACGTGATGCCAACTCAAATGTTGTAATGAACAACTTGTTTAAGTTGACTCAGTTGCAGTCCAGCTTCCCAGTCAACATGGTGGCGCTGGTCAAGGGTGTTCCTCGCACTGTCAACTTGCGCGATGCGCTTGTCGGATACATCGATCACCAAATTGAGGTCATCACTCGCAGGTCCACGTTCCGTTTGCAAAAAGCAAATGATCGCAACCACATTCTCGAAGGCCGGCTCAAGGCTCTCAATGTCATCGACGAGATCATCAAACTGATCCGTGGTAGCGAAGACGCAGCATCAGCCAAGGAAGCGTTGATGGGCAAGAAATACGGCTTTACCGAGCGTCAAGCCATCGACATCCTCGACATGCAATTGCGTCAACTCACACGATTGTCACGCATTGATCTTGAGACCGAACAAAAAGATGTGCTGGCACGAATTAAGGAACTGCAAGCGATTCTCAACTCCGACACCAAGTTGCGAGCGGTGATCAATAAAGAGATGTCAGCTGTGCGCGATGCTTTTGCAACTCCGCGTGTATGTCAGATCACCCACGATGTTGGTGAACTTGGCGTGGAAGACCTGGTTGACGACAAAGAACTCGTGATCGTGATGACACAAGCTCAATACATCAAGGCTGTGAGCGCAGATTCATTCCGAACCCAGGGTCGCGGAGGTCGCGGAGTAAGCGGCGCGAAAATGAAGACAGATGACATTGTGCGCAATGTGATTTTCACTACAACGCATGCATATTTGCTGTTCTTTTCAAATCGTGGTCGCGTATATCGTTTGCGAGCTCTCGAAATTCCAGAGCGTGAGCGCACCGCAAAAGGCATCCCAATTGTCAACTTGTTGCCGTTGCAACCGGGCGAAACCATTCAGGCCATTATCGACACCCGTGAACTCGCAGGTGAGCGATTCTTGTTTTTTGCAACCAAGCAAGGTCAAGTTAAAAAGACTGCCTTTGACGAGTACAACTCGAGTCGCCGCGATGGCTTGATTGCGCTGAAGCTGCGTCCAAAGGACGAACTTGTTCGGGTGATCGAAACATCGGGCACCGACGACGTGTTTATGGTCACCAAGGGTGGCCAAACAATTCGCTTCGCCGAAAAAGCTGTGCGGCCTATGGGTCGATCAGCAGCCGGAGTGCGCGGTATGAAGTTGCGCACATCTGATGAAGTTGTTGCACTAGACATCGCCAAGGACGACTCTGCGATCTTGTTGATCACCGAGTCTGGTTATGGCAAACGCACCCAACTGAACAACTTTGCGCGCAAGGGCCGTGGAGGATTGGGCATGATTGGAATCAAGCTGACAGGCAAAAAAGGCAGCGTCGTTGCAGCCTTTATGGTCGGTCTTGATGATGATGTCGTTGTCGTTGCATCGGGTGGAACAACAATTCGCACCCCTGTCAAAGAGATTTCGAGTCAAGGTCGTGCTGCCACTGGTGTGCGCATCATGAGTTTGGGTTCAGGACAAGTTGTTGCATCGGCGGCGCTGGTTCTAGCTCACGACGAAGAATAATTACACGCCTTCACTCCAGTGCGCCTCTCGACAAAGGGAGCGCGGTGCTCGGTGTAATGCTCAGTTGTGCCGTCACCTCACTGGTGCTTGGTTGTCTTGTTGTTGTTTCAACCCACATCGTTGATCAAACACGAGCCCAAATTGCCGCCGATGCGTCTGCTCTTGGCGGCATTTATGGTGGTGAGTCCATGGCACGAGACATTGCATTGCGCAATGGCGCACAACTGGCGAGCATCACCATTGGAGACAACATGGTGCAATCGGTGAAGGTGCATATTGGGAGTCAATATGCCACAGCCTTCGCTCGCGATAGTTGGGCCCAACAGTTGCCTACAATGTCACCGTGAGTACATCTCCAAAATCTGCACCACGCATTCGGAGGGTCACACGTGTGATTCGCGACATCGACCCATGGTCGGTGTTTAAAGTGGGATTGGTATTTCATTTCGTGGCATACCTGATCATGCTGGTGGCACTGGTGTTGCTGTGGAGTGTTGCGTCAGCAACTGGCACGATTGACAACATTCAGCAGTTCATGAAGTCGTTTGGGTGGGAGTCATTCGAATTCAAGGGCGGCCAGCTGTTTGTCAATGTCATGGTTCTGGGACTTCTGGGCGTGGTGTTGGCCACCGCGCTTTGGGTTCTGGCAGCCACCATTTTCAACCTGATCACCGATCTAGTGGGTGGCATTCGCGTCACAGTGCTGGAAGAAGAGGTTGTTGTTGGCTCGGTTGAGAGTCACGGTAAGCGCTAGTAGGATTTGCGTCCCTGAATCAGATTCGGGGCTATAGCTCAGTTGGTTAGAGCGCATCCCTGATAAGGATGAGGTCACAAGTTCGATTCTTGTTAGCCCCACGGAGGTAGTGCAGTGAATTTCATCCGACGCGTCCTCATGGTGCTCGGTATTGCGGGCATTGCTGGCGCGATTTTGAGAATCCGCGGCAAGTCCGAGCCGTCAACACAGCGTGGAGGGTGGCGTCCACTCAACCCACCAGCCGACCCAGCTGTTGATCAAACAAATTCTCAGAACTAACTGCACACAATCCATGACTGGTATTTCTGGTGCTATTGGAGTGATCGGCGCAGGGGTCACTGGTTCGCGGGTAGTTGAGCATCTAGTTGCTACAAGCACAACTTCAATCCTGTTGCACGACCAAGATCTGTATGGGGCACAACGTCTTGCAGCGGTGCACCGGTCTCACAGTGTGGATGTGAGTGTCGTCGATTTTGAAACTGTTGCAACAGCGGCGGTCGTGGTGCTTGCATGTGGATCACCGCATGCTCCACTTGCTCAACAAATGCTTGCTCATGGCGCATCGGTGGTTTCGTTAAGCGATGATGTGTCAGATGTAATGAATCTCTTGAAGATGCACGATGAAGTGATAGTAAAAAACAAGACCCTTGTCGTTGGCGCTGCGGCTTCGCCTGGTATGACTGGTTTATTGCTCAGCAATCTGAGATCCAACTTTGACGAAATTGATGAAGCGCATGTGGCATTGCATGGAACGGGTGGTCCAAACTGCGCTGTGCAGCATCATCGCGCACTTGCTGGCCAGTCAATCGGTTGGCACGACGGCGAGTGGTTGCGCAGGCCTGGAGGAAGCGGACGAGAATTGTGTTGGTTCCCTGAACCAGTTGGCGCTTACGACTGTTATCGAGCCGAAATGGCAGACCCTGTGTTATTAAAGCGAGCACAACCACAACTGCAGCGCATCACTGCGCGAGTTTCGGCAAACAGACGAGACCGATTTACGGCACGACTGCCCATGCTGGTGCCACCGCACGCCGAAGGTGGCATGGGTGCACTGCGCATAGAGGTGAGGGGTTTTCGTAACGGTTCGCGAATTGTTGAAATAGCGGGAGTAGCAGAACGAGTGGCACAAATCGCCGGCGTTGTTGGCGCCACCACCGCACTGTTTATACACAGAGGCCAGATAACAACCACAGGCACATGCGCATTAGGACAAGATTCGTTGCCCAACGCAGAAATATTGCGAGAGGTGTTGATGGGTGGTATTCGATTACATCAGTTTGTGGGTACGTGATGTCAAACTTAGACCGCACCGAGATTCACACAGCGGTTCA
>JBIHZV010000047.1:0-8718 GCA_044240275.1 Ilumatobacteraceae bacterium | reverse complement strand
TCTGTGGCTGTCGCACGCGTTGGAACAATCGAAGACATTGCAAATGCAAATATTCTGATCAATGCGACTTCTGTCGGCATGGGCAGTCAAGAAACTCCTATCGACGCAGCTAGGTTGCATTCGTCGCTGGTGGTTCTAGATGCGGTGTATTACCCCCTCGAGACAACATTGCTGCGAGACGCAAAGCGCGCCGGAGCGAAAACAGTTGATGGATTGTGGATGTTGGTACATCAAGGCGCATTACAGCAACTTGCCTGGTTCGACGAGATTGGTGATGTGCAATTAATGCGTCAGGCCGCACTCGACGAATTGGCGAATCGCGCTTTACACGAACCAATTGTGTAGTAGTGAATAGCCGCGTCGTTAAATAGCCGCATCGTTAAATGGGCATGGTCGGCCTTTATGCCACGGGTAGTCTGTAGGTATGTTGCGTTACTTGACCGCAGGCGAAAGCCATGGCCAGGCCCTCGTGGTCATTGTTGAAGGCTTGCCCGCTGGACTTGAGGTCACGGCTGAACAGGTGCAAAATGAACTTGCTCGCCGTCGACTTGGTTATGGGCGCGGACCACGACAGCGCTTTGAGGAAGATGAGATCGTGCTGCTCGGTGGAATTCGACACGGTCGCACTCTTGGGTCACCCGTTGCAATTGAGATCAAAA
This sequence comes from Ilumatobacteraceae bacterium, assembly GCA_044240275.1. Classification (GTDB taxonomy): domain Bacteria; phylum Actinomycetota; class Acidimicrobiia; order Acidimicrobiales; family Ilumatobacteraceae; genus UBA3006. The sequence goes on along the minus strand of JBIHZV010000047.1, from coordinate 8,059 downwards.
ATAGTGAGTGGTCGAGAAGCGATGTATGGCATGAAGAGATGTCACCTGCGCCTGGCAAGACAAAGAAGCCACTCACTCAGCCACGACCCGGTCACGCCGATTTGACGGGTATGCAGAAATACGGTTTCGACGATGCTCGTGATGTATTGGAGCGTGCAAGTGCGCGTGAGACTGCAGCACGTGTAGCGGCAGGTGCACTCGCCAAGATTTTTCTCGGAACTATTGGCGTCGAAATTCTTTCGCACGTTGTACAAATGGGAAGTGCTCGCAATACCACTGCAGTGCGACCGCTCATGAGCGACTTGCTTGTAGTTGATGAATCTCCCGTTCGCTGCTTTAACAAGGATTCAGAAGCACAGATGATTGCCCAGATTGAAGCCGCTGCAAAAGATGGCGACAGCCTGGGCGGCATCGTTGAAGTGCTTGCATACGGAATGCCTGTTGGTCTGGGAAGTTATGTGCATTGGGATCGCAAGCTCGATGGTTTGCTGGCGCAAGCAATGATGAGTATTCAGGCGGTGAAGGGTGTCGAGATCGGGGATGGTTTTGAAGTTGCTGGTCGCAGGGGCAGCGATGCACATGATCCGATTATTTGGGACGAAGAGAAGAAGGCATACCGACGCGAAAGCACATTGGCTGGCGGCACGGAAGGTGGAATGACAACTGGTGAGTTGTTGGTTGTTCGTGCAGCGATGAAACCACTCGCAACACTGAATCGACCGACAATGAAGACTGTCGATACGGTCACCAAGCAAGAAGTAGTGAGCTTCAAAGAACGAACCGATGTGACTGCAGTTCCTGCAATGGGTGTAGTTGCAGAAACCATGGTTGCACTCGTGCTCGCTAATGAGGCACAACGTAAATTTGGTGGAGACTCTGTTGCGGAGTTCGTGCGCAATGCTCAAGCATCTGCTGCATCGTTGAAGTGAGCGTTTCGACTCGACCGGTGATGAGAGCGCAACCATCGGCAGCAAAAATTGGCGTGGTGGTGTTGGTGGGTGTGATGGGTACTGGAAAGTCGACTGTTGGCTCTGGTATTGCGCGTGATTTGCAGTGTTCGTTTGTAGATCTGGACGCTCAGATTACTAAATCCGCGAAAAGTACAGTGAGCGAGATATTTGCGCGTGGTGGTGAAGCTGAATTTCGCATCATCGAAACAGATGTACTGGCAGCGGTTCTGGATAACGCTCGTGCGCAGATCGCTCAACAGACTGCAAACTCTGTAGTTGTTGCCACCGGTGGTGGGGCAATCATCTCGCAAACGAATAGAGACAAAATTGCTTCTTCGGCTGATCACGTAATTTGGCTCGATGCACATGTGAATGATTTGGTGAAACGAACCGCGTCTTCCAAAACTGTAAGACCGCTTTTGGCTAATGATCCAAAGCAGGTTTTGAGCGCACTCAGTGGCGAACGCGCTGTCTTATATGAGCAGGTTGCCACAGCAAAAATTGACACAACCGGAAAGAAGATTGAACAAGTGATTGATGCTGTGTTGCAGGTGCTTCTTCAGTCGGAGCAAGAATGAGTCGTCAGCAAGTAACCGTGCAACTTGGGGATCGTTCGTATCCGGTGATTGTTGGAGCCGGTGTGCGAGTTGAACTCAATTCAGTGCTGCCTGCAACCGCTCGCCGCGCAGTGATCGTGACGCAGCAGTCCATCCCCATCCAGGTGGAGACCGATATTCCGAGCACCACTGTGGTGATAGGTGATGGAGAGCAGAGCAAAACACTGGCGACAATCGAGCATGTCGTTCGCGCGTTTGCTGCTGCTGGCCTTAATCGCAACGACGTCGTCATCGGAGTTGGTGGAGGTTTGGTAACGGATGTTGCTGGCTTTGCTGCAGCATCGTGGCATCGGGGTACACCAGTAGTGCATGTATCTACATCGCTAGTTGGAATGGTTGATGCTGCAATTGGCGGTAAGACAGGTGTCAATTTGCCAGAAGGAAAAAATTTGGTTGGTGCATTTTGGCAACCGCATGCCGTGCTGTGCGACACCGATGCATTAGCTACGTTGCCAGATCGAGAATTGCGTTGTGGGTATGGCGAGATGGCAAAATACCATTTTTTGACAGGCGACGACTTGTTGGCAATGGATCGCACTTCGCGTATTGCGCGTTGTGTGCAGATTAAGGCCGACATCGTGGCAAGCGATGAACGAGAGGGTGGTCTTCGCGCTGTACTGAACTATGGGCACACACTTGGTCACGCACTCGAGATTGCAACTGGATTCGAGATTGCTCACGGAGAGTCAGTCGCCGTTGGAATGATCTTTGCTGCGCATCTTGCCCATATTCTGGGACGGATTGATGATGACAGAGTTGCATACCATCAGCAAGTGGTCTCAGGCGCTTACGGTTTGTCGACCGCACTGCCGCGAGATTGTCGTGCGGAGGACTTGACGGCTTTGATGATGGCCGACAAAAAGGCGTTACATGGTCTGACCTTCGTGTTGGATGGACCGAACGGGGTCGAACTCGTTGCCGATGTCTCGACGAAAGCAGTGACTCAGGCATTCAGTCGCATGGAAGTACGATAAGAACATGGCTCGTTCGATCAAGATTTTGTTGCTAAACGGTCCGAATCTCAATCTGCTTGGCTCACGTGAGCCAGAAATATATGGCAAGGCGACCCTGCAAGATCACATTGCTGCAGCATCACAAGCAGCAGTTGCGGCAGGTTTGACGCTTGACGCATTTCAGAGCAACAGTGCGTCCGGGTTGGTGAACAAGATCCATGATGCTCGCACCAAGTATTCGGCGATCATTATCAACCCTGGCGCGTTCACGCATTATGCGTGGAGTATCTCTGACGCGCTCAATGCTTTTGATGGTCCGGTGGTTGAGGTTCACATCTCAAACCCGCAGTCACGTGAGTCGTGGAGACACACGAGCGTTGTGGCACCTGTTGCGATTGGAACAATTGCCGGATTCGGTCAGCAGAGTTATGTGCTCGGTGTGCAAGCAATTGTGCATTACCTTGACAACAACTAGCAATAATTTGCGGCCTTGAACTCGACGAAATCTCCGGCTTTGTCGCCATTGCCGCTATTGCAACCGTTATTAGTCACTGGTCGTTTGCAGCGTGCTCTCGACATAGCACGAGATTCGTGCGGAGTAAACGCGCTCCTTGTCGTATCCATGGACAACATTCGCTGGCTTACGGGCTTCACTGGGTCAACAGCAATGCTCGTAGTAAAAAATGACGACTCGGTTCTCATCGTTGATGGACGGTACACACAACAAGCAATCGATCAGCTTCGTTTGTCGGATGCTTCGGTAAGGGTGGTCGAAGCCCGCACACAGGCACTGCAAATCGAGCAACTCTCGCATGAACTTGTTGGAGTGAAGGCTTGTGGATTTGATTCGAGCGAAATCACGATGCTCAACTTTGAGTTGATAGTTACAAAAATTTCTTGTTCTCTTATTGCCGCTAACGGCGTGGTGCAACAAATGCGTCGAATTAAAACAGATGCCGAAATAGAACGCATGCAGTTGGCGGCGCACGCAACGGATTTGGCTCTGGCCGATGTTCAGTCGATGCTCGAAACTGCAATGTCGACGCAGATTACTGAGCAAGATGTGCGAGACGAATTGGAATACAAAATGCGACGTTTTGGCGCCGACGGTCCGAGTTATGAAACGATTGTGGCAACAGGCGAGAACTCTGTAAAACCCCATCATCGTCCCTCAAGCACCATTATTCGCGAGGGCGATTCTGTGGTCATCGATGTGGGTGGTCTCGTGGATGGATATCACTCAGATATGACACGCACATTTTTGATCGGTCAAGTTGCTCCCGAACTCGCTGCGATCCATGATCTTGTGGTGTATGCACAACGTGAAGGAGTGCTGGCCGTGCGACCAGGTGTGAGCGGAGCGTCGATTGATGAGGTTTGTCGAAACATCATTACGCAGGCTGGCTACGGACCAGATTTCATCCATGGAACCGGACACGGTGTTGGACTGCAAATTCACGAAATGCCATGGGTGCGCTCAGACTTCATCGAGCCCTTGCAGTGCGGTGAGGTAGTGACCGTAGAGCCAGGGGTCTATCGTGTAGGTGTTGGAGGAGTGCGGATAGAAGATTTGATTCTTGTAACCGCAACATCCAGCCAAACCCTCACCCTGAGCCAGAAAGAATCTTTGTGCCTGCCATCTCGACGAATGATCTAAAAAACGGCGTTTCTCTCAACATCGATAACACGTTGTATACCGTTGTCGAATTTCAACACGTAAAACCTGGTAAGGGTGGAGCATTCGTGCGCACAAAATTGCGCAACTTGCGCACAGGCAACATGCTGGAGCGCACGTTTAACGCCGGTATCAAAGTTGAACAAGCAATTCTTGACAAGCGAGACATGCAGTTTTTGTACAAAGATGGTGATGACTACGTTTTTATGGACAACGTAACGTACGACCAATTAACGATCAAGCCCGTAGCACTTGGCGACGCAGCTGATTACTTGATCGAGAATGCAGTAGCGATGATCGCAAGCTATGGCGACGAAATCGTCAGCGTTGAAATTCCACCATCAGTTGAGCTAGAAATTGCATTCACCGAGCCAGGTATGCAGGGAGATCGAGTGTCTGGTGCCCGCAAGCCAGCGACGTTGCAAACAGGCAAAGTAATTCAAGTTCCTTTGTTCGTCAACATTGGTGATCGGGTCAAAGTGGATACTCGCACTGCCGAATATGTGACTCGCGTTTGACCGTGACGGCCGACAAAAAACCACGCACAGGGGGCAAGACTGCCCGCTCGGATGCCCGCGAGCGAGCAATGCATATTTTGTATGAGGCAGATACCAAAGGGTTGACAGGAACAGAAGTTCTTGCAATGCAGGTGCTGAGCATCGATGATCTGACAACTGAAATCGTGACTGGAGTATCGACTCATGTAGATGAGCTGGACGGTCACATAGTCGAGTGTGCAAATGGCTGGACACTTTCTCGCATGCCGGTTATTGACCGAAATGTTTTGAGAATGGCCGTGTACGAGTTGTCGTACAGTCACGATGTGCCGGTTGCTGTGGTGATCAATGAAGCAGTCGATCTTGCCAAAACATTTTCTACAGATGATTCTGGACGCTTTGTCAACGGTGTATTGTCAGCGATTTCCAAAGTGGTTCGCGTCACTTCATAGCAATGAATCGTTTGTCCGCTCGGGTCCGACGCATTTCGTCGTGGACTCTTGTAGTGTTCGCGGCAATTTTTACGTATGCATTCTATTTCAGTTTTACCACTGTGCAGATTCATCGTGGTCTTGGTACATCAGCGTATGACTTCGGTCTGTACGACCAAGGTATTTGGCTGCTATCACAGGGCAAAACTCCGTTTGTCACTTTGATGGGCCGCAATCTTTTTGGCGATCACACATCATTTGTCTTGTTCTTCCTTGTGCCACTCATGTGGATTTTTTCATCCACAAGCATTTTGTTTGTTGTTCAGTCAGTGGTGATTGCATGTGGCGCAATACCGATTTACGCATACGCTCGAAAACGACTTGAGAGCGATGCGCTTGGGTGTGTGTTTGCTTGCACCTACTTGCTCTACCCAGCGGTGAGTTGGACAAATGTCGAGAACTTCCACCCTGATTCATTTTTGGGTGTGTTCATTTCGGTTGCTCTCTGGGCGGCCTTGAGTCGTAAATGGCGATGGTATGCAGGCGCTGTTCTTCTGGCGTTGTTGGTCAAAGAAGACGTGGTGTTAGTAGTGGCGCCAATTGGAGTTTGGGTGGCACTACGGCGCGATGTGCGAATTGGCCTTGCAACAGTTGTTGCTGCTGTTGGCGCAGCGTTGCTCTGTTTTCTCGTGGTGATTCGTGACTTGACCGGCACGGCATTTCGAAACTCGTGGCGAATACCATTTGGTGGAGTTGACGGTCTTGTGAGGACAGCCTTCACTTCACCAGGCAAGTTGCTGCGTTATCTCACTAGTGATGGTCGTGTCACGTATCTGATGCAGATGTTGTTGCCAACAGGAGGCATTTTCTTTATTGCTCCGAGTGTGGCATTGGTCGGTTTCGTGGTGCTCTTGTCCAACATTGTCAGTACTTTTTCGTATCAGCACCAAATTCAATATCACTATTCACTAGTCGTTGCACCATTTTTGATATTTGGCAATGTCTATGCAATCTCACGATTGAGCAAACCTGCACGACGTAGAGCGACAACAGTTGTGGCGGTGTGCGCACTTATCGGTGGCTTGTTTCTGGCGCCACTGCCATTTGCACGAAATCAGATTCAGAAGTTCTCACCTTCAAACCCGGCAGTGGCAGCTGCCCATGAGTTGTTTGCTCAAATTCCTCGTGACGCAGTGATTTCGGTGTTTCATCCGTTGTCGGCACAGTTGGCCCGTCGAGAGCGTGTATATGTTTTCCCAAACCCGTTTCAGCGCGCTCTGTACGGCTCGGACATTTTTGCAGCAGGAGACAGACTCGATTTTGCCGATGAAATCGAATATGTGATGTTGCCGATTGTGCTCTCGAAAGAATCCGAGCAAGTATGGCGGGGAGAGATCCGCGATTATCTCATCGTTGCTTCCAATGAGTGGTGGATTCTGTACAGCCATCGCTAAAAGGTGCTACAGTCAGTGACGCATTCATCAGAATGCAAGTCGTTAATTGAACCCTGTGAGGTTCAAACGAAGGGATAACAGTGAGTAGTGCACCACAATCGGCAGTCGCCGTCATGTCTGGCCCCGATGTCACTCGAGCTATCAGCCGTATTGCCCATGAAATTGTTGAGCGCAATCACGGTGTTGAACACGTCGTTTTGGTTGGTCTGCAACGGGGTGGCACATGGATTGCAGAGGCTCTTGGAGAACGCATCTCGTCGATCGAACCAAACTTTGCGGTGCCAGTAGGTTCGCTTGACCCAACGATGTATCGCGATGACATTGGTCTGCGCCCTGTGGTTGCAGGTTCGGCTAGTCATATTCCTTGCGATATCACCGGCGCAACTGTTGTGTTGATTGACGACGTCTTGTACACCGGACGAACGGTGCGTGCAGCGCTTGAAGGCCTGAACAACTTTGGTCGACCACGTGCGGTTCAGTTGGCTGTCTTGGTCGATCGCGGGCATCGCGAACTGCCTATCCGACCTGATTACGTCGGAAAGAACATGCCAACTCAGACCACAGACGAAGTTGATGTCTCAGCAGAAGGCGTCATTGTCACGAGTGCACCAGGGGTGACTTCATGAAGCATCTACGTTCGATCTCCGAGTTGGGGGTTGACGGACTGACGCGCATTCTCAAGCTGACCGAGAGCATGGCAGAGATCAATACTCGATCGGTGCCTAAAGTTCCGGCGCTGCGTGGCAAAACAGTGGTGAGTTTGTTTTTTGAAGACTCGACGCGAACACGATTGAGTTTTGAAACTGCCGCCAAGCGTCTGTCGGCAGAGACTATGAATTTCAGTGTTTCTACATCGAGTGTCAACAAAGGCGAAAGTTTGCGCGACACAATCGAGACGATAACCGACATGGGTGTCGACGCTTTTGTGGTGCGCCACAAATCGGTTGGCGTGCCCTGGCAAATTTCGCAGTGGACGAATGCATCGATCGTCAATGCTGGCGATGGCGCACATCAACACCCAACGCAAGCACTGGTGGATTGTTTTACGGTCCGTGAGGCTCTTGGCAGACAAGATCTCAGTGGACTCAATCTGACCATCGTTGGCGACATCAAACACAGCAGAGTTGCTCGTAGCAATATTCAGGCTTTTTCTCTGCTCGGTGCGAACATCACATTGGTTGCCCCACCGACGTTGTTGCCATTAAACATCGAGCATTGGCCGGTGAAAGTCAGTAATGATTTGGACACGGTGCTCGCGAGTACCGATGTGTTGTACATGTTGCGGCTACAAAGCGAACGGATGGCGCAAGGTTTGGTTCCGAGCTTGCATGAATACAGCACGAGGTACGGTCTCGATGAAAAACGCGTTTCGGCACTGCAATCGAGTGCGGTGGTGATGCACCCAGGGCCGATGAATCGGGGCGTAGAAATGTTGATCGACCCAAGCGACATACCAAATTCACTGATTCATCGGCAAGTGAC
>JBIHZV010000046.1:0-8726 GCA_044240275.1 Ilumatobacteraceae bacterium | reverse complement strand
CCAGCACGACTACAGCAGTCAACAACTTGCGTTGCTGTGGAGGGGAAAAGGGCACGAAAACACTTTACTAGAGCGTTTTCGTGCCCCTTTGTTGTCTTATGCCACGAGGTGCCGGGGGATTGGCACTTCGTCGACAACGGTGACACGTATATTGCGCGTTACTGGTCTGCCACGTGGTCGCTTTGTTGCACAAATGCGACCCTCTTCGAGGAGCTCTCCACCCCACACGCCCCATGGTTCTGCGCGATCGAGCGCACCGAGCAAGCACTCGGCTTGCGAGGAACACTTCGAACACACAGCTTTGGCGCGCTGAATGTCAACAAACTCTTCAGAAAAGAACAGGTATGACAACGTTCCGTTGCCGTCGCTGCATCGTTTGGCTGACAACACGAGTGTTTCGTGTTGTTCTTCTGGTGCTATCAGTGTTTGCATTTTTCTGTTCCTTTCATTGCTGGTTTTTTGTTATTTGCTTGGATTGGCTTCACGTCGGAGAACACATTTCGGGGGGAAATAAAAAAGCCGCCGGGATTTCTCCCAGCGGCCTCTTGGCGTTCTCCGACGTGAAATCTGTTACGTCTGGAACCCCAGGAGGCCTTTGACCGGGCGCTTCGTGAAATCTTTCGAATATTTCGCGACTCCGGCCTGCATATCAAACCAGCGTGAATAACGGCTGGTGATTGCGGCTACTACGGCCACGGTCGCAAACGCGCGCGCGCCAGCAACAGGTGCTGACGAATTGCTACGGGAAATGGCGTGTTGCAACATGGGCTATGTAGCAAACCACCTTCGCAGGCCAATTGCAAGCGATTAAATGCAACGACCGTGAGACTCAATGCCCTATAGGGTTTGAGCGTCATGTGGCAACCTGCAAACCCAGTTGAAATGCCCAGCGATGGTCGTGTTTTTGGCACCGAGCGCAGAATACGTCTTGGCGATGTGACCCCAAAAGGACGGCTTCGTCTTGACGCAACAGCTCGCTATTTGCAAGACATTGCCAACGACGATGCCGTAGACGGCGCATATTCCGACATCCACGGTTGGGTGGTGCGTCGCACAGAAATGTGGGTGCATCAGTTTCCGTTGTACACGACTGATGTTTCGGTAAAAACTTGGTGCGGTGGTTACGGCTCGCATTGGGCAGAGCGCCGCACGACTATTACCTCGGCTGACGGTGCGCGCATTGAGGCTGCAGCATTGTGGGTGCATGTTGATATGCAAACAATGAAACCAACACCGTTGCCAGAAGATTTTTTAAGCATGGTGCATATCGCCAGCGCTGGTCGAAAGATTCGCTCGAGTTTTTTGATTGGCAAATCGTTGCCACCACTTGACGCACCTGGTGCAACAAGTGAAGCATGGCCCGTGCGATTTGCCGACATGGATGCAGTTGGCCACATGAACAACGCGTCGTATTGGATTGCTCTCGAAGAATATTTGTCAACGCATAGTGACGCTCGCCGCGCACCATTGCACGCAACTGTCGAGCATCACTTGGCGGTCGACCCAGGTGACGAAGTGCGCATCGTGACGCAAGATATGGGTGATCGTGTTGTATTGCGACACGTGCTGAGTGATGACCGAGTAGCCGCGGTGACACAACTTGTCTCGCTATAGCTAAAACTGATTACAACGTCCGCGCTATTTAATGCGACTGTATTCGCGAATTCCTTCACGTACCTTGTAGTCAAACTCTCCGGCAATGCGCAGGTGCTCAAGGTGTGCGAAAGTTTCGCTATCGGCCATCGTCCCTTGTGCGCGCGGTGAAAACAAGTGGCCCGAATATTCGGTCACGGTAAGCGGCCTGTCGAGTTCGCTGGCCACCACTCGCAACTTATCGAGTCGACCCATGTGGTGTTCTTTGATTTGGTCGCAACGTAGTGCGAGATTTGCAAAAGGTATACCGTGTGCGGGCAACGCAACCTTTACTTGTGATCCAAATGCCCCAACCTTGTCAAGTGAATCAAAAAAACCTTTGAGGGGGTCGGCATTTTTAGTCATGCCCGAAATATGCGGTGTAATCGTTGGCAACACATGATCTCCGCACAGCATCACGCCAGCTTCTGGGTCAAATAAGCAGAGGTGATCTTCGGTGTGCCCTGGGGTGTGAACGGCTATCCACTCGCGTCCTGCGAGTGAAATGTGCTCGCCTTCGGAAAGCCTGATGGTTGGTTTTGGTGCACGAAACAATACGGGGAAGCGACTAGTGCCTTTGTAATACATTTTGCGACGCCATGGCAATGAGTGACCAGGCCCGCCCCACGGCGTTTCACCAGAGAGAATATGTGGTGTCGCAGCAGTTTCGACATCGACGTCGTCTGGTTCGGTCGGGTCAAAGAACAATCGAAAACTCTCGTGCGTAATGATGTCGGCTCCGGTTTCGGCACGAAGTCTGCCAGCGCCACCAAAGTGATCTGGGTGACTATGCGTCACGATAATGGAGTGCACTCGCTTGAGCGGCACGCCGATCTGGGCGAGTCGGTTATTAATTGCGCGCCACGTTGCTTTGCCTGGCAAACCAGGGTCGACAACTGCAACGCCGCGCGAATCTTCGAGCACATACATGTTGACATGGCCAAGGCCAGGCATGTCGATAGGGAGTTGGGTGCGCAAAACATTTGGTGCAACTTCTGTGATTTCCGCAGTTGCGGGAACTTGTTCTTGTTTTGTGTAGACCTTTTCGTTCACGTTTGAACTCAGGCCTGACCGTTTTTGTTAGAAACTTCGGTGACAAACAATTTGTCCCGATAAAACTGCAACTCACGAACGCTTTCTTTAATGTCATCCATAGCGCGGTGCGAGCCACCTTTGTTTGGTCGGTCAATGCCAACCTTTGGGTACCAACGCTTGGAGAGTTCTTTAATGCTCGACACATCAACGCAGCGGTAGTGCAAATAATTTTCAATTTCTGGCAAATACTTTGCAAGAAATCTTCGGTCGGTGCCGATCGAGTTTCCACACAGTGGCACCGATCTTGCTTCGGGCACATGTAACGCAATAAATTCGAGTGTTGCCTTGCCGGCTTCTTCAAGCGTCACGGTCGATGTCTTGATGGCTTCAAGGAGCCCAGACTTTGTGTGCATCTCAACAACGATTGGCTGCATGAGTGCAAGTGCCGAATCGGGCTGATGAATGACGAGATCGGGGCCTTCGGCAATGATCGCCAAATTGTCGTCGGTAATGAGGGTGCCTATTTCTACGATCACATCGGTCTCCGGGTCAAGCCCAGTCATCTCGAGATCCATCCACACCAGCACGCCATGCAATCTAGGCGTATTGTCGCTGTATGACTCATCAGCCCCTCTCGGTCGCTGTCACGCGCCTTGACCCCGATTTGCCCCTGCCAGCCACAGCCCGCAATGGAGACGCAGGCGTGGACCTGCATGCGCGTGAGAACGCAATGATTCCAGCCAAGGGTGGGCGAATATTGATGCCTACAGGCTTGGCAATTGCCATTCCTCTCGGGTTTGCAGGTTTCGTTGTGCCTCGCAGTGGTTTGGCTCTCAAGCACGGAGTAACGCTCGTCAACACTCCAGGCATTATCGACAGCGGGTATCGAGGCGAGCTCAAAGTGGTGATGATCAACACCGATCCCACAGTGGATTATTTGGTGACACGCGGTGATCGTATTGCACAGTTATTGATTCAACGTATTGAAAACATCGACTGGAACGTGGTCGACAATCTTGATGGCGAAGATCGCGGTGGCGGGTTTGGCCACTCTGGTCGATAGTTAACGCTTGCTCGGGCCTCTACTCACGAGTACGCCATCGTTTTCAAGTTGCGCAATTTCTTCTCCGCTCAAACCTGTAATTTCTGAAAAGATTGCACGGTTGTCTTCGCCACGATATTTTGCATCACCTTGTGTTGTGGTGTCTGAGCCAGAAAAATGCCACGGACTATTTGGGATGCGCACTGTTGAGTCGCCGCGGTCACTGACCAAGATCACCGCTTCTCGCTCAGTTGCCCACTGTGTGTCTGCTAACTCGCCAACACTTCGCAACCTTCCAACGGCAAGTTGGTGTTGTGAAAGTCGGTCTTCAATCTCGGCGCTCGTTGGAACAGTTTTTGCCCACGCCCTCATGATGTCCATCAGCTCATCAAAATGATCAAGGCGCGTCGCGACGTCACTAAATCGTGGGTCACTGAGCAATTCTGGTTGTTGCATTGCTGCAACAAAGAAATCGAAAGTGCCACGCTCTGCTGGGTGGCCACTCACAACGACCATTGATCCATCTGCAACAGTCAGCACGGGGTAGTCGGCAGGTTGAAACGAGCGAATCTCGCCAACTGGTTCGACACCCGTCCACATTTGGTTATGCGCATGCTCATTGACATACAACATGGTCTCTGCCATCGACACGTCGATGTACTGGCCAACGCCGGTTTGCTCGCGCTGATATAAAGCAGCCAGGATCGCACTCGCTGCTTCGAGCGCTGTGTACACATCACCATGACTATGCGGATCATTTGCGTATTGTCCATCCCGCACGTCACCTTGATGTTTGGTGATTCCTGTTTCGGCATTGACAACAGGCGCATAGGCACGGCGCGTTGTCCATGGGCCGGTGACTCCGTAACCCGTAATCGATGTGTAGATCAGTCTGGGGTTTAAATGCGAAAGAGTCTCGTAGTCAAGACCCATCTTGAGCATGACACCGGGCCGAAAGTTTTCAATCACGATGTCGCAATGGCTCACAAGTTTTTTGAGCAATTCAACTGCTTGTGGCTTTGTCATATCGAGCGAAATATTTTTCTTGCCCACATTTTGTTGAATGAAATAAGACGACAATGAATTAATTCGCGGCATTGCAAAGCGAGTCATATCGCCCATTGGCGGCTCAACTTTGATTACTTCAGCACCCAGATCGCTCAGCATTCGAGTTGCATGAGGTCCGGATAGAACTCGTGTGAAATCGAGTACTCGTATGCCCTCCAAGGGGCGCTTGCCACCAGATTGAGAGCTATCTGAACCGCGAGTCATGTGTGTCGTTGTTCGTTCAACCGATTAGTTGAGCATCACGCCGAGTGTGCGCAAAGCGAGTGACGTATACAACGCCATACCTGTAGTCATTGCGTCTTCCTCAAAGTCAACGCGGTTGGAGTGATTTGGTGGCGCTTTGCGGGGGTCAACACCATTTGGTGTGCCACCAAGAAACAGCATTGCCCCAGGAAGTTTTTCTAGCACGTAACTGAAATCTTCCGCGCCCATCACTGGGTTTGGAAGTTTTGCAACTTGTGTTGGTCCAACGATTGATTCTGCGATGTCGAGTGCAAAGTCGGCCGAAGGCCCGTCATTAACGGTGACTGGGTATCCAAGTTCAATAATTACTTCTGCGTTCATGTCGTGAGCATTGGCAATACCTTCAGCGACGCGCCTGATGCCTTCGTGCACCTTGGCGCGTGTTGCAGCGCTCACTGCACGTATGGTTCCTTCAAGTCGGGCAGTTTCTGGAATCACGTTGTAAGCAGTGCCAGCAATCATTCGAGTGATGGTGACAACTGTTGGGTCAAAAATATCGTGACGGCGTGTGACCAATGCTTGAAGCGCCAACACGATTTCGCTTGCAACGGGCACGGGGTCGAGTGTGCGGAAAGGTTCTGATGCGTGTCCACCTTTGCCAGTGATGATGATGTCGAGTCGATCGCTCGACGCCATGATTGGGCCGCCCTTTGTGCCAATAAATCCGGCAGGCATCGAAGAGGTGATGTGGATCGCATAAGCGGCAGTGATTGGTGAAGCGGAACCATCAGCGTGCTTTGGCACATTGAGCAGGCCCTCATCGAGCATGTACTCGGCACCGCCGTAGCCCTCTTCGCCAGGCTGAAACATAAACAGCACACGACCAGGCAGGTCGGCTTTGCGCTCGCTCAACATGCGTGCTGCGCCGGCGAGCATGCCCACGTGGGTGTCATGTCCACATGCGTGCATTACATTTTCTACGCGAGACGAAAACTCGAGCCCAGTGTCTTCGGGCATGGGAAGTGCGTCCATATCACCGCGCAGCATCACTGTTGGTCCTGGCTTGTCTCCGGTCAGTAGCGCTGCGATGCCGCTCGTCGTTTTGTGCAATGTGATGTCGAGGGGCAGTCCATCAAGAGCCGTCAACACACGGTCACGCGTCTTTGGCAAATCCAAACCAATTTCTGGCCAGGTGTGCAAATCTCGCCTGATCCCGCGGGCGTACTCAAGCATTCCTGTGGCCTGATCAATGACTCCAGTTGTCGCACCATGGCGTTCGTTTGCTGGCTGAATTTTTGGTGTCGAAGCCATGCAACAATGGTACGCACATAAGTGCTGTTCGTCCCACAGCCGAGAATGTGTGGGTTGAGCGTATTATTGAGATTTCCACCCAAAGACAAGGCAGGCACCATGTTGAATGTCGAGTTCACCGTTGAACCGTTCGTTGAAGGATCCCCAGGCGCCCATGTAACAGCAGCCGTTGCCGCGGTTGAGCGTTGTGGTCTCAGTGTTGAATTTGGTCCATTCGGTTCATCATTTTCCGTAACGAAAGAACAGTTGCCTGAAGCAATTGCAGAACTCATGCGCGCCGCATACGGAAATGGCGCAACATATGTGAGCGTTGATGTTGGGATTGCATGACGATTCCAAATCATCCATTGATTGCTTCTGTTAAACCATTGCTAAAGGCGACGGGTGCAGAACTTGTTGCGCCGGATGCTCTTATTGCGGGCGATATTCCATTGGTGTGGGAAGGCACGACAATTGCTGGTGTGAGGTTGCCAGCCTTGCACGGTGCCCTCGACCGCATTATTGAGGGAGTGGAGCGTGAACTCGGTGCGCGGCTTTCGCAACTTTCGCGTAATGAAAAACAAACTGCGATTCGCTTACTTGACGAACGCGGAGCATTTACGGTGCGACGCGCGGTTGAAGATGTTGCTGATGCGATGGGCGTCTCTCGCATCACGGTCTACAACTATCTCAACGCTCTGCACCGTTAGTCATGTCGGGCATTGAGCATTTTGATGCAATTGGCTTTGATGCCGATGACACGCTGTGGTTTAGCGAAGACACGTTTCGGCATAACGAAAATCGATTCGTCGATTTAGTTTCTCCTTACGCGCCTTCTGGCATTGATATCAAGTCGGCGTTGGTGGCAACCGAACGCGTCAATATCGGCACATACGGATATGGCGTTAAGTCATTTGGTCTCTCAGCTGTTGAAGCTGCGATTTCAATCACTAGCGGCACCGTGCCCGTTGAAGTTTTGCAAGAGATTTTGCGCGGTGTACGCGAGCATCTCACTGAGCCAGTCCGGTTGTTTGAAGGTGTTGCCGATGTATTGAGCAAGGTTGCGCAAACTCATCGAGTGGTGTTGATAACGAAGGGCGATCTCGTGCACCAGACACGCAAAGTCGAGACCAGTGGTCTCGCACATCATTTTGATCATGTTGAGATCGTTCTCGAAAAAGATCCAGCTACGTATCGACGTGTACTTTCAAGTCTCAATATCGACCCACATCACTTTTGCATGGTCGGCAATTCGCTACACAGTGACATCATGCCAGTGCTCGCCATTGGCGGGTTCGGTGCCTATGTTCCGTATGAAATTTTGTGGGAACTTGATCAGTCGGAAGGTGCGCCGACGGCCGATGATCGCTTCGTTGAGATTGCAAAGCTTGCTGATTTCCCAGATTGGCTAGCGCGCGTCTCTCGCTAGTGCGAGGGGCAACTATTACAACTTGCGCAGGTGTACTTCGGTGACGCGGTGTTTGGCGTCTTTTTGCATTACTAGTGATGCGCGGTGGCGGGTCGGTGCGATGTTGTCACTGAGGTTTTTTCCATTAATTTCGCGCCAAATACCACGAGCTACCTCAATTGCTTGTTCGTTGGTGAGGTGTGCAAAGTGTATGAAAAAACTGTCTGGATTGCTAAATACGGTCTGTTGTAGCGCCAAGAATCTTTCGATATACCAATTCTCGATGTCGCTTTCTACTGCATCAATGTAAATCGAAAAATCAAAGTAGTCGCTCACAAACTCGGTGCTATCGCTGCCCACCTGCAAAACATTGAGACCCTCAACAATCAAGATGTCTGGTTGATGCACCACTTGGCTGTCACCTTTGACGATGTCGTACTCGACGTGGCTATACACAGGTGCTGAAACATCGGGCGTACCTGCCTTAATTTCGCGTAAAAACTGCACCAGTCGCTTGGTGTCATAGCTCTCGGGAAAGCCCTTGCGGTTCATGATTCCGCGACTCTCGAGCACAGCGTTTGGATACAAAAACCCGTCGGTGGTGATCAACTCAACGCGAGGGTGTTCTGGCCAGCGTGTGAGCAGTGCTTGCAAGATACGCGCAGAGGTGCTCTTGCCAACTGCAACGCTGCCCGCAATGCCGATGACGTATGGCATCTTTGGCGAAATCGTGCCCAAAAAGGTTGCGGCAACGCGATGCAAGTTTTGTGTGGCACTCACATACAAATTGAGTAGGCGAGTGAGGGGCAAATAGATGGCCACCACTTCTTCCAAGTCAATGCGGTCGTTAATACCGCGTAATGCTTCAAGATCTTTTTCGTGCAAGGTCAGTGGCGTCTGCGCGCGCAACTCGGCCCAGTTGCTGCGGTCAAAACGCAAGTATCGCTCTACATCGACTGGGTCAATCATGTGTAGTTAACGCTTCCACGGTGCGTTTGGCGACGCAGCCCCTGGGCCCCCAGTAAGCACTTCAACACCTGTGTCGGTCACGAGCACAGTGTGTTCAAA
>JBIHZV010000122.1:0-2508 GCA_044240275.1 Ilumatobacteraceae bacterium | reverse complement strand
GCGCCGCTGCGTCGGGCCAAGTGAACATCGGCCTTTCGGTCGAGCAACATCAATACGGGAACGTTTGGGATGCGATGGTCGCTGTGGTCGAGCCGAAGATCCATCGTGACGGCCATTGCGCCCATTGAACCGATTTGCAGGTCGAGAACTGCCAGATCGGGTGTGCGAGTAGCAATGGCTTCTGGCACATCACGACCGTTCCGACAGACCGTAAACGACGTGTCGGGTGAGCCAAGGGCAGCAAGAACTTCGTCAAGGACCCATTGGGCATCGGTGGCCAGCAAGATATGCACGGGATGAATCTTAGCGTTTGGGGCAGATACCGTAAGTTGTTCGTTGGAAATAGTTGTGCATTAAAGATCACCCCCGGAGGATCAGTTGCTGAAGTTTTCGAAAACGGTGCGTGTTGGCGCAGTTGCACTGATCCTTGGAGCAGCGGGATTTTCAATGAATGCTGGCGCATCTGCGGCATCGACACCATCTGCCGACGAGCTTGCGCCAGTTGACATTGTGGCAGTGAGCGGATTACTCGACGACGTAGTTGTTGCAGAGATAGAGACTGCTATTGATAGATCGACAACCAATGGGGCACAAGCGATTATTTTGCAAGTCAACTCGCGCGGCGCTGTTGTTTCACGCGAGCGCATGGCAAAGGTTCTAGAAAAGATTTCGTCAGCATCAATTCCTGTTGCAGTGTGGGTTGGTCCGACCGGTGCTCGCGCATATGGATTGTCGGCGCAAATGCTGACGGTTGCCGACGTAACAGCGATGGCACCTGGCGCACGCATTGGTTTTAGTGGAGAGTTATTAAGTGTTGCTGGAACAACAGTGAGCTTTGGTTCTGCAGACTCGACATTGACAAATTCGAGCGTTGGTTTTAGTGACGCACGCAAACTTGGTGTGCTCAAAAATGTTGGCACCGACGAAGGCGTGCCGGTGGTGCGCAACATGATGTATGCGCTGGATGGTTTAACAATCGATGGCCAGATTCTTGACACAGTTGTTGAGTCACTTGACTCAACTGGTCTGGTGGTTCGTGACGCTACAACTGCTCGATTTTTTAAACTAGGCGTAGTTGGGCAGCTGATGCACACGGTTGCAAGCCCACCTGTTGCGTACTTGTTGTTTGCTATTGGTTTGTCACTTTTGGTGTTTGAGTTCTTCACGGCAGGCATTGGCATTGCGGGATTTGTAGGCGCAGTGTGTTTGGTGCTCGGCGTGTATGGCCTTGCTGCGTTGCCCGTGCACTTGTGGGCTGTGGCGATGATTGTGCTCGCCGTGTTGGCTTTTGCAATCGATGTGCAGGTGGGCGTACCTAGGTTGTGGACAGGCATTGGTCTTGGCCTATTTACGGTTGCATCGCTCGTGCTGTATCAACCCATCGACGGCAGTTCGATGCGCATGTCGTGGCTCACGCTTGTGTGTGGAATTGCCATGATGGCGCTTGCATTTATTGTGGGCATGCCTTCGATGGTGCGAACACGCTTTGCAACACCAACCATTGGTCGCGAATGGATGATTGGCATGGAAGGTGTCGCACAATCCGACATCTCACCTGAGGGAATTGTGATTGTGCAGAGCGCACAATGGCATGCTCGCACCAATCGCTCGACACCGCTATTGCAAGGTGCTGTGTGCCGAGTCGCAGCTATTGATGGCATCACTCTTGAAGTAGAACCACTCGAAGGCGCGGCACGCGACTACAGAGAAATGCGCAAACCAGCCGGTGAATAATGATTTGTCGGCCCGCAGAACGGCTGCCGAAGTAGCGCCACTTCAACCACTCGACTGGTTGTTATTACTGACGCCCGGCGTGGTGTGGGGTTCATCGTTTTATTTCATTGCCATTGCTTTGCGATCGTTTGCACCAGGCATGATCACGCCTATGCGTGTCGTGCTCGGCTGCATCACGCTGACCTTTGTACCTGGCGTTCGCGCGCCCGTGCCGCGCAGCGCATGGCGCAACATTGTGCTGCTTGCGCTTGTGTGGCTCGCGGTTCCGCTCACCGTGTTTCCTTATGCCGAGCAGCACGTGTCGAGCAGCGTGACGGGCATGCTCAACGGTGCAACGCCATTGTTCGTGGCGATGGTCGCTGGAGTTATTGCGCGCAGGCTTCCACCGCGCGGGCAGATGGTTGGTCTTGCCATTGGATGCATTGGAGTTGTGTTGATTGCATTGCCAAGTGTTCGTGAAGGTTCATCCAGTTCGTTTGGTGTTGCACTCATTATTGGTGCGTTGATGTTGTACGGGTTTGCGCTCAATATTGCGAGCCCACTGCAGCAGCAATTTGGTGCACTTCCGGTGCTGTGGCGTGCAGAGATCGTTGCTGTCGTGATGCTTGCTCCACTCGGCATCTATTCGACTTTGCACAATGATCGACCATTTGAATGGGTTGCACTTGCTGCAGTGCTCGCTCTTGGTATTTTTGGTACCGCGGTTGCTCACTATGCGATGGTGATGCTCGCTGGTCGCATTGGGTCGACACGTGCAGCAGCAAGCTTGTATTT
>JBIHZV010000121.1:0-2513 GCA_044240275.1 Ilumatobacteraceae bacterium | reverse complement strand
ATTCTGGGTCGGTGTCTCGACAAAGTGCTTCATTGCGCCACGAGTAATCAGCGGATCCGAGAGCAAGACTGGTAGCAAGTATTGACAAGTTGATCACCTGTGATTTCGTTGAGTAGGCCAGTAAGACTGTGTCACGATAGGCAGGGCGGAGGGCAATTTCAAGAGTCTTGCGCAATTATTTTTTATTTTTATTTGTACTTGAAATTTGAATTCATGGCTGTACCCTGCCGTCGTGGTGGGAACACAGTGGAAGCCCTATGACTTGGTAGGCGCACCTCAAGTTCTTGCGCATCGCGGTGCATCGGCAGTCGAAGTTGAAAATACATTGTTGGCATTTCGTCGAGCAAAAGCACTTGGCGCACACGCCGTAGAGCTCGATGTGCGTTTATGTCAGAGCGGCGAGATGATTGTGCATCACAATCCGGTGCTGAGCGACGGTCGTCAAATCAATTTGCTCAATAAAGATGAGTTGCCAAGCCACATATGCACGCTTGTTGAAGCGTTAGACGCATGCGAAGGCATGTGGGTCAATATTGAAATCAAAAACGATGCGAGTGAGCCCGACTTTGACCCAGCCGAAATGCTGGCGGGCAAGGTGGTTGCGATGTTGCGTGGCCGTGGCGCCCCAAATCAGTGGCTGATCTCGTCGTTTAGGCGCGAAACTGTCGACGCTGTGCACGCATTGTGGCCAGAGTTGCCAACGGCATGGCTCACTATGACTGTTGATGACGCGCAAGCCGAAAATGTGGCTGCAGACCTGCGAGCAAGCGGGCATAGTGCGCTTCACCCCTATGTCAAAACACTCACGCAACACGTGATCAACACAATGCATCTGCATGGCCTGAGCGTCAACACATGGACGATTGATGATCCTGTGCGAATGGCCGAGCTACTCAGATGGGGTATCGATGGCTTGTGCACCAACAAGCCTGATGTTGCGCTCGAAGTAATTACTAAAAGTCGCTAACTAGAAATCGCTCACTAGAAATCGCTCACTAGAAATCGATAGTTGGTCGCACAAGCAATAGCGCCGCAGGGCAGTGCTCAATCTCGAGCGAAGTTGTCTCACCTAAGTAGTCGCCGTCCAGTTGGTATGGAAAAGGTGCGGGGAAACTCAACGAAACTTTTTCGACGTCGGTTGCAACATCGATGCCCGACGAGGAATGCACGCCTTCACCGCGCAATGCGCTGTACATCGCCCGCATTAAGAGCGGTGTTGTCATCTTGCGAAAGGTAACGACCGTGAGTTTCTTTTCGAGTGCAGCAGCAGGCGCCAAGTTGATGGCGTGCTTGCCAACATATGTGTATGGGTTGGTGTTGAGCACCACGGTAAAGAACGCGTTAGGAATATGTCGGCCATCAATGTCAAGGGTGAAGTGTGGGTACTTGCGGTTATACGAGACAAACCAAGTTTGCAGTGCGGCATAGGCAAACAACGGCTGGCCAACAAGTCGCTTGAGCGACGACCGTCGCTCCACTTGCTCGACAACTGCTGCGTCATAACCGATGCCAGTGTGAAAGCAAAAGTAGCGACCATTTGCTTTGCCAAGACTGACGCGCTCGATCTCGTTGCGCTCAATACCTAGGGTCAGTTGGGTGAGCGCAACCATTGGCTCGTTGGCGATACCAAGCGAGCGCACAAACACATTGGTCGATCCGCCTGGCAGCATCGCGAGGGCGGTGTCACTGCCAGCCAAACCGGTGGCAACTTCGTTCAAGGTGCCGTCGCCACCAAATGCGACCACGCAGTCAAGACCTCGAGCGGCGGCATCCTGGGCAAAACGGGTGGCGTGACCTCGCTCGTTGGTTTCCACCACCTGCACGTCGTGGTTTTTGGCCAGGTGCTGGTGCACAAGCACCGTGTTACGGGGCGTTACCGACGAGGCAAACGAGTTGACAATCAGCAAGATACGCAAGGGATAAATTTTACCGCCGCCTACTGGTAACTCGTGTCACAGGCATATATTCCATGGCTTCGGGTTGGGTAAAAGCCTTACGCATCGGTAACAATAGAGGCATGAATATCGTCGTATGCGTCAAGCAAATTCCCGACCCAGCCACCCCAGGTGCTCTCGATAGCGCCACCAACGCACTCAAGCGTGACGGCAAACTCATCTTGGATGAGTCTGATGGTTACGGCGTCGAGATGGCGTTGCAACTTGTCACCACTGCAGGCAGTGGCGAAGTGAGTGTTGTGTCGATGGCGCCGAACGGCGAAATGTCCGGCATGCGCACTGCACTTGCAATGGGCGCAGTCAAGGGTGTGCTCGTGAGCGATCCAGTTCTTGCTGGTTCCGATGCGTTGACCACAGCAAAAGTTCTAGCTGCAGCAATCAAGAAGATGGGTCCTGTCGACTTGATCATCGGTGCAACCGAATCATCCGACGGATACACCGGCACAGTGCCAGAACAAATTGCAGAGTTGCTCGGCATGCCATCAATTACGTTTGCAAAAAAAGTCGAAGTGTCTGGCACAACCTTGAAGGTTGATCGTCAGAGCGAAGCTGGTTACG
>JBIHZV010000120.1:0-2514 GCA_044240275.1 Ilumatobacteraceae bacterium | reverse complement strand
TCGGGGATACACCCAAAAATAGGCGATGGCCAGAACAAGGGCATTAACTCCAATAATTTGAATTTCGCTCATTGCACAACCCCTTTCAATTACGAATAAATCTTCGACCTGAACCAATGGTGCCAAGGCAATTCGCAGGACCTACCGCAGCGAGAGTTAGAAGACCTGCCCTCAGATTATAAATTCACTATAGGACTTATGCAACAATTTTTTAGTGTGATCTCTAAACTGGTCTACCTCGGTACGAACCCGACCCGCCTCACTGACTGAATGGCCAATGCACATTTCATGCACTGGATAACCATTTATGACCCGATATAGGGCATCATGACTACTGAAGTTGTTTGTAGTTGCCAGCGTAAACAGGCGTAGGTCGTTTTACTCCCAGTCGTCGCTACCGAACTAGTAGTTCGGCAATCTGCAATGCGTTGAGTGCAGCACCTTTGCGCAAGTTGTCGTTGGAAATAAACATCACGAGTCCATGATTGCCGTCAACACTCAAGTCTTGACGAATGCGACCGACATAACTTGGGTCTTTGCCCGCAGCCATCAGTGGTGTTGGCACATCGGCCACGACCACACCTTGGGCTGTTGCCAGGATCTCGTGTGCACGCTCGGCTGTAATTGGGTGCGCAAACTCGGCGTTGATGCTGAGTGAGTGACCGCTAAACACTGGCACTCGTACACATGTTCCTGATACTCGCAAATCTGGAATGTGCAAGATCTTGCGACTTTCATTACGCAACTTTTGCTCTTCATCAGTCTCAAACGAACCGTCATCCATCATCGAGCCAGCAAGTGGCAACACATTAAATGCAATCGTTTGCGAAAACTTGACTGGCTTCGAAAACTTGATCGCTTCACCGTCGTAGGTGAGTTTGCCTGCATCTGCAACACCCTCACGTGTCTGATTTTCAAGTTCGGCAACACCTGCTACGCCGGCACCGCTCACTGCCTGATACGTGCTGACGATTAGCCGTACAAGTGTTGCTTCGTCGTGCAGAGCTTTGAGCACCGGCATGGCAGCCATAGTGGTGCAGTTTGGGTTTGCAATGATGCCCAACTTTGCAGCAGCAACGTCGCCAGGGTTTACTTCGGAAACGATCAATGGCACATCGTCATTCATACGCCACGCGGACGAGTTGTCGATCACCATCGCACCAGCATTCGCATATTTTTCGGCAAGTGCTCGAGAGGTTGTTGCTCCAGCCGAGAACAGCACGACATCCATGCCACTTGGGTCTGCAGTGGTTGCATCTTCAACAGTGATTGTTCTTCCGTTCCATTCAATGGTCGTGCCAGCGGAACGCGCCGACGCAAACATCCGCAGTTCATCGACTGGATAGTTGCGCTCGGCCAGCAACTGTCGCATCACGGTTCCCACCATTCCGGTGGCTCCAACTAGTCCTACGCGCATAACGTCAGTTTAGTTGTCAGACCTTGTCGATTAGCCAGTCATTTACTTGTGTCGGCGTGAGGTTGCTTCCGCACAAAATTGTGGCAAGGCGCATCTTCTTGAGGTGAGTATGTTCAAGAATTGCAGAGACTCCGGCAATGCCCGCAGGCTCAATGATCAATCCGGCCTTGTCAAAGACCAACTTCATCGCGCGCTTCAGTGCGTCTTCCGACACCAACAACACATCGTCGACAAGACCTTTCATGTCGTTGAGTGCCTCTGGCACAGGGGTGCGCACTGCAATGCCGTCAGCGATGGTGTTGGCAGATGATCGTTCGATCACTGTTCCCGAACGCCACGATGCTTCCATCGCATCGGCGGTCGCACTAGAAACGCCAATGATTTTCACTTCAGGCGCAACATGTTTGATGTAGCGAGAAATGCCACCGATCAAGGCTCCGTTGCCCAGCGGTACAAGCACGGCATCAAACGTGCGCTGTTGCATCAACTCAACTGCGATAGATCCTGCGCCTTCAGAGATTGCAATGTCACGGCCATCTTCAACAAAATAGGCACCGGTCTCGGCACAGAACTTTTTTGCGTTCTCTTTAGCCGCATCAAAATTGTCACCCATCTGGCGCACCTCTGCACCCATTGAGCGCATTCGGTCAACTTTTAGGGGATTGGCATTGGTCGCACAATAGATAATCAACGGGCGCTTGTGTGCCCTACATACAAAAGCCATTGCTTGCCCAAAGTTGCCCGCAGTTGCGCACACAAGATCTCGCCCGGCAAGCGCAGCAACATTCTCTTGCATGAAGAAATCTGCGCCACGACCTTTAAAGCTTCTGATGGGATTAGGGGTTTCAACTTTGAGAGTGAGTGCGCACCCCAACTCGCTAGAAAGCGGTTCGCAGTTGAACTGTGGTGAATTCAGAAAGACGGGGTCGATTGTTTTTGCCGCACGCTCAATGTTTTCAATTGAAAGTCGATGTGCGGTCATGATCCACGCACAGTAGCGGCAAGCCACCAATGGCTGCGATTAACTCGCTTCAACACTTTCACTTGCACATTTGAATGCGAAACATGACGCACCTGAAACGGTGAGTGATACACCG
>JBIHZV010000045.1:0-9133 GCA_044240275.1 Ilumatobacteraceae bacterium | reverse complement strand
ACGGGGACGTAGCTCAGTTGGCTAGAGCACCTGCTTTGCAAGCAGGGGGTCGTGGGTTCGAGTCCCATCGTCTCCACTGAATATAGTTAGCCATAAGAACAAGAAAGCGAGTTATTCATCATGAAAACAGCCGTAATCGTCGATGCACTTCGAAGTCCTCTTGGTAAGCGAAATGGCAAATTAAAGGATTGGCATCCAGTTGATCTCGCAGCAGAAGTGATGAAGACCCTTGTTGAACGCAATGGATTAGATCCAGCAACCATTGATGATGTGGTGATGGGTTGTGTAATGCAAGTGGGCGAACAAGCTTTCAATGTGGGTCGCAACGCAGTGTTGGCAGCAGGTTGGCCAGACAGTGTTCCTGCCACAACTATTGATCGTCAATGTGGCTCAAGCCAGCAAGCTGCACACTTCGCTGCTCAGGGTGTGATGGCCGAAGTGTATGACGTTGTTGTTGCTGCTGGTGTTGAAGTGATGTCACGTGTACCAATGGGATCATCTGCTTCTGATCGTAATTTGGGTTTTCCATTTGGTCCACGCGTAGAAGCCAGGTATGCGGCAGTTGGCGGCTTGGTTAACCAAGGCGTTTCTGCCGAGATGATTGCCGATAAATGGAAAATCACTCGTGATGACATGGACGCATTTGGTGCTCGTTCACAAGAACTTGCTGCACGCGCTACTCGCGAAGGTCGTTTTCAAGGTCAAATCCACCCGGTCATGGGTGCCGATGGCAACATGGTGACTCAAGACGAAGGCATTCGTGAAACAACAATTGAAAAACTGAAGGGACTAAAGACACCCTTTCGATCAGAAGAAGAGGGCGGACGTGTTACTGCTGGTAACTCATCACAAATCACTGACGGCGCTTCGGCATTGTTGATCATGAGCGAAGAGCGAGCAAAGAAGTTGGGCTTGACCCCACGCGCACGTTTCGTCAACTTTGCACTGGCCGCTGAAGACCCTCGCTACATGTTGACCGCACCGATTCCTGCAACCAAAAAAGTTCTTGAGCGTGCTGGTCTCACGATGGATGACATTGACCTGATAGAAATCAACGAAGCATTTGCCTCGGTTGTGTTGGCTTGGGAAAAAGAATTGCACCCAGACATGAGCAAAGTCAATGTCAACGGTGGAGCAATTGCACTCGGTCACCCATTGGGTGCATCTGGCGCACGTCTCATGACCACATTGTTAAACGAACTTGAGCGCACCGGTGGTCGCTACGGTTTGCAAACAATGTGTGAAGGTGGCGGCATGGCCAATGCCACCATCATCGAACGCCTCTAAATCGCAGTAGCGCTCACATTCACCATGCCATTGGGAACCATTATTTGGTTCCTCCTCGGCGCCGCACTCTTTGTTGGTATCTGGAAGATTGGACTTGGCATGTTGAAAAGCATGACCTCAACACTTCCTGCGCCACCACCAGCTGGAGAGATGCGACGTATTAACGTGCGATATCGATGTGGGGTGTGTGGTGTTGAGTTACGAATGGTGATGGCACCTGATCAAGACCCGCCGCCACCGCGGCACTGTCTTGAAGACATGGATTTTGTTGCACCAATTGAGTGAGCAAAAACTAGTGATATTTGGTGGCAGTAAATAAGCCACCCAGAACACCACTGAGACCTGCAAACAAATACCAATTATTGCGACCGCCAGGCACGAAGCCGAGGTAGTAACACAAAATGACCAAGGCACCAACGCCCAGCAACGCAAACATCAACACTGGGACCCACTGTGGACTGACCTTCACTTCGCGGGCAACTGGCGGCGTATAGCGCGAAGACGCTTCAGCGATGGTGTTGCCGTGGACAGATGTTGGATCTGAATGGTCCAAGCGATGAGTTTCGTGCAGGCGACCAGGTTTTGTGCCCTTTGGTGTGGTTCGACCACCGGTACGTCGTTTTGAAGGTGCCATGAGTTTTCCAGTGTAGATCGTAAATGAGGTTTCGCCTCGCCCGATCGGCTGCCAGTATTACGGGGTGGCTCGCATACTTGTGCTCGATAATTACGACAGTTTTACCTACAACCTGGTGCAATATCTTGGCGAGCTTGGCGCCGAGCCAGTCGTAGTGCGTAATGACTCAATGAGCGTTGTAGAACTCACTGCACTGAAACCAGTAGCGGTGTTGTTGTCGCCAGGCCCAGGACGCCCCGAAAACTCGGGTGTGTTGTGTGATGTGATTAGCGCATTTGCTGGAGTCGTGCCTGTGCTTGGTGTGTGTCTAGGACATCAAGCCATTGGTCATGTGTATGGAGCAAAAGTAGTGAGTGCACCAGAACTTTTACATGGCAAGACATCAGAGGTTTTTCACAATGGCGAAGGAATCTTCGTTGGTTCGCCATCACCCCTTACTGCAACCAGGTATCACTCGCTAATTATTGAGCGAGAATCACTGCCACCCGAGTTAGTGGTAACTGCGCAAACCCAGGACGGAATGATCATGGGTGTGCGGCATCGCACGCTTGATGTCGAAGGTGTGCAGTTTCATCCAGAAAGTATTTTGACAACACTTGGACACGACTTGCTCAAAGTTTTTGTTGAGAAGGCAAAGCGCGCAACAAACTAGGCGAAGTTGAGGTGAAATTACGAAGTAGTTGATTTTCCGATAACCAGTGTGACTTTGGTTCCTGGAGCAACTGCAGAAAGCGCCTCGCGACTCTGGGAAATAACTCGACCATCGTTCGCATCACCAGCTGGCACATTTTGATATTTAACTTCAGTAATTAAACCCGCCGCGTTTATTGCGGTCTGTGCTTCACTTTCGGTATTACCTGTTACGTCGGGGACAACAACGGTTGGTGAACCACTTGAAACGATCAGTGCAATTGGTGAGCCAGCGGGAAGTGGTGTGCCAATAGCTGGGTCGGTACGAATCGCTCGACCTTTCTCTACGGTTGCACTTGGTTCGGCGGTGATGGAGACAACGAAGTTGTATGGCGAACTTTTGAGCAGCTGTTCGGCTGCTGACGAAATCTGGCCCTCAATATTTGGAATATTGTTGCCGCCCGTACCGCCAGATACAACAACCGAAATTGGAGAACCAGAACGAACCTGCTCATTTGCCAATGGATTTTGGGTAATGATCTGATTCAACGGCACAAGCGGATCATTGCGAACTTCAAGAATCACCAATTGCAAACCAAGTGGAGCAAGTAGCTGCGTGGCATTCTCGACAGACAGACCTTGAATTGGGGGCACGGTCTGCAGTTGCTTCGCGGGGTTAAACGTGATGGTTACAACATCACCCTGATGACCAGTAGCGGTGGCGGGTGGGTCTTGGGCGTACACAATGTCATCACCAACTGCGTCATTAATTACGGCATTGGGTATGGGCGTGAGTCCCATGTCGAGCAGTAGTTGACTCGCTTCGGCTTGGGTGCGGTTGGTGACGTCAGGAATCGTGAGTGAAGTCGCCGAACCACGATCAACGGTTCTGTAAATGAACACTCCTGCTGCAAGCAAGATAATGGCGGTGAACACCGCACCAAATATGTAGGACGCTGCTCGACGAGGAGCAAAATCGTCATACAAATCTTCGTACAAATCTTTGTCGTCAGTCGCTTCTGGAGTACTGGCAATAACCGGAGTGCTGGAAATAATAGGTATCGCCATGGTGTCGGTCGATTGAGACTGTGTCTTGCGACCTTGCACATCAGTGAGGGCAACCACTTCCTCTCCTGCACTAAACCTGCGCAAATCGTCGCGCAAAGCATTTGCATTTACATACCGACGATCTGCTGATTTGGCCATGCACTTGGCAACAATCGCCTCAAACTCTCTTGGCGCATCAGAAGCGAATTCGCTCAACGCTGGAGGCACCCCATGCACTTGCTGGTACGCAATACCTACTGCGTTGTCACCAATAAATGGTGCTCGCCCTGCAACCATTTCATACATCACTACGCCAAGCGAATAAATATCGCTCCGAGGGTCTGGCTGTGAACCCTGTGCTTGTTCGGGAGAGAGGTATGTCGCTGTGCCCATCACCGAACCAGTTTGTGTCAGGCCCTCTTCAACTGCTGCGCCGAGTGCACGAGCAATACCAAAGTCGGCAACCTTCACTTGACCGGTAGAGCCAATCAAGATATTTCCTGGCTTAATGTCGCGGTGCACCACGCCGTTGTCGTGGGCAAAACCCAATGCACTCGCAATGTCAACTGCCACATCGCAGGCTTGTCGCGCGGTCAGGCGCAATTTTTCTTTCAAGATGCTTGCAAGTGTGCGTCCTTGCACAAACTCCATTGCAATGAAATAGGTGTTGTTGACCTTGCCCCAGTCATACACCGCGACGATGTTTGGATGAGTGAGACCTGCAGCAGATTGAGCTTCTCGGCGAAAACGCTCGACAAAGTTTGGGTCATTGGCAAATTCGGGAAACAACACCTTGAGCGCCACAGGGCGGTCGAGCAACAGATCGTGTGCCAAAAAGACCTCTGCCATGCCGCCGCGACCAACGCTGCGCTCAACGCGGTAACGATCGTTGACAATAGGCATATTGGTTGACATGGCCGCTAACCGTTCGCTTTCAACACAGCATCAAATATCTTGAGGTATGAGCGGGCTTTGTCTACCGAATCAAATTGCTGCACTCTGTCTATCTCTCGCTGAAACTCTGATTGCATCGCATTTCGTTTCGTAATCGAAACTTCAACAACAGTTGGTTTGATCCACAGCAAACCACCGGGCTGACCTTTGTAAATTGCAATTGTTGCGGATGACGAAGAGTTGGTGAACGCCACAAAATACCCGCTGCGTTGGTGGCGAAGTGCAATAAATCCACCAATGCACACCACCATTACAACGACCAGTGCAAGAATTCGTTTTTTGATTGACATGGTGCTTACCGAAGCAATATTTGAATCAATTCGTGGAGCGGTATCGGGGTCTGCGACCTCTTTGGGTGCCGCAGTGTTGATGTTGACATCAACAACGATCACGGTGATGTTGTCGCGACCACCATGCCGCTTTGCAGCGGTCACCAATCGCTGTGCAACGTGTTGTGGCGTGCTGTGCTCTCGCATCATTTCAGTAATCTCGTCAAGCGGCACTTCGTCTACGAGCCCATCGCTGCACAACATAAAGCGGTCACCATCAAACATCGGTATTATCCACGTATCGACAGACACCTGTTCGTCTATGCCAAGTGCGCGAGTAACGATATTGCGACGCGGATGGGTGCGCGCCTCATCAACTGTCAGTAAACCCTCAGTGACTAGCTCTTGTACATACGAGTGATCAACGCTCATTTGTCGCAACTCTCCAGAACGTAGGAGATATGTGCGCGAGTCACCAACATTGGCGATCACAATTTGCGATGGTTCGTCTACGTTGTCAGTTGGCACAAGCAGGGCTGCTGCGGTAAGCGTTGTACCCATTCCACGCTGATCGGTGGTTGATGTTGCTGATGCATAGATCGCACTGTTGAGGTCGCGGACCGCTTGGGCAAATGCCTCTGCCGAGGAAACGCCACTGAGGGCCACACCTCGCAGGTGTTCAATTGCCATGGCGCTGGCAACTTCACCCGCATTGTGTCCACCCATGCCGTCAGCAACAGCAAACAGATTCTGTTCTGCGATGTGCGCGTCTTCGTTTTGGCCCCTCAGATTGCCGGTATCGGTGGCTGCACCAATAGCGAGGGTCAACATGGAACCAAGAGGCAACTATGCCTGCTCGAAGTGCAGTTGCAACGATCCAAGCGAAATGAGCTGACCATAACTCAGCAGAGTTGGTTCGGTGATCAGCACACCATTCACCTTCGTGCCGTTGGTGCTACCGAGGTCTTCAATGGTCCAACCGTCGTCGCCAGCGCGAAATCTTGCATGTACACGGCTGATGTTGTTGTCAGCAATCACAATGGTGCACGAAGCCTGGCG
Source organism: Ilumatobacteraceae bacterium (assembly GCA_044240275.1). Lineage (GTDB taxonomy): Bacteria > Actinomycetota > Acidimicrobiia > Acidimicrobiales > Ilumatobacteraceae > UBA3006. The sequence goes on along the minus strand of JBIHZV010000045.1, from coordinate 3,253 downwards.
CCCAATAGTTACGAGATCGCCTTCGAGTGCGTGACGCGAACCATCGGCAAGAACCACAACAGCAGGAGTCACTGCCTGTTGATGTGGTTGTGCAATCGACTCACGTGGTGTGGTTGCCATCTTGCCAACTGTGACCACACATGAACCAATGCGCTGTGCTACATCTTCTTCAAGCACAACATCGGCTTCGCCATCAATGTTGTAACCCTCAAATTTGGCATGATTGGCGATTGCTTGTCGCAGTTCACTCAACAGTGGCTTGACAAAATCGCTCAGTGAACCCAAGTCAGATTTGTGCAGTCCAACAACATATCGTTGAGCCACATCACCATTGTGCGCCGCAGCCTGGTCGTCCATTGCGGCGATGATTTGGCGACCAATCTCAATTGGTCGTATGCCAGTGCGTCGCGTGCGTGTTAACACTCCACCATTCTACGCCCTTACAGGTGACCAAATGATCTATGCGGGTTGTCGAGAATAGTCTTCTCTACCGAAATATCGCTTCCAGCGTTTTTCAAGCATGGCCATTTCGTGAGGTTTGACAGCGGGGTCTCGAGTCAGCGACTCAAAATGAAAGAGACGAGCGAGCGGAGTCCACACGATGTGGTAGCCAGCTTCAAGCACTTTGTTTCCAAAATCCAAATCATTAAAACATGCGGGGAAATCAATCGAAAAACCACCGAGCTCTTCGTATATTGAGCGATGAACTGCAGCGCACGCCGCAGTAACACCACTCACTCGACGAGTTACACCAAACATTCCAAACTTGCCCGTTTGGTTGGATGACAAGCCGCTTCCAATATTATGTGGAGACGGAATGTTGGTATGTCCGGCGCTCTGAATCCGTGAGTCTTCGAGCAGCAGCATTGGACCAACCATGGCAACACCCGGAAATTGCAGCATTGATACAAGTGTCTCAATCCAGTCCGCATCAATGACCTCTGTGTCGTCATTGAGCAAGATCACTATCTCACCGGTTGAGTTTTTTACGCCAACATTGCATTTATCTGAGAAATTAAATGGAGAGTCATAGTGAACAACAGAAATGCGGGGATCATCGGGTAACGAAACCGGATGTAGTGGCTTGCTTTCCTTCACATCGAGAACCACAACGATTTCATAGTTTGGATACGTTGATTTTTTGAGAATGCTCGATACTGCATTTTCAATGAGGCATGTGTGAATGCCCCAAACACGCTGACCATCACCTCGTGTAGGGATGATGATCGAAACTTTTGGTGGAGGAGAACTGATTGTCGGCCGAACCTGAATGAACCCAGCATCAGAGACCGAAACAGTTGCATCTAGTTTGACTCGCTTGAGGTGGTCTTTCACGGCGCGCTCAGCCGAAATCAATGCATAGGGCTTTGCATCTAGTTGGTTTGCGGCCGAACCAGGTATGGCCCGCCAGTGATACAAAACTTCTGGAATATGGGCAATAGTGCGTGCGCGTTCAGTAATGCGCAGAATCAGGTCGTAATCTTGCGAGCCTTCATAGCCTGTTCGAAATCCACCCACTTCATCTACAAGTGTTGAGCGAATTACCGAAAAGTGACTGCAATAGTTTTGACCCAACAATCGAATTGGATCAAACGCAGGCTTGTGAAACAGGTCGTACGGCCGGCCCTCTTCATCAAATTTGTTCTCGTCGCTATAGACGTAATCAATTGTTTCATCACTGGAGATCTTGTTGGCTGTGAGTTTGAGCGCTCTTTGGTTCAATACATCGTCGTGGTCGAGTAGCGCGATGAATTCGCCTGTTGCAACGTCAAGAGCGTCTTGAGACGCCGCGACAATTCCGCCATTAACTGTGCGAAACGCAATTCGGATGCGCTTGTCTTTACGCGTTATTCGCTCCATAATTTCGCGCACTTTTGGGTTTGGTGATGCATCATCAACCAGACACCATTCCCAATCAGTAAAAGTCTGTGCGAGCATCGAAGCAATGCAAGCTTCAAACGCGTCTATTGGTGGGTTGTAGACGGGTGTGATGACGCTAAACAGTGGCACGACTATGTCAGCCGGCTTTGAGTATTCGGCGCAAAATCCGCGCAGGAAGCATGATTAAACGACCCATCTTCCATGTGCGAGTGGACTCTAGGTCACGAACTTTCTTGCGGGCTTGGCGCACCTGGCGATCGGCCAATTGCTGATGAATAGCAAAGTTCGCTTGGGCTTCGCCTAACTCGGCGGCGCAACCGCGGGCATAGTCACGAGCTTGCAAAACGCGCATTTCAGAGTCGGCCAATTCTTGCTTGAGTTGAGTAATTTGCGCCTGTAAGTTGCCCGGCCCAATGTTGTATTGGTGTTGGAGCAGGCCAATCTCTGCAAGCAGTCTCTCGCGTGATGCATCACGTAAATCTGCTGGGTTCGCTACCCGTGAACCACTATCACTCATATTTAAGATCTTACTGCAGGCTCCTATGCCCAGATGGGCGGCGAAAGAGCGGTGTATAAATTGCTCTTGATTGCTAGCGTCATAGCGTCCCTCGGGCGAGTGGCGAAATGGCAGACGCGCTGGCTTCAGGTGCCAGTGTTCGAAAGGACGTGGGGGTTCAAGTCCCCCCTCGCTCACAACTGATGTTGGTAAGGTTTTTGTTAATCGTGTCTCAACTATCCGAACTTCGTCGCTCCAAGAACCTTTTGTGGAATCTCACGCTTCGCGAACTGAGATCCAAGTATCGACGTTCCCTACTGGGCTGGGCTTGGTCGATGCTCAATCCGCTCTCCAACATGGTCATTTACTGGTTTGTTTTTGGCGTGGTTTTCGGGGCCGTCGCCCTGGAAGGAGACCCGTCAGGACTAAACAACTATGCGCTGTACTTGCTCTCGGGTCTTCTACCTTGGGGTTTTTTCTCACTCGTCACCAACCTCGGTCTTGGCTCGCTGATTGGCAACGCAGGTTTGGTACGCAAAGTATTTTTTGCGTGGGAAACATTGGTGTTCGCGCAGGTCATATTTTCGTTCGTGCAGTTCTGTATTGAAATGTCGTTGTTGTGCTTCGCATTGATCGTGGTGGGCAGTCCAATTTTGCCATGGATTCCTGTGGCATTTTTGTTGATGTTGTTGCTGGCCGTGTATGCATCCGGTTTTGCTCTTGCAGTGTCGGTCGGTGCAGTGTTCTTTAGAGACCTGCGTTATCTCTGGACAATTTTTATTCAGGTGATGTTTTTTGCCACACCAATCATTTATTCGCCAGACAAATTAGACGGAAAGCTTCATCCAATTTTGGAATTTCTTTTTCACTGGAACC
>JBIHZV010000061.1:0-6152 GCA_044240275.1 Ilumatobacteraceae bacterium | reverse complement strand
AGAAGGCCCCAGCCAAGCGCAAGAAGGCAAAAAAGGCCGCTAAGAAGAAATAAGGCCTTAGCCAAAAAACAAATCGGTTCGGAGAACTGTGAGACCGGAGGGCTTAGGCCCTCCGGTCTTTTTTTATGTCAAAAAAGAGTGATGTTGTGTTGCGCGAGCCACCGCGTCGGCAATGCAGCTAAGTCATCGGGTGTATCTATGTCGAGTGCAAGCTCGTCATCCTCGATAATTTGCAGTGGTAGTCCAAGTCTGGTTGCCTCGGCCGTGTGGGCCTCAAAGCTTTTTGCACCGTAGTGACACTTGAATCCCGCATCTGACGGGATGATCAACACGTTGGTTCCATCCCGATGTCGATCGGGCACAATCGTGACCGTGTTGCTCGCAACGCTTGACCCGAGTAGATCGTGAAGCCTGCTGGGCAACGGCAAGTCGCTATGCACAATCATGACTCGCTGGTATTTGTGGGCAGCGCTGATGCCTTCTTGCACGGCGGCGTTTAATCCTGCGCCTGATTGAGGCACCACGGTGGCACCATGCGAAATCGCCCACTGCGAAACCTCGAGATTGTCGCAGACAACAAAGATCGCAACCGGTCGTACAGACTCGATCACGCCAAGAGCGGTGGTGCGAGCCAGGAGTATTCGTTGATCTGCGTCTAGGACGCTTGAGAGACGATCTTTGGCCTGCTCGAAAGCCTTGATGGGGATGACAACCGCAATGGAAGATGTGGATTGCGCGAACGATTTGTGCGAATCGACCATTTTCGTAGCCTATTGGTGCTTCATGAAGATCTAGACGCGCTGTTGTGATTCGGCTGTGCTCGCCTAACCTTGGCGTCTGTGACGACTCGAGTATGTGTGGTGGGGGCAGGATCTTGGGGCACCACAATCGCCGCATTGGTCTCGCAAAACGCTGCGACTTCACTGTGGACAAGGCGCTTAGAACTGGCCAATGAGATCAACACCCAGCACGTAAACAGCGCATACCTCGGCAGCTACGTTTTGCCTGCCGAGCTTGAGGCATCAGTGGATCTCGAACAGTTGGTGCAGCACGCCGATGTGATTGCGATGGCAGTGCCTGCGCAAGGTTTTCGTCATGTTGCACAGCAGGTAGCAAAGTATGTGGCTGCCGGTGTGCCGATTATGAGTTTGTCTAAAGGTTTAGAGAGCGAGACATTGCTGCGGATGAGTGAAGTGCTGGAGTCTGAGATGCCGAACAACCCGCGTGCTGTTTTGAGCGGTCCAAACCTTGCTCATGAAATATTGCAAGGTCAGCCAGCTGCGAGTGTTGTTGCATGTAGCGACGATGCGGTTGCGTTGCAGTTGCAAGAATTGTTTTCACGCCCAACATTCCGGTTGTATACCAATCGTGATGTGATCGGCTGCGAAGTTGGCGGAGTAGTAAAAAACGTCATTGCAATTGCAGCAGGAATTTCGCAAGGCTTTGGCTTTGGTGACAACGCAAAAGCAACTTTGGTTACTCGTGGTTTGGCAGAAATGTCGCGGTTTGGGGTTGCCCTTGGCGCGCAACCGCCCACTTTTTCAGGCCTTACAGGCATGGGTGACATCATGGCCACGTGTGCATCGATGCAGAGCCGCAATACCCAAGTGGGCGTGCGGTTGGGCAAAGGTGAATCAATCGCAGCAATCGTGGGCTCGATGAATATGGTTGCTGAGGGAGTAAAAAGCTCGTCGGCTGTAGTGAAGTTGGCACAGCAACATGGCGTGGAGATGCCAATCGCCGAACAAGTTGCACTTGTTTGTGAAGGAACCACGAGTGCCGAAGATGCACTGCGAGCGCTGATGTCGAGATCAAGTAGGTCTGAATAATGTCCAATACTCAGGGTGTTATCTCATCAATTTCGCTCAGTGCACGCGTGCGACCAGCGGCGCATGTGTTGGGTATCAGGGGTGGTGGATGGAATGCAATTGTCAATGAGCGGGGGTCTATCCGACTGAATGATGGATCGCCAGTGCTTGACTGGCACATTGCGGCTGACGATCGCTGGCACGACCCGTCGACGGAGCCGAGTGTGCGACAAACACGACGCGCCGGCGTGCCTGTTATTGAGACTCGTTTACGAATACCTGGCGGCGATGCAATTCAGCGCGTATACGCCGTTGCAGATGCGGGCGGACTCGTAGTAATTGAGATCACGAATGAGTCGACATTGCCGATTGCGGTTGCGTTTACGCGACCAGATGTGGTTTCGTCGCGAACTCCGAGCCCGCGTGGCGCACAAGGCATCGAGTTGCCAGTTGGCAGCGTGGTGTTTCCCGTTGCACACGGCAGCACGTTGCGCGTTGCGTTACGCACGGAAATTTATCTTGCAAACGCAACAGCGAATGTAGATGTAGAACGCTTGCCGTCGTTTGAACAACTGCAAAAGGGATGGCTTAAGGCAGTAGAGCAAGCTGGGTATGTGATCGTGCCCGAAGGTGCAGTTGCTCCGCTCGTTGCGCGCTTGCGCAGCGATGCGTTGGTGTTGAGTGGACACGAAATTGAAGACTGGGCTATTGGTGCGGGTGGAGATTGCGCCAATGATCCGGTCGCATACATCTTGACGCTTCAGGAATTGTTGCGCATGGGAGAGAAACTCAACAGCGATTCAGCACACATACGTGTTGATCACGCTGCACGCCTCGCACAATGTGTGGAAACCATGTTGAAAGATAATAAAAAAGTTTCAATACTGCCGTGGGATGTAGAACGCGCATTGTTTGCGGCCCAATTTGTGTTTGCACGCATGGGTGAGAATCGCGCAGCGGATGATGTGGCCGCTGCACAGTTGCGTTTGAGTAGTGCCGCCGAACCGCCAAACGTCATGCCAACAGATATTCGCGCAATTGCGTGGGTTGAAGAAAAGATGGTTGCAGTGCAACGTGACGGATCGGTGCAAATTTTTGGTCGTGGTATTCCTCGACTGTGGCTTGGAGCAAATTTGGAGTGTCATCGAGTCGCTGCTGGTCCAATTCATACGGTGAGTTTTGGTATTCGTTGGCATGGCGAAAAGCCTGCATTGTTGTGGGAAGTTACTGGGCCTGCTGGAATAAGACTGACCGCAGGCAAGTGCGATTCAACCTGGAGCTCTGTTGAAGCAACTGGCGAAACGTTACTTCTAGGATTTGCACCGTGAGCAATTCGCCGAGCAATTCGCCGAGCATCACGCCGCTGCGCCTCACTGAATGGACGTCGTGCGGTGGATGCGCGGCCAAATGGGGTGCAACATTGCTCGCCGACTTGGTGAGCGACTTTCCTGTGTCACTTGATCCTGCGCTATTGGTAGGTCTCGCACCTTTTGACGATGCAGCCGTGTACCAAGTGACAGATGATGTGGCCTTGGTGAGTACAACCGATTTTTTTCCGCCACTTGTTGACGACCCAAGCGATTTTGGTGCAATCGCTGCGGCTAATGCATGTAGCGACGTGTTCGCAATGGGTGGCCGCGTGGTGATGGCCGTCAATATCGCTGCGTTTCCCGAGCACTTTCCTCCAACCGCGATCGCCCAGATCTTTGCAGCAGCCGCACTGGTAGTCGCAGAGGCAGGCGGAAGCATTGCAGGTGGTCACACCATTCGTAATCCAGAACCAATTTTTGGGCTGGCAGTGCAGGGCGTCGTCAACCCAAAACATATTTTCCGTAAGAGTGGTGCACGCGTTGGTGACATTGCGGTGATGTCGAAGCCGCTCGGCACTGGGCTGGCCCTTGCTGGTGGATCAGATACTGACAAAGACGCAGCTATCGCGGGAATGCGCGCGCTGAATCGAACGGCATCTGAACAACTGCAAAGTTTTGGTGCTGGTGTGCACGCAGTAACCGATGTAACGGGCTATGGACTGGCGGGCCACGGCTGGGAGATGGCAGAGCGAAGCGGGGTAGCTCTAGTGATTGAAGCCAGCACATTGCAGGCGTATCCGGGTGCTAAAGAAGCGGCGCAACGAGGTGTGCGCACGGGTGGAGATCCGCGTAACCGTGACTATGTAGAGGGCAACTTTGTAGATGTTGCAAACAATGATGCAGCCGCCGCATTGTGTTTTGACCCGCAAACTTCGGGCGGCTTACTCGCTGCAGTAGATGCACCAACTGCAGCAGCGTTGTTGCAGAGCGGCGGTTGGTGGCGCGCGGGGAGTTTTGTCGGCGGTGTGGTCCAGATTTCATTGCAGTGAAAGAAGCACCAACGACCCAATTAGAGCGAGTTCTGCTGCGTAAGGGTTCGTCAATTGTTATCGGTATTGATGAAGTGGGAAAAGGTGCGTGGGCTGGACCACTGCTGATCGGTGCGGCGGTGTTGTCGCGCGACGTGATTGCAAGTGACGATGCATCGGCACTGATGGGTGGTGCACGCGACTCGAAACAATTGTCCGAAGTTAAACGCGAAGGAATGTTCGATCATGTGGCCGCAACGTGTGCTGCTTGGTCGATCGGATACGTGACTCACGCCGAATGTGATGCGTTGGGCATGAATGCTGCCCAACGATTGGCCACCAAACGGGCGATTGAAAGTCTGGCGAAACAGATTGATGTGAGCAAAGCAACCGCAGTGATCGATGGTCGATGGGACTTTGTGTCGCCTCATATTTCGCAGGTAGTGACACAAGTAAAAGCAGACGCATCAGTGTTGTCGGTGTCGGCCGCTTCGGTGCTGGCTAAAGTTTCGCGAGACAGAATGATGCGCGAGTACGCAAACGACTATTCGCTGTGGAGCTTTGAGACCAATAAGGGTTACCCGTGCCCAAAACATCGCACCGCGTTGCTGGGGTATGGACCTTCGGCACTGCATCGCACGAGCTGGGCGTTTATGGAGAACTTTGTGCCGTGGCTAGGCAGGCCAACTCACCAGCCACGCGAGCCGCAATCCCAACTGGAATTCCGATCCGCGTAAGTCGAGATTCCAGCAAATCGGTTTCGTCTCCAGTAGCAATCAACGCGCTTGCAACAAGTTTTGCTCGCTCAACAAGTTGTTGATGGTCAGTGGATTCAACTGGCCACGCTGCGAGTGATTGCTTGAGTGAAATAGGGAAGCGTTGTATTTGGCGACGTGAGACCGGTGGAAGTTTGATGCGCACAGCTAGGCCACCGTGCACGCTTTGTGCGGCACCAAACCACTGACAGCGACGTAACGCACGAGTAAATGGACAGTTTGCACCTTGTGTGAATGACAGACCAACGGCGAGTGCAATCTCTTGAGTGTCCATCTCGTAACCGCCAGGAAACTCGGCGAAGCCCATCACGATGCGTCGCATGATCCACAGCGCACTTGGCCCCATGATTGGAAGCCAAAACATCTCGGCGTACCGAGAGAACACATCGAACCCGACTTCATCAACAATCGGGTCTAGCCATGGCACCACGACAAGTGTTTTTTCAACGTGTAATTCGTTCATGCCCACTTGTGTGCGCGGGTTTGGCAAGATGGCAGTGTGATGAACGAAGATTTACAAGAAAAAATAGATCAGGCACAGGTCATTTTGCGGGCGTCCAAGCGCATCACCGTGTTGACGGGTGCGGGCATTTCGACAGATTCCGGTATTCCAGACTTTCGGGGACCAAACGGATTATGGACAAAGGATCCGGATGCAGAACGCGCAGCAACCCTGACTCATTATTTGGAAGATGATGAACTGCGCCAAAAATCGTGGCGCAATAGGGTGCGTTGGATTGATAACAATCCTCAACCAAACGCAGGACATTTTGCGTTACTTGAACTTGAGCGCCGTGATGCCCTGGTCGCAATCATTACGCAAAACGTGGACGAACTGCATCAACGTGCGGGACATGATCCGATCAATGTTCTGGAAGTGCATGGCACTATTCATCGCACATGTTGTTGGGTATGTAAGGACCGTAAACCGATGGTGGATGCTTTGGCGCGTGTTATCGCAGGTGACGTGGATCCAAGATGTGAGTTGTGCGGTGGCATTCTAAAAAGCGACACGATTTTATTTGGTCAGCCGCTCGAACCGGATGTGATTGGTAGGGCATTGACTGCGAGCGAAGAGTGTGATGTGCTGCTGGCTGTAGGGACCTCGTTGTCGGTGTACCCAGCCGCTAATGCGGTGCCAAGGGCCAAGGCCGCAGGTGCTGCATTGATCATTGTCAATGGTCAGCCAACCGAGATGGACGATCGAGCCGATGTAGTGATCAATGCTGG
>JBIHZV010000111.1:0-2891 GCA_044240275.1 Ilumatobacteraceae bacterium | reverse complement strand
ATTGTGCCGCTCACTCTGAGCATCAAAACCCGACTAGAACGGTAGGGTATTAGGAGGAGGATTTGTCACCCATATGGCCGGTTTTAGAGACCTACTTGCTCAAGCAAAATCACAAATTGTCGAGGTAGATACCGCCGATGCCGCTGCGCGTTTGGCGACTGGGACAACCCTGGCTCTTGATGTGCGCGAACCCGACGAATTTGAGCAAGGCACCTTGCCGTTGTCGATTCATATTCCTCGTGGTCACCTCGAAGCACAGATCGAGAGCAAGATCACCGATAAAGATGCGCCGATCGTTGTCTATTGCGCAGGCGGAGTACGCAGCGCGTTTGCTGCCAAGACCCTGCAAGAACTTGGTTACACCAACGTTGTCTCAATGGCTGGTGGTTTTGGAAAATGGAAAGATGAAGGTCGTCAGTGGGGCACTCCTGCCTCGTTGACTGCTGAGCAGCGCAATCGTTATCAGCGACATATTTTGTTGCCAGAAGTTGGTGTTGAAGGTCAGGCAAAATTGCTTGCAAGCAAAGTGCTTTTGCTTGGTGCTGGCGGACTTGGAAGCCCTGCTGCTCTCTACCTGGCTGCTGCCGGCGTAGGAACAATCGGCATTGTGGACATGGACGAAGTGGATGCCAGCAACTTACAGCGTCAGATCTTGCACAATATTGATCGCATCGGCGATCGCAAGGTTGACTCGGCAAAAAAGACACTAACGATGCTCAATCCAGATGTTGATGTAGTCACGTATGACACGCGGCTAGACGCAAGCAACATCATGGAGATCATTGCTGGATACGACGTGATCGTGGACGGCGCCGACAACTTCCCGAGTCGGTATGTGCTCAATGATGCCAGCGTCAAGCTTGGTATTCCAGTTGTTCACGGGTCCATTTTTAGATTTGAAGGAATGGTCACGGTATTCGATCCACAGAATGGTCCGACATATCGCGACATGGTTCCAGAGCCTCCTCCAGCCGAACTTGCTCCAAGTTGTGCAGAAGCCGGTGTGCTTGGCGTCTTGCCAGGCATTGTCGGATCAATTCAGGCGCTTGAGACCATCAAGTTGCTCCTCAGCCTCGGTGAGTCGTTGATCGGTCGCATACTTGCGATCGATACAACAGAAATGGAATTCCGCACATTCAAATTGCGCGTGGATCCAAGCAACCAAGTGACATATGCCAACCGTGAGCGCATTGAAGTGCGCGATCTGGACGGTCTCTGTGCACCTTGGCTGTCGCACTAATTGCGTAGTATTTAAGGCGTGCTAGCGCGATCGTTTGCCATTGTTGGCGCAGGTTTTTCAGGTGCTGTGGTGGCTAGACAACTGGTCGAGGCTGGACATACCGCAACCGTTTTCGACACTCGCGATCACGTGGCTGGCAACTGCCATACCGAGCGTCACGAAACGGGCGTCATGGTGCACACATACGGGCCTCACATTTTTCATACGCAGCACGAACATGTGTGGGAGTTCATCAATCGTTTTGGAGTGATGATGCCATATCGCCACCGGGTGCGAGCAATGGTGGGCGACAGAGCATTTCAGATGCCAATGAACCTGACATTGATTAACGAATTTTTTGGCACCAATTTTTCGCCTGCCGAAGCCGAAGCATTTATCGCCACAAAAGCAGATTCAACAATCACCAATCCTGTTTCGTTTGAAGATCAAGGATTGCGATTCGTGGGTCGCGAACTATACGACGCATTTTTTGCGGGCTACACCAAAAAGCAGTGGGGTGTCGACCCAACCGCATTACCGGCAAGCATCCTGGCACGGCTGCCGCTTCGTTTTACTGCCGATGACTCATACTTCAATCATCCGCATCAGGGAATCCCTGAGCACGGCTACACGCCCATTGTGCAGGCAATTCTTGATCATCCGAGAATCACCGTGCATTTGTCGACGCGTTTTGAACGAGCACAGTCGAGCAGCTATGACCATGTGGTGTGGACTGGCCCAATCGATGCATATTTTGGTTTTGAACACGGTCGCCTTGCATATCGCACGCTCGACTTTGAGCAACATGTTTCTGACGGAGATTTTCAAGGCTGTCCAGTACTGAATTACTGCGACGAGCAAGTGCCGTACACGCGCATTACCGAACACAAACATTTTGCGCCATGGGAAAACCATGACAGCACTGTGACCTACACCGAGTTCTCTCGGCTTTGTGGAGAGAATGACACTCCGTATTATCCGATTCGGTTAGTGAAAGAGACTGATCAATTAGTCAATTATGTGCAGCAGGCTCGCGTCCAGAAGGGCGTCACTTTTTTGGGTCGCCTCGGCACCTATCGTTATCTCGACATGGACGTCACAATTCACGAAGCATTGGCTGCAGCGACAGCAATGTTGAAAGCGCTCGACGATAATCAAGACATCCCACCGTTTTTCACCGATCCGTTGGGCGGGGTCAAGCACTAATGCAAACACCAAACTTGCTGCAACGTCTTGTATTGCCAACGCCAACAACGCCAGAGCCGCTGTTGTATGCGCGCACGAGCGGCGATGTGCGCATCGTCGACAATGGGGCAGTGCTCACTGACGGAGGAACGCTCAGTTTCGATACCACGTTTGGTGTGTTTGCGGCCGGTCGTTGGCGTCGAGTGAGTCACGTCAATAACTTGAGCGTCAGTGTGCGCGCCTCTGGCGTGGGTATTGCCGAAGTTGTGGTGGTTAACGGCAAGAAGGAATCGGTTGTAGCAACAGCACAGTTGCCGCGCGGCGAAGGTTCGCCGACAAGCGTGTTGCTCAACGTCCCCGACTTGCAAGCGTCAACAGACGGCACCTATTACGTGCGGGTGACATCAATCGGCGGTGAAGTGTGCATGACCGGTGGCGAGTGGATTAGCCAGGATGCTCCGCGACACGAAGTGCGCATGTCGTTGTC
>JBIHZV010000022.1:0-16263 GCA_044240275.1 Ilumatobacteraceae bacterium | reverse complement strand
GGCATGACTCTTGACAACATCGAAGCCATGAAAGGTCTGACTGCTCAGACCTCCTTCGAGTAGGTCTGCGTAGGGTTTCCTAGTGGCTGTTCGGTCAATGAAGTCAAGACGGATCATGGCGCTGCTTGTGTTGACGTCGATCATCTTGGTGACACTCGATCTGCAGGGAAGTTCGGCAACAAGGTCGCTACGGTCGATTTTTGGGGCAGTGTTTAGACCAGTTGAGAGTGTGGCTCGGGTGGTGACTCGTCCTGCAACAAATGCATGGTTTGGAATTACGCATTACAACGACGTGACAGCTGAGAACGAACTGTTGCGTGAAAAGATTGCGCAGCAAGAAGGAGCTGCAGTGGCAGCTGCGGCCTCGGTGCGATTATCCCAAGAGTTGCTCGCGCTAAACGGCTTGCCAACATTGGCAGGTATCAACTCGGTGAGTGCTCAAGTGATCGGTGACTCTCCGTCCAATTTTGTACAAAGCGTCGAGATAGATCAAGGTACGGAGAGCGGCATCAAAGTGGGTATGCCTGTGCTCAATGCTGCCGGTCTTGTGGGCAAGATCACCCAAGTGTTTGCAAACCGCGCAGTAGTGATGTTGATTACCGATCCGCAATATGCGTTATCTGTCAAGATCATTAACGCGCCGAAGATTACAACCACGACGGTTCCTAATCCTGACTCCACATCGGCGGTCACAATTGTTTCAGTACCAGAAACTATTGACCCTCAGATAACTGTTCCGACGGTGCCAGCTACATCAAACATTGCCGGCTTTACTCCTGGGTCAATCGTCGCGCCGCGAACACCCATCATCTCTTCGTCATTAACAATTCCGCCTGGCAGCAATGTTTCGGTTCGTGAGACCGGAGTCCTCGAGGGACGCGGTGCTGGGCGTGTGCCCACAGTGCGTTTCGTCGACGCTGCTCAGCGCTTTGGTGCCGTACAACCTGGGTCACCAATCGTGACAGCTGGTGGTTCGCTCAGTCTTGCGCCGCCAGACATTGTGGTGGGAACTGTTTCTCGTGTGAAAGAGAGACTTGGAACAGCAGGGCCGTTGTTGGAAATCGACATCGTTGCCGACTTGAGTAATTTAAGTTTTGTTCGCATCTTGTTGTATCAACCGATTACTGAGCGAACGGCGCCGTGAGCGAAAGACTGCTGCAAATAATGGGTAGCCGTTGGACGCGGCTGATGTTGGTGTCACTGATATTGCTCGGGTTGCAAACAACTGTTCTAAATGACATGCGACCATTCAACGTGATGCTCCCAATGATGCTGTTGTTTGCAGTTGCTTCTGGGACTATTTATGGATCGGAAATCGGGGCAATCTCTGGCTTGGTTATTGGTGTGATGTATGACTGTGTTTTAACTACGCCACTCGGTCTTGCATCTTTAGTTTTCGGCGCAGCCGCATACGTGGCAGGTCTCTTGCCATTTTTTGTTCGAGAGCCAACGTGGTGGACGAGAGCCATCACCATCGGGATTGTTGGGGCTGCAGGGGAGTTGGTGTTTCCGCTCGCACAATCAATGGTGGGTTTGAGCGGACGGTTTCAACCACACGTTGTTGTGGTGATGGCTTTTGTATTTGTCGCTGGAATGATTATTGCACCGGTGCTTCTGCCAGTGTGTCGTTGGACTCTTAAAGAATCACTTGTTGGATAGCGGCAATGGCAATCAATAACCGCTCACGAAGATTGACTGCGCTTGCAATTGTTGCAGGTGTGTTGTTGAGTACTTTGTCGGCGCGAATGTGGTTTATGCAAGCAGTTCAAGCCAAAGACAACGAGTCGGTTGTGCTTGCTGTGCGCACCCGAACGATTCGTCTGTTGCCCGAACGCGGACGCATATTTGATGCAAAAGGTCGAGTGGTGGCCGACAATAAACGAATTTTGACAGTGACGATTGATCGTGGAGTGTTGAAAGACCCGATTGATCGCTTGGAGATGTTTCAGCGATTGTCTGGCCCGTTACAAATGCCGATAGAAGCGTTGTTCAAGAGATACGAAGACAAGCGCTTTGGGCCACTTGAGGCGTTGCCTTTAAAGGAAGACGTCTCCGAGGAAACGGCTTTATTTTTGGCAGAACGAATTGAGGACTATCCGGGCATCTATGTGCGTGAAGAGTGGAAACGAAATTATCCATTTGGGGCAGTTGGTAGTCATGTCGTTGGGTACATCGGTGCAATTTTGCAAAAGACTCTCGCGTATTACAAATCGATTGGCTATGACCCGAATGAGCGGGTTGGTGGATATGGAGTTGAACAATCGTATGAACCAATCTTGCGTGGAACTCCTGGTTACGTGCGTTATGAAGTGAACGCGCAAGGAAAATTGTTGCGCTTGATTGAGCGAGTTGAGCCAATTGTCGGTAACGACTTGCATTTGTCTATTGACATGGGTCTACAGCAATTTACAGAACAAGCTCTCGAGACTCAGTTGGTGCTTCGCCGTCGTGTTGAAGCTGGAAATGTCAGGCTGCCTGATGGCACACTCGATCCGCTTTTCCCAGATGCGGTGTACTACAAAGCACCAGCAGGGTCAGTCGTGGTAATGAATCACGACACGGGTCAAGTGATCGCTATGGCTTCGTATCCACGGTTTGATAATCGTTGGTTCGCCGGGGGAGTATCGAGCAACAAATTTGCTCAAGTGTTTCCACAAACTGATGACCCCGACTTGTCAGTGTTGGTGAACCGTGCGATATCTGGTCGCTACAACTTGGGGTCATCGTTTAAACCTTTTGTTGCATATGCGGCTTTGAACACCGGGCAATTGCCGGGCGGATCGACATATGTGCTTGATGATCGCGGCACCTACAAGCTGGAGAGTATTCCAAACGACAGATGTCAACAGGGCGTGAAGTGTGTATTTAGAAACGCTGTGTGTAGAGCAACAGGTTCGCCTTGCCGTTATGGGGAAGTGACAGTCGAGGATGCGCTCGCGGTTTCGAGCGATTCATTTTTTTACAAAATAGGTGAGCAGATTTTGACTGAGCGCGGTTACAAACCGATTCTTGAAGAACAGGTGAGACTATTTGGTTTTGGTTCGCCAACCAATATCGACTTACCAAACGAATTTGCCGGCACGATACCGAGTAAGGCATTGAAAAAAAGAATGGCTGATATTGGTGCGATCTCAGAAGAGTCAGGCAAGGCCTACTACGTCGGTGATCAAATCTTGTTTTCGATCGGTCAGGGCTTATTGTCGGCAACTCCAATGCAAGTTGCATCCGCCTATGGAGTGCTTGGCAATGGTGGCAAATTATTCACGCCTCATGTTGTGCAACAAGTGCTTGCGCCAGGAACGCCCGACAAAACTCCAGGAGTTGCAGATCTGACATTGTCGAGCGTCGTTGAGCGTTTTGATACTCAAGAGCCCGTCGGAACTTTAGATATGTCTGGTGATCGACTTGATCCAATTGTGCGCGGAATGGCGCGAGTAATTACGGGTCCTGGAGTGAATTTTGATTACTACCACAAGACAACAGGAGAGTTGTTGTTTAAGGGGTATCCATACAACGTGCTTCCAATTGCAGGCAAGACCGGAACGGCACAGGGGTTCGGCAACTTGCCATGGAATGACTCATCGGCGTTTGGCGCGTTCAGTCTTGATCCATTGCAGCCATATTCGGCTTTTGCGTATTTGGAGAAAGCGGGATACGGATCACAGGCGGCGGCACCCGTTGTGAAATGTGTATTCATGGCTCTCGCCGGTCGTTACAAATTGGAAAACGTGGTTGCTGCAGATCCACTCAACATTCAGAGCGGCATTGCTGCTCCGCCAGCTTATTTACGCAACCCGTCGTGTTTGGCTGGCGGGCGATCGGATAGTCGAGACTGATGTCGCTGCAAACTCTGAAGCGCAGGTTTAACCAGCCGACCAGTAGTGGCACGTTTGGTTTCAGCGGCAGCTATGCGGACCCGATTCGCAACATTGACTGGATTTTAATTTCGGTCGTTGTGTTGCAATCGATCATCGGCTTATTCAATGTGTTCTCGACGACGCACTTGCGACTTCTCGACCAAGAGTTTGATCCGTATTTCTACACGCAACGTCAGGCTGGCTACATCATTGCTGCGGCAGCCGCTGCTGCGATTGTGATGGCTCTTGGCCATGAGTGGTTTAGAACACAGGTTGGTGTGCTGTACGGCGGGTTGATGCTGATGCTTGTGTTGGTGCTTGTATATGGCGCAGTGCGAGGCGGCGCACGATTGTCGTTTGACATTCCGATTGTTTCGTTTTCAATTCAGCCGGCCGAGTTCGTGAAGCCAATCATTCTTATTTTGATAGCCAGCTATTTCAGTGAAGCAAGCGATACCAATATTGATTGGCATCACTTTGTGATGTCTCTCTACATGGTTGGTGGTCCTGTTGCGCTCATTTTGCTACAACCCGACCTTGGGTCGGCAACGGTGATAGTCGCGGGCGTGGTAGGTATTTTGCTGGTCGCTGGTGCGCGTCGTCGTTATCTGCTGATGGTCACTGGACTCTCGATCGCAACCATGGGCACGGTCATGGTTAATGGATTTATTGGTACCTACCAGTTGCGTCGCTTTGTGTCGTGGCTGAACCAAGACTCACGCGACAAAGCACTTGAATCGGTCGTGCTGCAAGTGCGATTTGCAAAACGTGCGGTGTCGACCGGTGGTTTTTTCGGTAAGGGATATTTGGATGGTCCACTTACAAACGGAAAATATATTCCCGTGCAGTTCACCGATTTTCCATTTTCGGCGATTGCGGAGCAATTTGGGATGTTGGGTGGTGGAATAGTAATTGGATTATTCGCAGTCATGCTGTGGCGAGTATGGCGTATTGCCCAAATGGCACGTGATCGCTTTGGCCTGTACATGACATGTGGAATTTTTACGTTGATGACGTTCCAGATATTTCAAAACATCGGTATGACGTTGGGTCTGACCCCCGTGAGCGGTCTTCCACTCCCATTTGTTTCATATGGCGGCTCGCACATGATGTCGATGGGGATCATGGTGGGCCTTGTGCAGAGTGTGCATATGAGGCGACTGGAGTAGGTGGGCTCACGGAGCCCCAAAAAGTGCCGCATTTGGCAAGGGGCTAGGGGGTAGCCTGAAGGACAAGGACGGGCGATTTGCCCATCCCAAGGTCGATCACGCGATAGCGATCCGAGAGTGCGAAGACGAGTCTTCCTCTTTCGAAGCGCTGGACCGCGACGATATTGCACGTGGACGGCAATGCTGCCACCTCGGTGCGATATCTCATCAAGGAAACGAGCAAGACATGAGTGAAGTAGTTCCAGGGGCACCTGTGCCCGAGTATTTAGGCAATTCTGCTGGCGACGCACCAGCCGATAATGCGCCAGCTGCCAACACGCCAACGAGCGACGCGCCAAGTAACGACGCGCCAGCGCAGCGACCTGCCTTGAGCCCGGAGTCAACTGCGGCAATTGCTGCTGCCAAAAAGCGCCGTCGAGGTCGCCGCGGAGGTCGAAATCGCAATCGCACAAGTGCCAGTGGCACACGAACTCAATCGCCTCAGGTAAACCGAGCGCACGACGACGAACAAGACACTGATGACCTTGGGGGCGATGACGAGAACGAGACGCTGGCCACTGTTCGTGTCCAACGGCCGCCTCGGGTTCAGATCCAACCTCGTGAATTGCCAGACCCGCCCCAAGAAGGTCGCATGATGTCGGCCGAAGTTGCAGGTGAGGCATTGGTGCGAAAGCCCCAGATTGGCGACACTCGTCCAGCACCACCAAGTGCGCAAAGTACTTCACCAGCAGTGCAAGCAGCGATGCAGTCAAAACAAGGTGGTCAAGGTCGAAACGGCGCTGCTAACAGCAACAACGCTGACAATGCTGACAAATCATCAGAATCTGGCGAGCGCAATAAGAGCCGCCGTGGGGGCAAACGCGGCGGACGTAATCGCCGTGGTCGAAGCACTCGCTCGGATGACCGTGAAACAACACCGGGCACAGATGCAGAGTTGATGGAGCGCCGCAAGGGCAAAGAGCGCAATGGTAAAGCCGTTGGTCGCTACCTCATGTGTGTGCAAGTGCGTCCAGATTTCACACAGGTTGCAATGCTTGAGGGCAGAAGCCTGATTGAGCATTACGTGTCACGACCAGCTGATGATGACTCGCAGATTCATGGAAATATTTACCTAGGTCGAGTACAAAATGTGTTGCCAGGTATGGAAGCCGCTTTTGTTGATATCGGCACGCCAAAGAATGCAGTGTTGTATCGCGGTGATGTGCAGTTTGATAAGGAAGATGTCGTTGAGCAAGGTGCAGACCCACGCATCGAGCAAGTACTGAAAGCGCGTCAATTGATTCTGTGTCAGGTGACGAAGAATCCGATTGCAGCAAAAGGTGGTCGACTCACGCAAGAAGTGTCATTGCCTGGACGCTTTGTCGTACTCATTCCAGACTCACGGACGTACGGAATTTCAAAACGATTGCCAGAAGGCGAGCGTCGGCGATTGCGCGGAATTCTTGATCGAATCAAGCCAGAACAACACGGAATTATCGTGCGCACGGCCGCAGAGAACGCAACAGAGCATGAACTGACAACAGACATGACCAGACTGCTTGCGCAGTGGGATGCAATTCGTAGTGCGGCAGAAAAGGCAAACTCACCAACATTGCTTTACCGTGAGCCACCGCTTGCTGTGCGTGTGATTCGTGAAGAATTTACAAGCGAGTACCGCGGCGTCGTGATCGATGATCCGGTGTTGTTCGCTGAAGTGCGCGATTACATTCAGGCCTTTAATCCAGAGTTTGCCGATCGTGTCGAGTTGTACAACCCTGCAGCCGACGAGCTTCCGCTCTTTGAGCAATACCGAGTGCACGAGCAGTTGCTCAAGGCGCTAGACAAGAAAGTGTGGCTACCTTCTGGCGGCTCGCTGATCATTGAGCACACCGAAGCTCTTACGGTGATTGACGTGAATACAGGCAAAAACGTGGGTAAGTCAAACCTTGAAGAGACTGTCTTCTATAACAACCTTGAGGCCGCAGAGGAAATTGCTCGTCAATTGCGACTGCGCGATATTGGTGGCATCATCGTCATTGACTTCATTGACATGGAGATCAGGGAAAACCGTCGCAAGGTGCTCGAGTCGTTCAAAGATGCACTTGCGCGAGATAAGACTCGCACCCAGGTATTTGAGATTTCGGAGCTTGGTCTTGTGGAGATGACCCGCAAACGCATTGGAGAAGGATTGCTGACGAGTTTTGCCGATGCCTGCGCAGTTTGCGACAGTCGCGGATTTACGCTCGATCTGTCAATGCTTGACTAAATAAGCCTCAACGAATACAGCCTCAATGAATAAAGCCCAACCGGTGGTTGGGTTACTGACAAACAAAGGGATAGAGTAGGGACTTCTTATGTACGCAATTATCGCAACCGGAGGCAAGCAAGAGAAGGTCGCCAAGGGCCAACAGGTCCATGTCGAGCTGCTCGATGCTCAAGAGGGCTCAGAGGTGAAGTTCACCCCAATCATGCTCGTGGACGGATCAACAGTTCTTGCCACTCCTGCACAGCTCGCAAAGTCATCAGTAACCGCAAAGGTCATGGGCATTGCTGCTGGCCCAAAGATCGACGGCTTTACTTACAAGCGTCGTACCAACCAGCGTCGTCGTTTTGGTCATCGCCAAAAATATTCGGTGATTGAAATCACCAACATTCAGAAAGGCTAATTCTCATGTCGAAAACCAAGGGTGGCGGTTCAACCCGCAACGGTCGCGATTCGAACGCGCAACGACTCGGCGTCAAAGTATTTGACGGCACAAAGATCACTGCAGGAACAATTTTGATTCGTCAACGCGGCACAAAAGTGCACCCAGGTAACAACGTGGGCATTGGCAAAGACGACACACTGTTTGCGCTTTCGCATGGCAGTGTCAAGTTTGGTGAGCGTCGTGGCCGCAAGGTCGTCGACGTCATTCCAAACATTTAATTCGTATCGATTCCCTGAGGGAGTCTGCTCAAATCCCATCCCAGTAGTGCTATGCCTTGTCGGCATGCATACCTGTCTGTCATACCTCCAACATATGCAACTGCGTTGTGCAGTGCTTCGGTCGAGTGTGCGGGTGCAATGTGATTTGCAAGGCCTGCATTTTGAGCGTTATCGGTGAGCATCAAATGTGGGTGACTGGCGTAGTGCTCGACAAGCGCTTGCAGCAGATCGATAACTGATTTTGCTTGGTTGCGAGATGCATCACGCATATAAATATTGTCGTAGTTGAAGCGACGAAACTCGGCAAGTGCATCAGCTTGCGCTGGTTGCATGCCGATGCGGCCTGTTGATGCAGTTGCCGCGATCATTGACGAGATGAATGATCGAAGTTGTTGCGAGCGGGCAGTGCCGCAATGTGTGCGCACTTGATCTGGAAGTTGATCGATGGTGACAATTCCGGTCGCTGCGGCGTCTTCAAAGTCGTGACACACATAAGCGATGCGATCGGCCCACGAAACGACTTCGCCTTCAGGTGTCATTGGCGCAGGACGTGACCACGAGTGATTGCGAATGCCATCGAGAGTCTCGACACACAAATTGAGTGGAACCAAGGTGACGTCGGCGCCCCAAACGGCATGGTCGAATCCTTGGGGAACAAATGGACTTAAAGCATCTTCGGATGCGTGACCGCCTGGACCATGCCCACAGTCGTGACCGAGTGCAATCGCTTCGGTGAGGGCAACGTTGAGTGCTAGGGCGCGTGCAACCGACGTTGCGACTTGAGCTACTTCGAGAGCATGCGTGAGACGAGTGCGTTGGTGATCTTGTGGAAACACAAACACTTGAGTTTTGCCCGCAAGGCGACGAAACGCTGAGGCATGCAAGATGCGGTCGCGATCGCGTTCGAAACAGGTGCGAAATGGGTCTGCTTCTTGGGCAATTGCGCGGTTGCCAGCACCAAATGCACGCGTGGCGAGTGGAGCAAGAGCTGATTCTTCGCGTGACTCACGCTCGGCACGATCAATGATTTGTCTTTGACCAGGGCCAGACCACGAGTCTTTGTGAGCGAAACGAATCTGATCGTCTGACGCAAAGCCGTCCATTGTTTGAGCCCATGTCACGCTGCGCGAAAGTGGTTCAGATGTCATATATCTACACGATACGTGGAGGGTGTACTAGTAGGATTGACAGCCCCTATGAGTGCCTTTGTCGATGAAGCCCAATTAAACGTCCGCGGTGGCGACGGTGGTGCTGGCTGCGTCAGTTTTAGGCGCGAAGGCCCTGTGGCATTTGGCGGTCCGAACGGTGGCGACGGTGGGGACGGCGGTTCGGTGTGGCTTGTGGCCGATCACAACGTTGCTTCGCTGTTGGCTTTTCGCGATCACCCCCACAGACGGGCAGGCGATGGCGTTCACGGAATGGGCAAGGACCTGCACGGTCGCCGTGGCGAAGACATGATTATCAAAGTTCCTGAAGGCACTGTTGTTCGCGATATGTACACGGGTGAAATTTTGGCCGACTTGGCTGTCAACGGCACTCGCTGGCAATCTGCCAAAGGCGGTCAGGGCGGACGTGGCAATGCGCGCTTTTTGTCAAACCGCAGGCGCGCACCAAAGTTTGCTGAGCAGGGCGAACACGGTAAAGACCGCTGGCTAAAACTTGAACTCAAATTGATGGCCGACGTCGCTCTTGTTGGATTTCCAAATGCTGGAAAATCAACATTCATCAGTTCGGTCAGTGCAGCGAAACCAAAGATTGCCAACTATCCATTTACCACGCTCGAGCCACACCTCGGTGTCGTGCGCATGGGCGGGTCGAGCGAATTCATCATTGCCGATATTCCGGGAATTATTGAAGGCGCTAGCGAAGGACGCGGCCTCGGGCACCAGTTTTTGCGACACATCGAGCGTGCTCGCGTGTTGTGCATACTCGTAGATCTTGCGCCGATGGACGAAGTATCAGCCGATGAGCAAGAACGAATTTTGTTGCAAGAGTTGCAGGCCTATCAGCCAGAGCTGCTCGAGCGACCACGTCTAGTTGTTGGCACCAAGACCGATGCTGCAACCGAAGAAGTGATGCTTGCATGGAAGGGTCAACGGATGTCGGCCGTGACCGGTGATGGCGTGAGACCAATATTGGGTGCGCTCGCAGAGTTGGTGCAGCGCGCACGCACACTCGTGCCATCTCAAGAGTCATCGGTTGTAATTCGTCCAGAACCAGAGGGCACACATATTGAGCGCATGGGCGACAACGAATTTAGATTGATTGGTCGCGATGTTGAGCGGTCGGTTGCATTGAGTGATGTGTCTACACCCGACGCACTTAACTACATTGATGAGCGACTCAAGCGACTTGGTGTGGCACGACTGTTGTCGCGAGCCGGAGCAAGTGATGGAGCAGTTGTGCATATTGGGGCCTTTAGTTTCGAGTACACACCGGAGACGTAGAGATGCGAATCGTTGTAAAAATTGGTACATCATCAGTAACTGATGAGCATGGCGCCATCAAGAACGAAGCAATTCGTTCATTGTGCGAGCAGGTGGCTCGAGTGCGTAGCGAGGGCAACGAAGTGATCGTTGTTACGTCAGGGGCGATCGCAGGCGGTGTAGGCGCTCTTGGTATGGCTCAACGCCCAACCGACACTCAGACTCTGCAGGCACTTGCTGCTGTTGGACAAAGTCAGTTGATGAATAAGTACAACGAACATTTGGCCACGCATGGTTTGGTTGGCGCACAGGTGTTGTTGGTGCCAAACGACTTCATCGACCGCACGCAGTATCTGCATGCACGACAAACCCTTGTGCGCTTGCTTGAATTGGGTTGCGTGCCAATCATTAATGAAAATGATGCGATTGCTAGTGACGAGATTCGCTTTGGCGATAATGACCGTATCGCTGCGTTGGTGGCACACAGTGTGAGCGCCGACGTGTTGGTGTTGTTGACCGACATCGCCGGTTTGTTTACGGCAGACCCAAGCATTGATGCCTCGGCAACATTCATCGAGCAGGTTGCAGCAGATGATCCATTACTGTCAGTGCGAGCCAGCGCAAGCAGCACCGCACGTGGAAGTGGTGGCATGTCGTCCAAGTTGTCGGCAGCTCGTATTGCTTCGTGGTCCGGTGTGCGAACAGTGATTGCCGATGCAACAAAGAGCGATGTTGTGATGCACGCGCTTGCCCAAACGCCAGGTGCAGGTACACAATTTTTGCCGCACAATCGAAATCTTTCCGCCCGCAAGTTGTGGATTGCATTTGCCGCCCAACAGAGTGGCGTGATTGTTGTTGACGCTGGAGCAAAACAAGCGCTGATTGAGCGCAACACGTCGCTATTGCATGCAGGTGTGGCCGAGGTGCATGGAGACTTCTCGGAAGGCGACACCGTGGAAATTCAGGACATGAGTGGTGCTGTGTTTGCGCGCGGCATGGTCAGTGTGAGTGCAGTGCAAGCAAGCGCCGCAGCTGGCCGCAAAAGTGCCGAGCTACCCGACGGTGTCGTTGCCGAGCTTGTTCATCGCGATGACTTGGTAGTTCTCGTCGACCAGTAATTTCGCAGGTGAGGCTCGCCGAGTAGTGCGAGCGCCCCAATGTAGGTGACGCTGCCAATGACGATGCCGACGAGCACGCGACCCAGCGCAGCAAGTCCGGTCGAAGAACTAGCTAAAGAACTGTCTGATGAGGTAAATATGTTGCTGCCATATCTGACGGCTACAGCCATGACTACACCTGCAACGATGATGCGAAGTACGTCGATGGCAAGACCGCCAAGACGCATGGATTGGTTGTTGGACGCGAGAACAACAGTGGCGATGACTGCACTGATGACGTAGGCAATCGAGAAGGCAACGCCGAGGCCGAGTACGTCGAAGCGATCAACGAGAACGATGGCGAGAACGATGTTGATTGCATTCTCGATGAGGTTGATGAAGAATGGAGTGCGAGTATTTTGCTGGGCATAGAAACCGCGCAATACAAACAGATACACAGAAAATCCCGTGAGACCAAGCGCGAGTCCGCTCAGAGCCCTCGCTGTATTGACCGTGGCTTCAGATGAGAAATTGCCGTGCTGTAAAACAAGACCAATGATGGGTTTGGAAAGAACAAACAATCCGAATGATGCGGGAATCGTGAAAAGTGCGGTGAGTGTGATGCCGCGGCTCATGCGGTCGGCAAATTCCTTGTGATCGCTGTTGGCGGCAAGTCGCGCAAGATCGGGGAGAAATGTAGTTGCAATTGACACGGCAAGAAGACCATGGGGAAGCTGAAACAAAACGAATGCTTTTGAATAGGCATCAACAAGTCCGCTACCAGGGGATGCAAGATTTTTAATCACGACCAAGGCAACTTGATTGGCAACAACGTAGCCAAACGTCCAAAAAGAAAGCTGAATCAACTTGCGTACTGCGGGGTGGGAAAACTGTGGACTGAATCGGAATGCAATGCCACTTCGGCGCACCGCCACAACTTGGATAAGAGCCATGACTGCAATGCCAACTGTGGTGCTGAGGCCAAGTTGCCACATCAAAGTCGATCCACCAAGAACATCGGCGATATTCGGCTGCGAATTGGAATTAATTGACAAAAGGAAAACTATGGCGATGATATTGGCTGCTGCAGGTGACCATGCAGCGGCAAAAAAACGGCGGCGAGCATTGAGCAAAGCAGAACACAGTGCGCTCACCCCATAGAAGAATATTTGTACGACAAAGATACGTGTGAGTGCTGTGCCAGCACTGCGAAATGCTTCGACATCGACGCCTGCCGCGGGGTGAATTGAAAACAGGTGAAAGATTGCAGGAGAGGCGGCGATTGAGATGAGTGTGATAACGCCAAGCAAGATGAGCGAGATACTGATGATGGCGTCGGTGCCGTGCTGGGACTCACGCGTTTGTGTGTTGTCGCCAAGCAGTGAAGTGAACAACGGCACAAGGCTGGCGCTAAGTAATCCACCGATCAGCAACTCATAAATGGAGTTGGGTGCGTTGTTGGCAGCATCAAACGCATCGGCGAGAGCTGTCTGACCGATGATCACCCCAAAAACGACGATTCGGGCGAGACCAGTGACGCGCGAGAGGGCTGTGCCGGTGGCAACAACGAGATTGGATCGACCAAGGCCAGGCATGTGTATTCATCGTAGATCGTCTGGCATGAATGCGGTAGCGACTAAACGCTAGGGTTGCTCCAATGGAAAATCGATTTGAATCAGTTGAGCAGGTCCGTGAAGGACTTAAAAAGGTCCACTATTTGTCGGATGATGGCATTGCTGGAGTGGTCTTTCTTGCACAGCGATTGGGAAAACCAATTTTGGTTGAAGGACCAGCCGGAACAGGAAAAACCCAGTTGGCAAAGAGCGTTGCCGAGATGCTCAACGCGCGTCTCATTCGCTTGCAGTGCTACGAAGGCTTGGATGAGTCGAAGGCACTCTACGAATGGAATTACAAAAAACAGTTGCTCCGCATCCAGGCCGATAAGAACAGTGACTCGTGGTCGCAGGTGCAAGATGACATTTTTAGTGAAGAGTTTTTGTTGACTCGTCCATTGCTCGAGGCAATTAGTAGTCCAGTCCCAGTGGTGCTATTGATCGACGAAGTGGACCGTGTCGAAATTGAGACCGAGGCATTGCTGCTTGAAATTCTTTCCGAATATCAAGTCTCGATCCCGGAGTTGGGCACCATTACGGCAAAGCAAATTCCGATGGTGTTTTTGACATCGAACAACACTCGCGAATTGTCGGAAGCGCTGAAGCGACGTTGCTTGTTCTTGCACATCGACTATCCAGACATGGAGCGTGAAAAAGAAATTGTGCTCACCAAAGTTCCGGACATCACACAGAATTTGGCAGACCAGATTGCTCGTATCGTTCGCAGCATTCGGCAGCTCGACTTGAAGAAGTCTCCATCCGTGAGCGAGACCTTGGACTGGGCCCGAACGCTGATGCTGATGGGAATCGAAAACATCGATGCTCAAGATGCAAAAGACACATTGCACATTTTGCTTAAATACCAGACCGACATCACGAAGGCAGCCAAGGAACTGTCGGTCGACAAGTAAGGCAAAATACTATGACCGTGCTCGATTTGATGTCGGGTTTCATTGCTGAGTTACGAAAAGCTGGTTTGCCCGTCAGTCTGACGGAAAACCTAGACGCGATGGAAGCCGTCAAGGAGATCCCCATTGAGGATCGCCAGGCGTTTAAATATGCGTTGGCTGCAACTCTTGTAAAGAGCAATTCGCACTGGCGCGCATTTGAAACCATCTTTGAGGTGTACTTTTCGTTGCGCGGACCAGAACACCAAATTCCGAGCGAGATGACTGATGCCGAAGCAGAGTTGTGGCGCGAAGAACAAGAGATGCAACAACAAGGTGATGGTGCTGCGGGAAGTGGTGGCGGCATGGATTCGCTCACCCCTGAAGAAATTGCGCAGATGTTGATGCAGGCATTGATGAACGGCGATCAAGCAATGATGCGAGCACTTGCACGTCAGTCTGTGCAGCGCTTTGCTGGGATGGAGCCAGGTCGACCAGTGGGTGGAACGTATTACCTATATCGAACGCTGCGAAACCTTGATCTCGACAACATGCTCGACAAATTGATGGAAGCAAACCGTGAGCAGGCTGCTCAAGAGTTGACGAAACTTGAAGAGCGACTCGAAAAAGATGAGTTTGAAAGCAGGATCGAGCAATTTAAGCAAGAAGTTGAAGCAGAAATTCGCAGAAGGCTTGTGGCCGACCGTGGTGCTGAAGCGATGGCTAAGACCTTGCGTAAGCCATTGCCAGAAGATGTCGAATTTATGCATGCCAACAAAGAAGAGATGCTGAGTTTGAAGAAGGCGCTGCAGCCTCTTACTCGCAAGTTGGCCGCAAAACTGGCACGCAAACGCCGACATGGTCGACGTGGTCCACTCGATTTTCGCGCAACAGTTCGGAGCTCACTGAGTTATGGAGGGGTGCCCGCTGATCCAAAGTTTAAGTATCCGCGCCCATCTAAGCCAGAGCTGATGGTGGTCGCTGACATCTCTGGCAGCGTTGCGGCATTCGCTCGATTCACCTTGATGTTGGTCTATGCGATCCAAGGACAGTTTTCTAAAGTGCGCTCGTTTGTGTTCATTGACGGCATTGACGAAGTAACCGATTACTTCAAGTCAAATGTTGATATCAGTGATGCGATACATCGCGTGAACACCGAAGCAGACGTGGTGTGGGTGGACGGGCATAGCGACTACGGCCACGCATTCGAAGTTTTTTGGGAACGCTATGGAAAAGACATCAATCCGAAAACAACAATTTTGCTCCTGGGCGATGCCCGAAATAATTATCACGCTTCGGGCGCTTGGGTGATCAAGGAAATGCAAAAGCGTGGTCGCCATGTGTATTGGCTCAACCCAGAACCTCGTAGTTACTGGAACACCGGTGACTCAATAGTTGGCGAATATGGCAGTTTCACGGACGGCGTGTACGAGTGTCGCAACTTGCGACAACTTGAAGCGTTTGTTGAAAAGCTCGCGTGAGTTCGACCAGAATCATCTTGGTTCGCCATGGCGAATCAGTCGTCACCGTCAATCGAGTGTTGGGTGGACCGCGCACGTGCACTGGGCTATCGCCATTGGGCGAGCTTCAAGCAGCAGCTTTACGCGAACGTCTTGCGTTGACTCAAGAGATTGTTCCTGATGTGTTGTATTCGAGTGCATACCCACGTGCACTAGAAACAGCACAAATTATTGCGCCTGCATTTGCTGGGCTTGAGATCAATGTTGAGCCTGGATTTGGTGAGCACGATCCTGGTCCGCAGTGCGACGGAATGACGTACGTGGACTTCATGGCTAAACATGGGAAGCCCAATTGGGCTGGTGATCCCAATGCAGTATTTTTTCCGGGTGGCGAGACAATCGCACAATTTCATTCACGGGTGGCTACTGCATTCGACAAAGTGGTGAAAGATCACTACGAGAAAACAATTGTTGTGGCGTGTCACGGTGGTGTGGTGGACGCTGTAATCCGGCGTCACCTCAAGACACCGCAAACGGGAGCATTTGAGATGCGTACCAAGAACTGTTCGCTGACCGAGTTTGTAGAGATTCGGGCAGACCATTGGGCGTTGATGCGTTACAACGATCATGCGCATCTGCAGGGCTTGCCAGTCGCAACAAATATTGATTAAAAGTTTGCGCTAGCGGCTATGAATCAAGGCGATAAGAATATAGACATGGCATTACTTGGCCGAAACAAGCGTAAAACGAAACGACCACGAGTTGTCGTCGTTGGAGCCGGATCAGCTGGAGCAGTAATCGCGGCACGATTGTCGCAAAACCAAGATGTTGATGTGCTGTTGTTGGAAT
>JBIHZV010000038.1:0-10936 GCA_044240275.1 Ilumatobacteraceae bacterium | reverse complement strand
AAATGATGTGGTGGGGGTTCACCTGACAAGCGGAAGTGATATCGATGCCGATGCTGTGGTGGTGTGCGCGGGGGCTATTGCAACGCCACAGATTTTGTTGCGCACCAATATTCAGAGAAGTGGAATTGGATACGGAGTAAAGGATCATCCAGCAGTTTCTTTTACTCTTGCATTGAATGAGCCAAGCGAAGCACGGTATGCGGTTTCCACGCTGCTACGAACCACATCAACGACTGCTGGCAAGCGCAATGAAAACAACCAATCAGAACTAGGCGATATCCATATATTGCCGCTGAATCACACAACTGCACACGACAACATGCATGGAGCAATGTTTGCAGCAGTGATGCGCGTGCACTCGACAGGCAGCATCACGAGCTCGAAAATTGATCTCAATCTGCTGAGCGACGAGCGCGATATGCGTGCAATGACAGAGGCAACGTCGATGCTCGCAACCATGATCGAGGGTCGATCATTCACCGACATCGGTCACGTGGTGGGCAATGAACCGACAACCAGCGATATGCAGGGTTGGTTGCTCAACAACGTTGGGTCGTATTCACATATTGGATGCTCGAGCAAGATGGGCGCAGTCACCGATGAGGATGCGGTTGTGGATACAAATGGCAAAGTGATCGGTTGTAGCCAAGTGTGGGTCTGTGATGCCTCAATTTTTCCTGACCTACCCACCGGCAACACACATCTTCCTGTGGTGATGATGGCCGAACGAATCTCGCAACGAATTAGCGAGAGTCTGACGCCCAATTAAGACTGCGTTGCACGGCGCGACTCCATTGCGAATAATCGCTCTCAGTGGTTGACGTGGGTTGTGGTGTAAATGCTTGGTCGAGTTGCCACGACTCGGCAATTGACTGCAGTGTTGGAAAGACACCTTCGGCCAAACCTGCTAAGTAAGCGGCACCAAGTGCTGTTGTTTCCAAATCCTTTGGCCGCACTACGGTGACCCCGAGTTGATCGGCTTGCATCTGCAACATCATGTCCATGACCGCTGCACCACCATCGACACGCATGTCGATGAGGGGGACTCCTGTTGCGCGGACCATTGCCAAGACAACGTCGCGTGTTTGAAATGTCATTGATTGGACAACAGCATGAGCGATATGTGCACGGCTTGTGCCACGGGTAATCCCGCAGATGATGCCTCGTGCATATGGGTCCCACCACGGGCTACCAAGACCAGTAAATGCCGGCACAACAACAACTCCACCGCTGTTATCAACCGAAGCTGCAAGTGGTCCGACTTGTGCGGCATTGTCAATAATGTTGAGTCCATCGCGAAGCCATTGGATTGCGCTTCCAGTTACAAAGATGGAACCCTCAAGTGCATAAGTTGGCTTGCCCGACCCGAGATCCCACGCCACGGTGGTGAGCATGCCATCGGTTGGGGGCGGGCACTGCGTACCCACATTCATGAGAACGAAACTTCCTGTGCCGTACGTGTTCTTACTACTGCCCACATCAAAACATGCCTGACCAAACAGCGCGGCTTGTTGATCGCCTGCAATGCCAGAAATCGGTATGCCACCCGGAATACTTTCGAAGCTTTGCGTAACGCCGCATCGACCACTCGATGGCACAACTGTTGGTAGAGCGCTGAGCGGCACATCAAATGTCTCACACATTTGCTCGCTCCAGTGCATGTTGTTGATATCGAACAACATGGTGCGACTTGCATTGGATGGGTCGGTGACAAAGGATTTTGCACCAGTGAGATTCCAGATAATCCAAGAATCGATGGTGCCAATAGCAAGGTCAGCCGAATGAGGAGCCTGACCGCTTCTGATCATCCATTGCGCTTTGGAACCAGAAAAATACGGATCGAGCACGAGACCCGTAATTGCTCGAACTGTTGCGAGCATTGGCAATAACTCTGTGCATCTCGCTGCGGTGCGACGGTCTTGCCAAACAATTGCTCGTCCAAAAGGAATTCCAGTTGATTTGTCCCAAGCCACGATGGTTTCGCGCTGATTGGTGATCCCGATCGTCACGATTTTGGCATCGGGCAGTGTGGCAAGTTGACCAATAACGTCGCTCAGCGTTTGGCGAACAGCGAACAATATTTCGAGTGCGTCGTGTTCGACCCATCCTGGTTGCGGAAAGTATTGGGGAAACTCTCGGTAACTCGAGACCGATGCGCGACCATCTGTGAATATTGCGCGCGAGCGAACGCCGGTAGTGCCGGCATCGATAGCGATGACAACACTCATCTATTTATTCGCCGTTCAACTCGGTTTGACGAGATGGGTCAATATCGCGCGGAAATTGATCGGTGTCCACACCGCAAGATGAGAGCGCGGTCGCGACCATCAAGATGATGCCGAGAGCGAATGTGATGCGCGATTTCATGAGCTTGTCTCCGTGCTTGATTGTGCAACTGCGGCTTGCTGATTTTGTACGTAGACATCCAGATCAACAATAAATCTTGCGCCACGAATTCCGTCATGCCTATTTTCGGCCCAGATACTTCCTGAGTGCAGTGCGACATGTTCGGCCGCAAGTGCAAGACCAAGTCCTGCTCCTTCGGACCCAGCACGTTGTCCCGCAGTTCCTCCGCGCGAGAAGCGCTCGAAGATCTTTTCTTCTTCGCCATCTATCAATCCACTTCCATCGTCTTCGACAATTACCCACACACGCGATTTTGACGGATCATCGTCGGCGAACTGAATGATGATCTTGGGTTTGCCACCGCTATGAATGCGTGCGTTGTCGATCAGGTTGGCGAATACGCGGGCAAGTCGGCGTTTATCGCCTTGCACCATTATCTGATCGGTTCCAGCAGCAAAAATGACATCGGTACGGGGGAGCGAACTGACGGCAATTGCTTGGCGAACAAATTCAAGGAGTGCGAGTGGTTCGTTGATGAGCCGAATTGCGCCAGCGTCGAAGCGTGAAATCTCGAGCAAGTCTTCAACAAGGCCCTGAAAACGGGCGACGTCTCCGATGAGTAAGTCGAGAGCGGCTTGGGATCGTTCGGGAAGTTCGTCGCGGCGCGAATGCATAACTTGTGCCGAAGCCGCGAGTGTCATGAGTGGCGATCTCAATTCATGACTGACATCGGATGTAAATCGGGCATCGCGCTCTACGCGTGTTTGGAGCGTGGCAACCATGTCGTTGAACGCAGTAGCGAGCATCTCGAGATCGCGATCTCGGGTTGTTTCTAGCCTGGTATCAAATCGCCCTTCGGCAATTGCGCTGGCTGCTTGAGCTGCTTGCACGAGTGGTCGTACCGTGCGTCCCGATACAAGAAGTCCGAGACCAATACCGACGGCCGTTGTGATGGCACCCGAAAGCATCAGAGCGATGAAAACGCTACGTAGCGCATCTTCGGTTTGGCGAAGACTTTCAAGTTCGAAATAGTACGCATTTACTTGCTCAAGAGGGATACCAACAACGAGTGCAGCGTTTACGCCGTGATCAATGATCATGTGTGCGGCTCTGAGGTTTGAGATCACTCGAGTTTTCAGAGCTGTCGGTATGTCTGCCTGTGTGAAACCCTTTGAGTTGCTTGTCCAAACATCGCTGCTGAAAAGCAATCGCTGAGCGGAACCAAACTGCTCTAGGGCGCTAGTCACATCGGTGGGGTTGGCGAGTAGGTCGGTCTGCACGCGCTTTGCGTTTGCAAATGCTTGATTAATTTCTGCTGTCTCACGTTGCTGAACAAAACTGCTGCGCGTAAAACCGTAAGTAGTGATTGCTAAAACGGCCGAAAGGATCATTGCGCCTGCACCGAATGAAATAAGAATGCGATGGCGTAGGCCGATACGGCGAGGCAATAGTGCTCGCGCCGTGTTGCGAATGATTCGGCGGGCTCGTGTGCGCCGGTAACGGGGCGGTCGTGTTGTTGGTTGTAGAAATGTCACGATTGCAGGCGATAGCCGAGCCCGCGAACAGTCACTACATGTGTTGGTTCGGCTGGGTCTACTTCAACTTTCATTCGCAGACGGCGAATGTGGACGTCAACCAATCGTCCATCTCCAAAGTATCCGTGACCCCAAACCTTGTCGAGCAAAACTTCG
Organism: Ilumatobacteraceae bacterium; assembly: GCA_044240275.1. GTDB lineage: Bacteria > Actinomycetota > Acidimicrobiia > Acidimicrobiales > Ilumatobacteraceae > UBA3006. The sequence goes on along the minus strand of JBIHZV010000038.1, from coordinate 6,899 downwards.
CGGCTGAACACACCATTTGGATCGTGGGCTAATTCGCACAGCAAACGAAATTCGGTTTTGGTCAGTGGCACATCTTTGCCACCAAGAGTTACCTTGCCCTCGTCGGGAATAATTTCAAGATTTCCGAACACAAGTTTTGAATGTCCTGGTGCCGACGGGCGCACTCGCCGCAAGAGCGCGCGAATGCGGGCCGAGAGTTCTTTCGGTGCGAAAGGTTTGGTGAGGTAGTCGTCTGCGCCAGCCTCGAGCCCGGCGACAACATCATGAGTGTCTACCCGTGCGGTGACCATAACGATGGGGACATCACTCAATTTGCGAATCGTGCGACAGAGTTCAAAACCGTCGATACCGGGAAGCATGATGTCGATCAGTACGACGTCGGCAGGCGTGCTTTGAAAGATTGCAATCGCGTCTTCGCCTGTCGGGGCCTCGTCAACGATCCAGCCTTCGTCCTCAAGAGCAAGTTTGACCGAGGCTCTGATGCGCTCGTCATCCTCGACAGTTAAGACTCGAATCGCCATGGGCTTAATACTTACCGATCGGGGGTGCTGGAAGTCAAAATGAGACTGCCGAGTTGGCTGAATATGTTGGGGTTGGAAACCAATACCTGAGCGGGACGCAATGCATTACCTGCAAAGTCGCCAGTTTGGCATCCTGCTTCGCGGGCAATCAGATCGCCAGCAGCGATGTCCCACGAATGGAGGTTTTCTTCGAAGTATGCATCGAACCTGCCACAGGCGACGAAACACATGTCTATTGACGCCGCTCCGAAGCGTCGGATGTCGCGAACCTGATGAATGAACTTTGAGACTCTGGTGGCCTGCACCGTGCGGTATTCGGCAGCATAACTAAACCCCGTGCAGACAAGTGCTTTAGAAATGTCATCGAGCGGATTGCAGTGGATGGGCTGGCCATTACAAAATGCGCCACCACCACGAACTGCAGTAAACATTTCGTTCAATGCAGGGATGTACACCGCACCAATAAGCGATCCATGTTCGTCGACAGCCCCGATTGACACTGCCCATGTTGGTAGGTCGTAAAAGAAGTTGGTTGTGCCGTCGATTGGGTCGATGTGCCACGTGATACCTGTAGTGCCCGAGCGACTCGCGCCCTCCTCACCGATAATTGCATCATCGGGGCGCATTGTGGCAAGCCCTTGCACGATCAATACTTCTGATGCTTTGTCAAACTCGGTAACCATGTCGGTAGCTGTCGACTTGGTTTGAACATTTGTCAGGCCATTGCGGCGTCCATCGAGTGCCATGTCTCCAGCTTGTTTGGCCAACGTGGTTGCAACGAGCAGAAGTTTGGATGCGAGTGAATCAGTTGTCGGCAAGTTCGCGCCACTCTCCAACTGCACGCAGCACTAACACGCTGACGATCGACATTCCGATTGCACCAATAACTGCCCCGATCAATAAACCAATGCCTGTGCCAACGGAACATTCGCCAGCGCACTGCAGATCAACGAGCGAGTACCCGATAGCAGCACCTGCAGCACCCGCAATCAATACTCCGGCGAATGCGATTATTCGAGCGCGAGGTGATGGAAGCGCTGACAGGCTGCGCTTGTCGTTCGGGGTTTGGCGCACCCGATTAGCGTAGTTGTTGTCGTGAAACCAGCCCGAACAATTCTGCATGTTGATATGGACATGTTTTATGTGGCGGTCGAGTTGCGCCAACGTCCCGAGCTGCGGGGTAAACCAGTTGTTGTAGGGGGTGGAGGGAAAAGAGGTGTGGTTGCCGCTGCGTCGTATGAGGCACGCCGATATGGAGTGTTTTCGGCAATGCCCTCAGTGCGGGCACGCAGACTGTGTCCCGATGCAATTTTTTTGCCCGGTGACATGGATCTTTATGTGCAGGTCAGTTCGCAAGTGTTTGATATTTTTCGAGATTTCACGCCCCTTGTTGAAGGACTTTCTCTCGACGAGGCTTTTTTGGATGTAACAGGGGCGCAACGATTACTTGGTGACGGAGTGGCAATTGCACAAGCAATTCGAAAGCGGGTCCTGGATGAAGTTGGTTTGGCTTGCAGTGTTGGTGTTGCAACAAGCAAATTCGTTGCAAAATTGGCATCGAAGACGGCAAAGCCGGTTGCCGATCATCTGAGTGTGCGACCAGGGCGCGGAGTGGTGCAGATTGAGAACGGTAAGGAACGAGAATTTATTCACAGCCTCAACGTTGAAGCACTGTGGGGTGTTGGTCCTGCCACGCTTAAGAAATTGCAAAGCGTAAGCATCAAGAATGTTGCGGAATTGGCTGTCATTGATCTGCAGATTTTGAAACATTTGCTAGGAGATGCTCATGCCACCCATCTACATCAGCTCGCGAATGGCATTGACGAACGGGAAGTGGAGCCAAACTCGGACTCGAAATCAATCGGCCACGAAGAAACGTTTATTAACGACATTTTCGATAGCGAGACCGTGCGTCGACATCTTGTGCGAATGTCGGATTTGGTGGCCAGAAGGTGTCGGGACGAAGGACTTGCACCGCGAACCTGTACGGTCAAAATTAAGTATTCCGATTTTGTGTCGATCACGCGATCGAATACAAGCCCAACGTCGATAACGAGCGCACAAGCAATGATGCAGATGGTCGAAGGCTTATTGGTTGATGTCGAAATGGCGCGAGGTGTGCGGCTGGTAGGTATCTCAACTCGTAACTTTGCAGAACCTGAGGCGCAACTGAGCTTGTTCGACGAAGGGTCTCATAGTCAGGACGTCACATCGCTGGACGAGGTATGGGCTCCGGCGACTGCTGCCATTGACGACATTCGGGAACGATTTGGAGATGATGCAATTAGCTTGGCCAGCACCCTTCATTCCAAACGGCGACCGGGTTCATCAAAATGGGGTCCCGAGCAATAAGATGTGGTAACTATGCCACTGTCAGCAGAAGAACAACGGATCTTGCAACAGATCGAGCAATCGCTCGAGACTGATGAGCGCTTCGCGAATTCGGTGAAGCCCTCTGGTATCTATGCGCACTCGGCTCGTAAAGCTTGGTGGGCTGGTATTGGCGCCATTGCTTCACTCGTTTTTACAGTCATTGCTCTGCAAGTTCATTTTCTTTTAGCCTTCGCTGGTTTTTTAGCGATGCTTGGCTGCGTGTTGATTATTGAAAAGCAATTGCGTGCGATGAGCAAGGTTGGCCTCAAAGATGTTGCTGCATCCTTGCGCAAGGCACGCACGAATGCTGCTTCGAGCCGAATTAAATTTGGCAAAGACATCTAACTTTTCTGGTTTCCTCGCCATTGATATTGGCGGAACAAAACTTGCTGTTGGTGTGGTGTCCTCAAACGGTGAGCTGTTGTCACGGATGCAAGCCCAAACGCCCGCAACAGACGTATGGGGTGCGCTTAAAAAACTGATCGACGCGCAAATGCTGGAGTCCCCAGTCCGTCTTGAAGCATGCGGTGTTGGATGTGGTGGCCCAATGACGTTGGGTGGAGAACATGTCTCACCATTGAACATTGCAGAGTGGCGAGGCTTTGGTTTGCGGTCGGCCGTCGAACAGGCAACAGGCTTGACTACCTATATTGCCAATGATGCTCAGGCGTTAGTGCTTGGAGAAGTGTGGTGTGGCAGTGCTGTCGGTGTTTCTGATGTGATTGGAATGGTGGTGTCGACAGGAGTTGGTGGCGGCATTGTTTCAAACAACAAACTTGTGACAGGACATCTTGGTAACGCTGGACATATTGGACACGTCATTGTTGAACCCGATGGCAGGTTGTGCGAGTGCGGAGCCTATGGATGTTTGGAGGCACATGTTTCTGGCAGGTCGATAGAAGCAATCACTGGACGACCGAGCCAAGAAGCCTCCGATGCTGTCAGAATCATGGCAGGAAAACTTGTTGGGCGGGCACTTGCGTCAGTTGGAGCGCTCATGGATTTGCAACTGTGCGTGATCGGGGGTTCGGTTGCCCTGGGTTTCGGGGTTCCATTTTTTGATGCCGTCCAGCACGAGCTTGATCGCTCGGCGCGCCTTGAATTTATTCGTGGAATGAAGGTGTTGCCCGTTGGTCTGGGCGATGCAGCACCATTGATCGGCGCTGCAAGTCTCGCCAGGGCTTCGTACTAGCGTAAAGACCCATGAACCCGACATACAGTGCTGCGGCTGAGGAGTATCGCGAAAAAGTGCAGGCTTTTTTGGCCGAGAAGTTGCCTCCTAATTGGAAGGGCATAGGCGCACTGACTGGCGATGCGCTTGAGCATTTCGTTACCGAATGGCGCGCGACTCTTTTTTCGGCTGGATACCTTGCACCGGGCTGGCCGGTCGAGTTTGGTGGTGGCGGTTTATCAGAACTTGAACAGGTCATCATCGCTGAAGAGTTTGCTCGTGCTGGTGTTCCAACCGGAGGACACAACGACGTGTTCAGCATTCAGATGCTTGGCAACACCTTGTTGTTGTTTGGCACCGAAGAGCAAAAACGTTATTACTTGCCTCGCTTGCTCGCAGGCGAAGATACTTGGTGTCAGGGTTACAGCGAACCAAACGCCGGCAGTGATTTGTCAAACGTTGGCTTACGTGCGGAGTTGGATGGCGATCAATGGGTATTGAATGGACAAAAGATTTGGACGTCAGCTGGACATCTTGCCGATCATATTTTTACGCTTGCACGAACAGATCCCGATGCTCCAAAACATAAAGGCATCTCATTTTTGCTCGTAGACATGAGGCAGCCCGGGGTCCTGGTACGCCCGATCAAGATGCTGTCGGGCGAGAGCGAGTTCAACGAAGTGTTTTATACAGACGCTGTTGTGCCAAAAGAAAATGTGGTTGGCGGTGTGAACAACGGTTGGGCTGTTGCCATGGGGTTGCTTGGTTTTGAGCGCGGGGCTGCAGCATCGATTGCCCCGATTGCTTTTGAAGGTGAGTTTGATCGTTTGTTGCAACTGGCGAAGGATCGCGGTGTCAACAACGACCCACGTATTCGCCAAAAGTTGGCATGGTGTTATTCCAAGGTGCAAGTGATGCGTTATCTGGGTATGCGCACATTGACAAAATTTTTGGCAGGACATCACCCTGGACCTGACGGCGCAATCTTTAAGTTGTATTGGAGCGAGTACCACAAGATCGTTACCGAGCTGGGTGTAGATATTTTGGGAATGGATGCAATGGCTCCAACTGGGCGCAAACCGTCAAGTGCGTTCTCGACCGATGATGCTGGTGCACCGAACGATTCAATGAGTTGGGCGATGACATTTTTGAATGCTCGCGCCGGAACAATTTATGCGGGATCGTCTCAGGTGCAGCGCAACATCATCGGTGAGATGGTGTTGGGTCTACCCAAGGAACCCAAGCCGGGCTGATCTGATGTTGGTCGGCCGCACATACTTGAAGCTTGTTGGTGCTGTGGTTTTGCGACCCAGTCTGTGGATGACGGCACTTCGATCGGCCAAGCGGTTAGTGCCCCGACAGTGGTGGCGCAATGGTTCACATTTGCCGGTGCCCACGCGCGCATATATTGATTTTCGAATGACAACTCAATATGGATATGGCGTTGACCAACCCGAGATTGCGGACATCATCGATTATTTGGAGTGGTCAAAAGATTGGCACAGTACCGGAACGTCGATGCGTCGGCGACTTCACAAGGCGTAACTGATGCGAAGCGCGCTGGTATTGAATGCAACATACGAGCCGCTGAGTGTTGTGTCTGCGCGACGCGCAGTGTGTTTGGTGTTGTCGGACAAAGCCGAAATCATTGAAGATGATGGCACGGAAGTTCATTCGGAAACGATGAGTATTCCTGGTCCGCTTGTGATTCGACTTCGTTACATGGTCAAGGTTCCGTATCACCGCCGCACAGCACTTTCTCGCCGTGCCGTGTTTGCTCGAGACGATCACCGCTGTCAGTATTGCGGCGGCGTTGCGGACTCGATTGACCACGTAATGCCACGCTCGCGTGGTGGAATGCATATTTGGGAAAACGTGACTGCTGCGTGTCGACCGTGCAATTTGCGAAAGCGGGATAGAACTCCCGAAGAGGCTGGAATGTTGCTTGAGTCGCAGCCCCTCGCTCCGCGTGAATTGGCGTGGATCACTGTGTCGGTAGGACGTGTGCCCGACGAGTGGAAGCAGTATCTTGCCGCTGCATCCTGAATCGACATGGCGTGTAGTCCATGCGCGCACAACTGCAAGTGAGCAACATGGACGCGATCTCCCGGCAGAACGAAGTGTGTGGAGTGTGGACGTCACCTCTCCTGCGATCGTGTTGGGCTCGCGACAAACAGAGAGCGAACTTGATCTTGTTGCATGCATGAATGGGGGCGTAGAAATAGTGCACCGAAGAAGCGGCGGCGGGATGGTGTTTCTGTCACCTGGCAAGCAGGTGTGGTTAGACGTAGTGATACCGAAAAATGATCGTCTCTGGGTAGATGATGTTGGTCGAGCTTCGTGGTGGTTGGGTGATGTGTGGCTTGCCGCAATTGAATCGCTCGCACCGTCAAAGAAATTATCGGCAGAGGTACATCGCGAAAATCTCGCGGTAGGAGAGTATGGCGATCTGGCGTGTTTTTCTGGTGTTGGCCCAGGCGAAGTGATGGGTCTCGACGCTGAGGGTGCGCGCTCAAAAATGGTTGGCATTAGTCAGCGGCGCACCCAAGACGCCGCACGGTTTCAGTGCACGGTGTATTTGGAGTGGGGTAGAGAGCTGTCGCAGCAATTTTGCCAATTGCTCAGCGATCCAAATTCCGCACGTGCTGGGATCGAATCAAATCTCGAACACAGTGTGATGCCCTTAAGCCAAATCGTTGCCGACTTGTCGGAATCTGACGTGTTGGCTGCCTTTATGGCACAAATAGCTCGCGTTTAACTCGCGTCTAGCGCACATTCTCTAGTGGGTTCTTCTGGCCCTGAGTGGCTTCGCTATGTCCCTGAGTGGCTTCGCT
>JBIHZV010000128.1:0-2628 GCA_044240275.1 Ilumatobacteraceae bacterium | reverse complement strand
CACCAAGCATGGTGTTGAAACTGTCGGCCAGCTGCTCAATTTCACGGTCGCCATGAATATCGAGCGTGGTATCGAGTTGTTGCGTCAATGCGATGTGCTCGGCTGCGTCGGCAAGTTGCTGAATGGGTTTTGCCGTGCGCCGAGCAACCCACCAACCAGCAATTGCTGCTACAAAAATGCCAATAAGTCCAGTAGCAATCAGGTTCTTGCGGATGCCCGACTTGGCGTACTCGATGTCGCTGATGTCTTTGGCAAGTTGTAGTGCACCGCCGCGCACAAGTGGCACGGTGAGCATTCGGTACCGAACATCAGCGATAGTGACCGTAGATCGTGCAAGACCTCCGCTTGGATTGTTAGCAATGTCCAGGTCTTTTTGGGTAATTGGCAAGTCAACTTCTCCGAGTGCAATAAAAATTGATCCGTTTGCATCAATCACCTGAGTGACAGTGTCAAATCTCATCGGCATTAACGCGTCGGTCAATGGATTTCGGATCCGCTGCCCGCGAGGCGCCATTTGCATATTTTCAAGCAATGAAGATGCAATTGCTTCGATTCGTGCATCGAGCGACTTGTCTACTTCATGAAGTAACTGCCGCGACACAACGGTGGAGACTCCAACCGAAAGTGTGATCACTACAACAAACACAATCGTGCTCGTGGTGAGCAAGAGTCGTGTGCGAAGGCTCATGATGGTTTGACCACGTAGCCAACACCGCGGGCAGTGTGCAAGAGGCGAGATTCTCCGCCCTCTTCGAGTTTGCGACGTAGATAACCGATGTACACGTCGAGAGATTTTGAATTGGTTTCGAAGTTGAAACCCCAAATGTGCTCATATAAATATTCACGGGTCAACACGATTCCACTTTGTTCGAGCAGAATCTGCAACAGATCAAATTCGGTCTTAGTGAGATCAATCTGGCGTGCGCCACGGTGTACCTCGCGGCGATTTGCATCCAATGTCAGGTCTTGCAATTGCAACACTGCTATTGATCCGGTAGCAGGAACATGGCGGCGAAGCAATGCACGCACGCGTGCGAGTAACTCGTCGACTGCAAATGGCTTGACGAGATAGTCGTCGGCACCGGCATCGAGGCCAGCAACGCGGTCGCCAATTTCGTGACGTGCGGTGAGCAACAAGATTGGCGTGCGGTTGCCTCGGTGGCGCAATTCTTTGCACACCGACAGGCCGTCAAGAAATGGCATCATCACGTCGAGCACTGCTGCATCTGGTGCCTTTACCAATATCGTGTCGAGAGCAGCTTGGCCGTCATTTACAGCAGTGACCGTGTAGCCCTCGAGTTCGAGCACTCGTTGTACTGCCTTGCGCACTGACGGATCGTCTTCTGCAATAACAACAGAGAACTGTTGGTTGTTTGCAGACTTCATAGGTCTGACGATACTTGCAGAAAACCCATGTAAAGAAAGGTCTTGAGAGTTCTTGATCGATTCTTACCCTGTCTTGATCTAATTCTTACTAACGCCCATCAAGATCTGTCTCGTGTTCGGAACCCCCCGGCACACAACGAAAGGAATACATCATGAACAAGCAATTGAAAGGTGTGATCGTAGGAACTGCGATTGTCGCCGCAATGGGCGTCGTCGGCCTCGGCATTGTTGGCAATGCACAAGCACAATCTGCGCGCACGAACTTTGTTGGCGCATCGAACATGGCAATGGTCAATGGCAATGAATCGATGGCAGGTCCAGGAGATGGACGTGGCCCACGAGATGGTCATGGTCCAGGCAAGAATGTTGCAGCGATTGCATCAGTCTTAAAGTTGACAGAAGCGGAACTCAAGACTCAGGTGCAAAGCGGTAAGACGCTTGCGCAGATTGCTACTGCTCAGAGTGTGAGTGTTCAGTCAGTTATCGATGTGTTAGTTGCTGACATGCAGGCACACATTGCTGAGGAAGTTGCTTCTGGTGAGATGACTCAGGCTCAAGCCGATACCAAGTTGGCTGGCGTCACAACCAAGGTGACCGAAATGGTGAACACTGGGCACCCAGCACGCGGCAAAGGAATGCAAGGTCACGGACCCGGAATGAAAGGCCATGGCCAACGCGGACACCACAACAATGAAACAACCCCAAACGCCTAATACCCCCATCTAATTCTTCCCCGAATTAGATCAGCAACCGACCGGTGCTTGAGCAATTGCTTAAGTGCCGGTCGTTTTGTTTTTGCGCGAAAGTTAGAGACCGAAGCGATCGCGCATGTGTTGATCGTCAATGACAAGCGAAAGATGCGAACCCGAGGTGCGAGCACGAGCAACTGCTCCGAGGATCACACCGACTCCAGTGTCGTCAAGTGCTGATACTTGTCTCATATCTACAGAGATATCTGATCCTGCGTGATCATCCACAAACTTGGTGAGCATGTCGGAGCAGGTAGGCACAGTTGCCAAATCGATTTCACCAGCAAAGACAAGCACGGTTTGTATGCCTTCACGAATGATCGATGAAGACAGCTGCATGTGGATAACGCTACCCAACATCTTGCACGTGCATCGTGACAGTGGCCGACAAAGTCAGTGGTGGAACGATGTGTTTAATCAACCACAGGTTGATCGTGCGCGGATATTGCACCTCGACAGTGATGAGTTGCTCATCACGAACAATCTGGAGGTG
>JBIHZV010000104.1:0-3384 GCA_044240275.1 Ilumatobacteraceae bacterium | reverse complement strand
ATAGTCAATTGAGGACACTTCTCAACGCTGACAACTCGGGTCAAAGCGAAGACTGCCTGTTTCTCAACATCACTACACCAAGCGACCTTTCGTCACTGCGTCCTGTCTATGTCTGGATTCACGGTGGAGGTTTCACCAACATCACACCACCTCTTTCGTGGAATGACTCACAACAACTATCTCTTGACGGCAACGCAATTGTTGTAACGATCAGCTATCGATTGGGTGCTTTTGGTTTTCTTGGCGATCTCAATCTTGGAATTCTGGATCAAATTGCCGCATTGCAATGGGTGCAAAACAACATTGAATGCTTCGGTGGAGATCCAAACAACGTCACTATTTTTGGAGAATCCGCTGGTGGTTGCAGTGTCGTTGCCTTGATGGCATCGAAGGCTGCCAGCAACCTCTTTGCTCACGCATGGGCAATGAGCTCCTCACTTGGCCAATTGCGTACAACAGAATCAGCTGCACAAAATCTGAATCTTTTTCTCCAGGCCGCAGGTGTTTCAAGTATCTCGCAACTCGAGACACTCACAACGAACGAGATCCTTCAGGCACAAGAAAAGATGCTGCTCGACGCAGCCAATTGGAATCAAGGGTTTTCACCTACTGCCGATGGAACCATATTGCCGCTTGACATCGTGAGTGCCGCGGCTTCAAACCCTGTCGACCTTGTGATTGGCACAACTCGAGATGAGTCACGAATCTTCAATCTGCTTAACCCTGCGTTAAATAATCTTGATCAGGATCAAGCCATTGAAGTGCTTCGCACAAATCATTCGCATCGCGCCGAGGAAATATGGACCACTTACAACAGGTGTTATCCCGGCTACACGCCGACTCAGATAGTTGCAGCGGTTGATACTGACACTCACTTCAAACTACATATGTGGAAAATGCTCAAATCAAGGCCAACATCGCTCACCAATACATGGTCTTACATGTTCACATGGGCTTCTCCAATTTTCGACGGAGCACTGGGTGCCAGTCACGGCATCGATATTCCATTTGTTTTCAACAACACCTCGCTTCCACAGGTCCACGTTTACACCAGCAATGAAGCTTCAAACGGTGTGTTGGGGGCAGAAATGTCCAGAGATCTCTTGAACCTTGGACTAATGGGTAAACCGGCGTGGCAGCCGTACGATATGGCCAAACGGACCACTAAAATATTCGATATGCCCTGCACGATTGCCAATTCGCAGATGCAATCATCCGACAATCTTCTCTATGACTTTTGGATGAACCCATGATCCGACAACGCGTTACCGTGCCATCAATCCTCGAACGCAAGTCGAATCGCACAGCGCAAGGGGCAGCGCAGCGAATCTCGATGATTACTGCTTACGATGCAACATTTGCATCAATCGTCGACGAGTCGGGCGTTGACATCATCCTTGTTGGTGATTCCGTTGGTTCGGTTGTGCAAGGTGTGGCCAACACAATCCCTGTGACTCTTGAGGAAATGGAATACCACGTACGACTCGTATCTCGAGCTAATCCGCGAGCACTACTAGTTGGCGACTTGCCTTTTGGCTCATACCAAGTCAATTCAGAGCAAGGTGTGCGGAGTGCCATTCGTTTGATCAAGGCTGGTGCATCGGCCGTCAAACTTGAGGGCGGAGTCAACATGTTTGACACCATCACGGCAATTAGCCGCGTCGACATTCCCGTCATGGGCCACATTGGACTCACACCACAGAGCTACCACCGCATGGGTGGTCACCGCGTTCAAGGACGAGCAGATAATCGCGACGCCGGTGGTCGCGAGCGACTATTCGAAGACGCACATTCTGTTGAACAAGCCGGCGCTTTTGCTGTCGTACTTGAAGGCATACCTCGTCAACTCGCTCAAGAAATCACGCAAAAGATTTCAATTCCAACTATCGGCATTGGTGCTGGCCCCGATTGCGATGGACAAGTTTTGGTGCTGCACGACATCCTCGGGCTCACCACACACGAGCTCAAATTCACTAAGCAATTTGCAAACATTCGCACCGCCAGTATCGATGCTTGCACGGCTTTTGTTCAAGAGGTCCGCAGCGGACAGTGGCCAGATGACGCTCATTCATTCCACTAAAGATTTCGATACTTGGCGAACCAGTATTGCCAATCGGACAGTTGCATTCGTCCCCACAATGGGGGCACTTCATAACGGCCATCTTTCATTGATTGCTTCTGCTGCACGACAATGCGACTTCGTGGTCGTTTCTATTTTTGTTAACGCCCTGCAGTTCGGTGATGCAGACGACTTCAACAAATATCCCCGCGATGAACAATCCGACTACCTTGCCAGCATTTCGGCAGGAGCGAACATCGTCTTTGCACCGGGTCAACATGATGTTTTTCCAGCCGAATTCAACCGTTACATCACTCCGTCGTCTTTAGCCAACGAGTACGAGGGAAAACACAGACCAGGTCACTTCGCAGGCGTTGTAACGGTTGTGAATCGACTTTTCGATATTGTCCAACCCGATGTAGCGATCTTCGGGGCAAAGGATTACCAACAGGTCGCAGTTATCCGTGCAATGTCTAGCCAGTTGCATCCGACTATTCGCATAGTGTCGCTTGAAACAGTCCGAGACTCTGATGGTTTGGCACTCTCGAGTCGCAATGTTCGGCTGAGTGCTGCTTCAAGACTTGAAGCACAAGTCATCCCACGGGCGCTTCAGGCAATTGCCACCATGCACGCACAAGGCCAAACTCGCTCAGACCTCCTCAAACAAGAGGGACTAAAAACTCTCGGATTAGTGCCAAACATGCACGTTGAGTACCTTGAAATTGTTGATCAACACACACTCGACACTGCTGATAAAACCGAAAATGCAGTGGTGCTCTTCGCGGGTGTGCTTGACGGCGTGCGGCTTATCGACAACATACTGTTGCCGTCGCGAATATCGACTACAACTCTTAACTAGAGCTCTCAACTAGCCGTTTTAACTAGCCGTCTTATCTAGCGATGTAGATCCGCGTCGCTTTGCTGTACGCGATATCGCACACTAAACACTGAGTCTCCCGACAAAATTCCACCGCGTCCCAAAGTTCTACCGTTCTGCCAATTGGACAGACCAAGTTCCGGTTTGTTCAAAGCAAACTGGCCATCCACCCAGCGCGTCATTCCGTTGCTCACGAACGGCGCGTTAGTGTTCCGCCATACTTTTTCTTGTTCAACTTTGTTGTCTGAAATCATCGAAACAATAAAGCTCGGTGCATATCTATTGTACAACGCAATTGCCTCGTCAACATCGTTCACAATTACCAATGAACACTCAGGTGCATTTTCCCATTCCCATTCAGTAGAGAGTTCATCCACCGACAGGTTGCGAACTTGAATTGAGTCGTTATGCACTGCAATAAACTCTTGCGACGCCGTATCGGCATGAA
>JBIHZV010000024.1:0-15823 GCA_044240275.1 Ilumatobacteraceae bacterium | reverse complement strand
ACCAATGAACACTCAGGTGCATTTTCCCATTCCCATTCAGTAGAGAGTTCATCCACCGACAGGTTGCGAACTTGAATTGAGTCGTTATGCACTGCAATAAACTCTTGCGACGCCGTATCGGCATGAACAACCGCTATTGCGTCTCGACGCATTGCCGCTCGCATCATTGCATCAACAAACAACGGCACTAGTTCGCGTGCGCGCGAGCGCACAATGCAACAGACATTAAGCGTATTGCATACTTTGCGATCCAGCGAGTTCACGACGACTTTGCTCAACCATTGCGCATCTGCGTGATCACCAACAATCATCCATGCCCCGCCCGTTCCGTGCAGACTGACTGCAATTCCAAACTGTCGGGCAACAGCACCCAATTGCGATACTGCCTCACCGCTTCCCCGTGCTATCGCCAGCGACACACGCCTGTCAGAAAACAGAGCCCAACCACTTGCATGTGATTTTGATTCAATAAGACTTACGGCACCAACTGGCAGACCGCACGATTCGAGCGCTGGCATCACTGCATGTTTCATAATTGCTTGAGCGGTACCAAGCGAATCGCTCCCGATGCGAAACACACACGTGTTACCCGACCTCAAGACCCCAGTTGCATCTGCAAAGACATTTGGACGGCCTTCAAACACGAAAGCAACTACGCCCAATGAAGACTTTGCGGTCGAAACAGTCCAGCCTTGATGATCCACTGACTCCAACGCAGCACCGTCGACGTGAGGGGTGTCCCCCCATGTATGCAGTGCCGAAATCATGTCTTTACGCATCGCGTCGGTCAGTACCAAGCGCGTGGTTGAGCGGCCGCGCTGCAGAGCAGACGCAACATCAACTTCATTGCGCGTTTTGATTTTGGCAAAAATTTCATCATCTTCGAGCTTTTGTGCAAAAGTGTGGAAAAAATGAGAAATCTGTTCGCTTGCAACGCTCTTCATCAATTCAAACGCTGAAACGCTCTGCGAGACGGCATCATGCGCAACAACTAAATCGGCTTGCGGAACATGCAAGAGATGACCACCACTGAGACCAATTATGAGATCCCCTGTCTGAAAATGATCAGCAATCTGCTCGCCTACTTGATGCGGTACACCATCGATCAGAACGATGTCCGTTGCCTTAAGCGTGTGGTTCATGCGAGCACCTCGGAGATCAAAACAAGTCGACCCTCATCAATTGACATGTGAGCGGCCTGTCCGATTGCAACGGAGATCAATCCCTCCCTCAGTCCGATATCGGCTTTTTGCCCGGTACGTATTGCTGTTTGCATCTGACGATGCTCTACGAAAGAGGCACCGTGATGAAATCCCTGCACCACATCTTTTTCTAATTCGATTGAAAAATCTTGATACGTTCCGTAGCCGTTTTTTCGTTTGCCGATTCTGACAACCGATTCAGAAATCATCGCTTCAATCTTGCCTTTGTCGCCAACCACACAAATCTCTTGCTCGTTTTTGGAGGCTTCAGCAAACATGCAAAGATCCAACATCGCACGAATCCCGTTTTCAAAATTGACGATCACATAAGCGTTATCCAAAATATCTGGAGTCCGGCCGCCGTAACTCTCTGCGAGATGGTTGACGTCTTGTGATCCGCTGGCCATCACCGAGACTGGCGCACTCTTCGCAAGCAGGCACATCAAATCAAAGAAGTGACAACACTTCTCGATCAATGTGCCACCTGTATTCGCATTGAAGCGATTCCAATCATCCACCTTTTCAAGGAATGGATAACGGTGCTCCCTAATGGAAATCATTCGCACGTTCCCAATAGCGCCCTTGTCGATCTCTTGCTTTACGCGCGCAGTTGGTGCCATATATCGATACTCGAGACCAACCCAAATAACCCGTTGTGCAACCGAGTTGGCCGCCTCAATCTGCTGCAATTCCAAACACTCAGTAACGGATATACATAGAGGCTTTTCGATCAAAATGTGCTTTCCGCTGAGCAACACATCTTTGGCAATTTCAAAATGCGTGTGATTCGGAGTAGCGATTACGACCACATCGGCTTGACAGTGAATCAGCATCTCTTTATGGCTTGCGAAATATCGGACACCTTCCATTCGATTCAGTGCACGTCGTGCTTTTTCGAGGCTAGGGGTGTGTGGATCACAAACCCCAACTATTCGTACGTCAGGCATCTCGACCAAGTTACGGATGTGCTCTAGGCCCATCATTCCACTACCGACGATTGCGTATTTCAGCAAACCAGCGTCATCATTCGGCATACATGTAATAGTAGAACGCTAATCTTGCAAATATGTCCGCAACTCCAAATTCCAATGCAGATTCCAATCAGGTCTACTTTAAGCAACTACTCTCAGGCCGAGATTTTGCCACTGACGACCAACTTGCACAACAGATGGTCAATTTTGTTTACCTCATTGGCGACAAGTCAACTCGTGAATGCATGATTGTCGACCCCGCATATGCAGTTGATGAGTTGCTGAATGTTGCCGAGCAAGACGGAATGAAGGTCGTTGGAGCTCTTGCCACCCATTACCACCCAGATCATGTTGGTGGTTCGATGATGGGTGCAAATATCGATGGGATTGCGAAGCTGCTCGAAAGGACCGATATCCCCATCCATGTGCAGGAACTTGAGGCGCAATGGATCATGCGCACTACTGGAGTATCTGCACAACACTTGCACCAGCATCAGCCAGGAGACACAGTCAAGGTTGGCAACATTGAAATTTGTCTGGTTCATACACCTGGCCATACACCCGGCAGTCAGTGCTTCTTAGTAGATGACCGCCTCATAGCAGGAGACACCTTGTTTCTTGAAGGCTGCGGACGCACAGATTTCCCTGGATCAAGCCCTGAACAAATGTTTGAGAGTCTGCAAACTCTGTCTGCTCTTCCCGATCAAACAGTCGTCTATCCCGGACATCGGTATTCCGATCCCTCATCACGATCACTCGCAGAAGTTCGCCAAACCAATTATGTCTTTAAACCAAAAACCAAAGCCGATTGGTTGCAGTGGTTTAGTTAGCCAACAAATGCCGAGACAAGGCTGCTGAAGCCACCAAGAGTCAAAAGAACTAAAACCATTTTCCTAAAACGAACCGCGTCGATGTAAACGCGCACTCGTGTTCCGATAAACACTCCGAGCAACATCAAAGGTGTCGTGATCAACGCAACCCGCAACTCATCGACATGGATCTTGTCTGCCACAGCAAAAATAATGATGCTTGAAACACCTGTTACCGAGAAGATGAGATTGAGAGTTGCTCGTTGCACATCTGGCAAAAGCCTCCTTGCCTGCAAAGTAAAAACGATTGGCGGACCATTGGTCGATGTTGCCATCAGCAAAACTCCACTTACCCAACCCATTATCCAATCAAGCGCTTTGTGGGCGTGTTGCAGGTCCCGGCCCCGAGCAAGCATCCACACCCCAAACAAAACCGCAAAACCCAACAGGGCTTTCATCACGTTTTGGTTTCCATACCTAAAGAGAGCGAGACCAAATGGCGCACCAAGACACGATGCAATGATAAATATCTTGGCGATCTCTCGGTTGTGATGATGCCGCAATTGCCATGCTTGTCCAAAGTTGCTGACTGTCCCTAGCAACGTTGCAATGATCACCGCTTGATGTAGGTCGATGAACAACACCATCAAAGGAACGGCAAGTAGCGAAAACCCAAACCCAGCCGCGGCCTGAATAACGGATGTCAACAATATGATCGCTGCAATAATCAACAAGTGTTCAGTCGTCATGCAGCGCAGTATCCAATCAGAAACTAGGAAGCGATAATTGCATCAAGGGCCAATGCAAAGACCTCTGTGTGCTTATCGACATCTGCAGCACTATGAAATGGCGACATCAGAGCCATGTTATGAAACGGTGCAAGCAATACACCACGATTAAGACAAAAGAGATGCAAAAACGACTCAAGCATCGGATCAACTGCTGCAGCGGCCTGAGCGCCATCAACCGGTGGTGTGCAAAACCAGTACTCAGCGCGACAGCCCAACTGTTGTACGTGCCAATCAAGATTTCTCTTTACACATACTTGCTTAACGCCTTGCGTCCACCTCGTTGCCAACGGAATCGTTTGATCAAAATCATCCTGAGTTAAAGCATTTGACAGCGTTGCTCTCATCGCGCTCATCGCAAGAGCACTGCCGCTCAATGTGCCGCCAACTCCCGACACATCTACATCGTGTCCGGTCATAGCAGTTTCCAAACGCAACGCAATCTCACTCGTCATGCCATAGGCGCCAACTGGTATTCCACCACCGATTGTCTTTCCGATCACAACAAAATCGGGATCAATGTTCCACAATTTTGTGCAACCGCCAGGGCCTGCACAAATTGTATGAGTCTCGTCAACAACAAGTAGTACGTCGTATTTTCGAGTGATGTCGCGTACACCTTGTATATAACCGTCTTGCGGAAGCACAATTCCGATATTGGTGAGTGCTGGTTCGATCAACACGCATGCGACGTCACCGATTGCCAACACTCGTTCCAGTTCCACCAGATCATTAAAAGGTACGACACGAGTTGTCAAAGCAGGATCGACCTGTGGTCCAATTGCGCCAGGACGACTTATCGTCTTGCCTTTCGCATCTCGAATCACGAGCGTCTCATCAACCGAACCGTGATAACACCAGTCATGAACGACAATCTTGGGACGGCCAGTGAGCATGCGAGCAAATCGCAGCACAAACCTGTTTGCGTCGGTAGCACTGATTGCAAATTGCCATTTCGATACACCAAATCTTTGCGCAAGATTTTGTGCAACCCACTGCGCATCGCTCGTTGGCAACATCGTTGTCAAACCAACTTGTGCTTGGTGAGTCACTGCCTGTGCAACTGCTTCTAAAGCGTGACCCGTCATTGCGCCAGTATCGCCCAAACAAAAATCTACATATTCAATATCATCCACATCCACGAATCGTGCGCCGTGTGCCCTTTGTACATGCAATGGAAAGCTTCCTGGCCAACGAGTCATCCATGGCATTGGCACACCAGACAACAGCGCAGTCTTAGCAGATTTAGCAAGGAGCATCGATTTTGGGTGAATATCACAGAACAGTTGCTCTTCGGACTTCAGTGCGGATTCAAGCTTTTGACGATCAATCACACTTTGCATTCTTACACGCAGTAAACGTGAAACAGATTTTTTATGACGATATCTCTACACTTGTAGATGTGAGTGCGACCAACCCAACATTGTCCAATTTTGACGGCCTTCGAATCGACTCCGAGCGATTGATGGACCGACTCATGAGCCTTGCTGAGGTCTCGCCTATTGCTGGTGGCGGAAACTGTCGACTTGCGCTCACCGACGAAGACCGCGATGGACGCGATTTGGTGGTGTCGTGGATGCGAGACCTCAACATGGATGTCTCTATTGACGCAGTTGGAAACATCATTGCGTACTGGAACGTCGGCACGGGTTCGCCAGTTATGACGGGGAGTCATATTGACACTGTGCGTACAGGCGGCAAGTTTGATGGCAACTATGGCGTACTGGCCGGTCTTGAAGTTGTCGAAACATGCCAACGCAACGGATACATTCCTTCTCGCCCACTAGCCGTTGGAATCTTCACCGATGAAGAAGGTGCGCGCTTCGCACCCGACATGCTCGGTTCGCTTGTGTATGTCGGCGGCATGACCACCGAAGAGGCGCTCGACATCACGGCCATAGACGGACCCCGATTTGGCGATGAACTCGTGCGTATTGGATACGCAGGTTCAGCCCCGTGCCCAGGTCCTGTTCCGCACAGTTTCGTCGAGTTGCACATTGAGCAAGGCCCATTGCTCGAGGCAAACAATGTTCGCATCGGCGCAGTAACTGGGGTTCAGGGCATTTCATGGCAAGAAGTCACTGTTGTTGGGCAGTCCAATCATGCAGGTACGACTCCAATGTCTTTGCGCCACGACCCAACGTATGTTGCTGCGGAAATCGCGGTCTTTTTACGACAGTTGAGCGCTCGTTTTGGTGAGCACCAAGTGTGCACAGTTGGGAAATTGGATGTGTTTCCAAACCTCATCAACGTCGTGGCCGCACGTGTCACCCTCACTCTTGACGTACGCAACACCGATGAAGCTCTGTTGCAACAAGCCGAACACGAGATATCGGAATTTTTGAAACAGATCGCGCTTGCCGAAGGTGTCACGATCACCACGAAGAAACTCGCTCGTTTTGAACCTGTCATATTTGACCCACGCGTAATTGACATCGTTGAGTCAATCGCCAAGCAGCAGAGCAACACTGTAGAACGCATGCCTTCAGGCGCTGGTCACGACGCCCAGATGCTTGCGCGCGTTTGCCCTTCAGCAATGATCTTTGTGCCAAGCGTCAATGGCATCAGTCATAACCCTGCCGAACACACGGACACAGATGATTTGGTGGCAGGTGCAAACATTCTTTTGCACACAATGCTTACTCTTTGCGCAACAGACCTGGCATGAACCGGATGAAGCACACGAACAAGACGAATATGAAAGTATTGTGCGCATGACGAGACTTCTTCGTGTTGGTGCAGCGCAGCTTGGACCTATTCAACAATCAGACGATAGAGCTTCAGTCGTCATTAGGTTGATTGAACTCTTGCGTCAAGCCAAGGCAGCAAAGTGCGAGCTCGTTGTCTTTCCAGAACTTGCACTGACAACGTTCTTTCCACGTTGGTTTGTTGAAGATATTTCTACAGCAGATCACTGGTATGAAACCGAGATGCCGTCGGCAATAACGCTCCCTCTTTTCGAAGAAGCCAAACGCCTCGAAATTGGTTTTTGTCTCGGCTATGCAGAACTCACTCCGCAGGGTGAGCGGTTTAATACCCAAATTCTTGTCGAGCGCGATGGTTCGGTTGTTGCCAAATATCGCAAAGTGCACATTCCCGGACACGAGACACACGAGCCTGACCGACCGTTTCAACACGCCGAGCGCTACTACTTCACACCAAGCGTTGAGGGTTTCGGTGTTTGGAAGGCATTTGGCGGACGTCTAGGCATGATGATCTGCAATGACCGACGTTGGCCAGAGTCGTATCGAGTGATGGGTTTGCAGGGCGTCGAAATGATTCTCTGTGGCTACAACACCCCGATGCACTATGTGCCAGATCCATCGCAAGACGTTTTGCAAGGTTTTCATAACGCCCTTGTGATGCAAAGCGGTGCTTACCAAAATGGAACCTTTGTTGTAGGTGTTGCCAAGGGTGGAGTCGAAGAAGGAGTCTTGGGTTTGTGCGATTCCAGCATCATTGCACCTTCAGGAGAGATTCTGGCCAAGACAGTTACTGACGGCGACGAATTGGTATCAGCAGTCTGCGATCTGGATTGGTGCAAGCAATATAAAGAAACCCTGTTTGATTTCGACAAATATCGTCGTCCCGAGGTCTACGGGCGAATCACCGGACAACGGGGTGCAGTTCTCGATTAGTCCAGAACGTAAGCCCAATGCTTAACATTTTGTAAAGCATTTGCTGTAGCGTAAAACCCGTGACTGCTATGGATTTGGGCTCCCAGAACGATGTCCGTGTTGCTTTTACTGTCAATGAAACTCCAGTGACCGTGCGGGGCAACCATCCCCATTTGCTCGCGGCGCTGCGCGAAGAACTCAACATCACATCACCAAAGGACGGATGTTCTCCGTCTGGCCAGTGCGGTTGTTGCACAGTGTTAGTCAACGGCAAAGCAGTAGTCAGTTGTCAAACACCTCTCGCAAAAGTTGCTGGTGGAAGCGTTACAACCCTTGAGGGCGTCAACGAAGAAGAACGCAGTCGCTACTCACAAGCATTTGCAGCATGCGGCGGTTTGCAATGTGGTTTTTGCATTCCAGGCATTGTTGTGCGTGCCAAGGCGCAAGTCGATAAGAAGGGTGCAGACTTATCGCGCACCGACATGGCAAAGCATCTTGGCGCACACCTGTGCCGTTGTACCGGCTATGTAAAAATCCTCGACGCCGTCCTGATGGTTGCTCGAGGCGAAGTTCCTGTTTTAGTAAATCCAGGAGGAGTCGGTACACGAACGGTCAAGTACGAAGCCGAAGCTTTAGCACTTGGTGATCGCGGCTATATCGACGACATTCGTATTCCCGGAATGCTGCATGCCGCACTCGTATTCACTCAACACACTCGTGCCGACGTGACAGCAATTGATCCAACTGCCGCGCTACAGATGCCTGGCGTTCGCAAAGTATTTACCGCTGCCGATATTCCAGGCGAACTCATGGTCGGCATTATCTACAAAGACTGGCCAGTGATGATTCCAATTGGCGGTCGTACTTCATACGCAGGCGATGTACTCGCAATCGTCGTTGCCGAAACCCGAGATGAGGCGCGAGCCGCGACACAATTCGTTGAAGTGCAGTACACCGTGCACACTCCACTCACCGATCCGCTTGCAGCGATGACTAGTAGCGAGATTGCTGTTTGGCAAACTGACAACAACATATTGAGTACGAGTCGCTACAAACGAGGCGACACAGACATCGCGATGAGCAAAAGCGCACACGTTGTTGAAGAAACTTTTGTCACGCAACGCATTGAACACGCATTTCTAGAGCCAGAGAGCACCGTTGCTGTACCTTCTCATGACGGCAAATCGTTGCATGTGTATTCAGGCGGGCAAGGTATTTGGGATGACAGAAATGACATCGCCAAAGTACTCAATCTCGACAACGCGCAAGTCACCGTCGAATTGGTCTCTAACGGTGGTGCGTTTGGTGGCAAAGAAGACATGAGCAATCAGGCCCATGCAGCTCTGAGCGCTTGGCTGTTGCAACAACCAGTCAAGTGCACACTCTCTCGAGAAGAGAGCCTGTTGATGCATGCCAAGCGACACCCCATCACCATGCATTACAAAGCTTCGTGTGACACAGACGGAAGACTGACTGCGCTACATGTGCGCGCAATTGGAGACTCAGGCGCTTACGCCAGTGTCGGAATGAAAGTTCTCGAGCGCATGGCTGGTCATGCAAGTGGTCCTTACGAAGTTCCAAACATCGATGTTGAAGCAGTCGCTGTGCGCACAAACAACCCGGTGTGCGGTGCCTTTCGCGGTTTTGGTGCCAACCAGGCGCAGTTTGCGATGGAAGGTGTAATGGATCGACTAGCGACGAAAGTTGGCATTGATGGCTGGACAATGCGCCAACGAAACGTCATCATGCCTGGTCGGGTGTGGGGACCTGGACAAATCATGGACGATGGTTGCCTCGGTGCGTCCGAATGCCTCACTGCAATCAAACCTGCATACGACGAAGCCCGAGCTGCCGGTAAAGCAATTGGTCTTGGCCTTGGACTCAAGAACAGTGGTCTTGGTAATGGGTTCAAAGAGATCAACCGTGCGGTCATCCGTTTCAAAGAAGACGGACGAGTTGAAGTTCGTCACGGCTGGACAGAGATGGGCCAAGGTATCAACACCGTTGCGCTACAAGTTGCAGTCCACGAACTTGGAATAGATGGCAACCTCATTGACGTCATAGTCGATACCACTCGCGAGCTGGGGCTTGGCCAAACTACGGGATCACGCGGAACACTCATGGGCGCAGGTGCAGTTAAGAATGCATGCGATGTAGCCAAGGCCGCACATCGCGCTGTCGGGGTCGATCATCTTGGCGAATATCGAGTTGACTGGACAAACAAGCTCGGCGAACCGGGAGTCGAAAATCCAATCATTCACTCCACCTTTGGTTATGCCGCGCAACTCGTGGTCATCGATCGTGACACCAGCAAGATCGAACGCGTTGTTGCCGCACACGATGTCGGCAAGGCAGTCAACCCACAACTCTGCGAAGGTCAGATTGAAGGCAGTGTGCACATGGGCCTTGGTTACGCACTCTCAGAGGACTTCCCAAGTGATCCACTTACAGGATTTCCACTCAACATGACATTGCGATCACTGAAAATTTTGCGCCCGAAGGACGTTCCAACGATTGAAGTAATTCTTGTTGAATCACCGCAACCAAATTCGCCATACGGAATCAAGGGTGTTGGAGAGATTGGACTCGTGCCGACCGCCGGTGCAGTTGCGGCTGCGTTTTACGACCTTGACGGCACGTGGCACTCAACACTTCCGATGCTCAAATCAACAAACGACACGGAAATTTGAACTTCGTGCCAAACACCACTCCGGGACTCGTGTGCGCACATCACCATCTCTATTCAGCATTGGCAAGGGGTATGCCAGCACCCCGTCAAACACCAATGAGTTTTATCCAAGTACTTCAGCAAGTGTGGTGGAAACTCGACGCTGCATTAGATGCCGACATGATCTATTGGTCAACAGCACTAGGAGCAGTTGAAGCATTGATGAATGGCACTACTGCAATCGTTGACCACCACGAATCACCAAACGCGATTGAGGGATCATTATCGATCATCGCTCGAGCTTGTAGCGATGTGGGAGTACGCGTCAATACTTGTTACGGCATTTCCGACCGCTGGGATGATTCGGGCAATCTACATTCTAAGATTTCGCCGCTGTCACCGATGTCGAGTGCAGCCAAGCGCGGCCTTGCTGAAAACGAGCGCTTTATTGCTGAGGGCGGAAACGGAATGGTTGGTGTGCACGCTGCATTTACCTGTGGTGACGAAACACTCGATGCTGCTGCGAAACTAGCGAACAAATTGAATGTTGGTGTACATATCCATGTTGCTGAGGGTGCAGATGACTCGCATGCTGGTACTCGCCTTACACACTTAGCTCAAGACAATTGGCTTCTGGTGCACGGAGTTCATCTCGTTGAGCCCCTCAAAGGTCGACTTGTGCATAACCCACGTTCCAACATGAACAACCATGTCGGCTACGCCAAGCCAACCACGCAGTCAAACACCATCCTGTTGGGTACCGACGGCATCGGAGCCGACATGCTCGAGGAGTCACGGCTTGCATATGCACGACTTCGAGAGTTTGATATTGCCGAAACACCCGACACTGTCGCTCAATGGCTTGACAATGGCTATCTAATTTTTCCAGAAGCGGCGAACGATACGGTGACCTGGAATTACGATCATATTGAGAGTCCATGGCATGTTGCCTTTACGACAGGAACCCGTGTTACCGACGTTGTGATTGACGACCAAGCCGTGATTCGCAATGGCTTACCAACTCGTGTCGACCTTCAAGAAATACGCGCCAAGGCACAAGAACAATCTGTACGACTTTTCGAAAGGCTCAACTGATGTCGTCATCATCACAATCAAAAAATTCCCAAGCTTTCAATCCGCAGACAGGCAAAGCACGAGTTGCCATCTACCTACAAGATGCCCATCGCATTCGAGAAGGCATGGAGTACGCGCAATACGCGGAGTCCAAGGGCTTTGAAGCAGTGTGGCAGGCAGAGAGTCGACTTGTTCGCGAAGCAACTGTCCCCATGGCCGCATTTGCATCGGTCACAAACACAATCAAAGTCGCTTCGGGTGTTGTCGACTGTTGGAGCCGCAACCCCGCCCGACTTGCAGCAACATTTTCAACGTTGGATGATCTCGCTCCTGGACGAGTAATTCTCGGAATCGGCGCGTGGTGGGACCCATTGGCGCAAAAGGTTGGCATCTCCCGAGCCAAGCCATTGCGTGCCATGCGCGAAATCGTGCTCAATGTGCGAGCATTGCTCAACAATGAAAACGTGACCTTCGATGGCGAATTCGTCAAGTTCGATGGAATTGAGTTGGATTACGTCTACCAAGAACGTCGTGCAAAAGATGTGCCAATTTATATTGGAGCAACAGGCATGCAGATGATGGAACTCACGGGCGAGATTGCAGATGGAGTTGTACTCAACTATCTCGTCTCCCCCGATTACAACAGACAAGCAATTGAAGCACTCACTGCTGGCGCCGATAAGGCTGGTCGCAAGATTGCTGAAATTGATAGACCCCAGTTGGTTGTGTGTAGCGTGCACGAGGATAGAAAGACCGCCCTCAATATGGCGCGCGAGATGGTGACGCAATACTTGGGCCAACAACCACACATCATGAAAGCATCTGGAGTGCCACAAAGTTTGCTCGACAAAGTTGGCGAAGTGCTGACATGGCCTGCAACACACGAGCAAGTAACTGCTGCATCAAAACTGGTGCCCGACGAGATCGTGCAGATGCTGACTGCAAGCGGCACACCTTCAGAAGCACGTGCAAGCGTCAAGCACTATATCGACAACGGTGCTACCTGCCCTATTTTGTATCCACTCGGAGATGTCAAGGCCATGATCGACACATTTGCAGATTGGGACGGCGTGAAGTGACCGTTGCTGTACCACTCTCACTCAATGAGGCATTCGATGAATTGTCACGTACGCCAGATGCGCGATTTATCCAAGGCGGCACCGACCTCATGGTCGAAATCAACTTCAATCATGTCAAACCCGTAAACGTCATTGCCCTACGGCGCGTCAAAGAATTGCGAACATGGCGGAGAAACAGCAACAACACCATCACTATTGGTTCGGGCGTTCCCTATCAGGAAATGGAAACTGGGCAACTCAAAGAACTACTTCCGGCACTAGCAGAGGCAGCACGCACGGTCGGTTCACCACAGATCCGTGCTGCAGGCACGCTCGGAGGAAACCTGGGCACCTGCTCACCGGCAGGAGATGGACTTCCAGTACTTTTTGCACTTGATGCAATAGTCCATTTACAAAGTGCAGTGTCATCGCGAGATCTTTCTATTCACGAATTTATGCTCGGTGTCAAACGTAATGCTCGTCATGCAAGCGAAATCATCACAGGTGTCACAGTGCCGATTCTTGATGGTTGGCAGGGTTACGCCAAAGTCGGAGTGCGCAATGCAATGGTCATATCCGTTGCTTCGGCCTGTCTTGCTGTTGACAAGGTACAAAACTCGGTACGGATTGCGCTCGGAGCTGTTGGTCCCACGATCATTCGGTGTCGCGAAGCAGAGTCTTGGCTTGTACAACAAATGGATCTCACGAACGCAACTGCTATTGACACATCTATTGCTCAAGAATTCGGTCGACGAGTGGCACTCGAATCAAAACCCATCGACGATCACCGCTCAACTGCCGAATATCGACGCCATGCCGTGGGTGTACTTGCTCAACGGCTGATCACGAGGGCATACCCAGCATGAACAATTCAATTGGTAATGAGATGTACACACTTCGCATCAATGGCAAAGACCGACCAGTGAAGGATGCATGGGTTGGCGAGAGTCTGCTCTACGTCCTGCGAGAACGTCTTGAACTTCCCGGCGCAAAAGGTGCATGCGAACAGGGTGAATGTGGAAGTTGCACTGTGCTTATGGACGGCGATGCAGTGTGTTCGTGTCTGGTGATGGCTGCAACAGCAGTTGGATCCGAAATCGTAACCGTTGAGGGTCTGATCGAGAACGATCCATCGATGGCAACAACTGCACGAACGATTACTGATCAAATTACTGATGTACAGCAAGCATTTATCGAAGAAGGTGGCGTGCAATGCGGATTTTGCACTCCGGGTCTCATTGTTGCAGTGCATCATTTGCTCGACAAGACTCCCAACCCAACCGAACTTCAAGTGAAGGAATCAATTTCGGGCAACATCTGCCGTTGCACTGGCTATGGTCGCATCTTTGCTGCCGTTGAAGCAGTTGTTCAAGTACGTAAGGCATCCCGA
The DNA here is from genome assembly GCA_044240275.1 of Ilumatobacteraceae bacterium. Classification (GTDB taxonomy): domain Bacteria; phylum Actinomycetota; class Acidimicrobiia; order Acidimicrobiales; family Ilumatobacteraceae; genus UBA3006. The sequence goes on along the minus strand of JBIHZV010000024.1, from coordinate 2,246 downwards.
TGAGTGCTGTCAAACAAGACTCCCGACTTCGCGACGTACTTGGCACAAGCGCCCTTCGCCCAGACGGCGTAGCCAAAGTTACGGGCTCTTTTTCATTCTCTTCTGACATGTGGGCAGAAAATATGTTGTGGGGTGCAACCCTGCGGTCCCCTCACCCATATGCCCGAATTCTTTCCATCGATACAACAGCTGCGCTTCTCATCAGCGGCGTCTCGGCAGTCATCACTGCACAAGATGTTCCAGGCAAAGCAACGTACGGTCTGATCTCCGCAGACCAACCAGTCTTTGCATCTGATGTTGTTCGTTACATGGGCGAACCTGTGGCCGCGGTTGCAGCAGATCATCCAGAGACGTGTCGACGTGCACTTGCAGCAATCAAAGTTGATTATGAAGTTCTCACACCAGTTGTAGACCCAGAGTTTGCAATGCTTGCCAGTACAGAACAGATACATCCTGACGGCAATCTCATTCGTTATCAGCACATTCTTCACGGTGATGCACACATAACGAGCGACATCACAGTAGAAGGCAATTACACGATCGGTATGCAGGACCAAGCGTTCTTGGGCCTCGAAGCAGCTATGGCATTCCCCGATTCGGGCGGAAATGGCGTCGAGTTACACATTGCCACACAGTGGTTGCATGAGGATCGTGGCCAAATAGCTGCTTGTCTCAAGCTCCCCGAAGACAATGTTCGTTTAGTACTTGGTGGTGTCGGTGGAGCCTTCGGTGCACGCGAAGACATCAGCTTGCAAGTTCACTGCTGTCTGCTCGCGCTGCGCACTGGTCGACCTATCAAAATGCAGTACAGCCGAGAAGAGAGTTTTTTTGGACACGTGCATCGTCACCCAGCCAAGATCTGGATGAAGCATCACGCAACAAAGGAAGGCAAGATTGTCAAAGTTGAGTCGAGAATGGTATTTGACGGCGGTGCGTACACCAGCACGTCGCCAGCCGTTTTAATCAATGGCATCACGCATACCCAGGGGCCTTACCAATGCGACAACGCTGTAGTGGACGGATATGCAGTGCGCACCAACAACCCTCCATGTGGTGCAATGCGCGGATTTGGTGTTGTTCAAGCCTGTTTCGCTCACGAAAGTCAGATGGACAAGCTGGCCGAGGCATGTGGACTCTCGCCTGTCGACGTGAGACTGATCAATGCAATGCGCACCGGTGACAAACTGATTACTGGGCAAGTCATGGAGAGCGTTGCTCCCGTTGAGCGTTGTATCCGAGAAACAGACGCAATTCCGCTCCCAACACCCCTTGCCTTCGATGCCGATGTGCTTGAGTTTCCTGGTGGAAGCGGTCGTACAGCCGACAGACAAAATATTGTTCGCGGTATTGGTTGGGGCGTGTCAATGAAAAACTTGATGTACTCCGAGGGCTTCGACGACTATGCAACTGCCAGGTGCACGTTGTCGAACGGCGTTGCATCACTCAAGTTTGCAACATCAGAAGTTGGCCAAGGTTTCGTCACGCTGGCTCCACAAATCGCTCGTAGCGTGCTGGGTGTAGACGACGTCGTACTCGAAACGTCCGACACACAAATCGGATCAGCTGGTTCAACATCGGCATCACGACAGACGTGGATGAGTGGTGGTGCTGTCGATGGAGCGTGCAGATTGGTCCGCGAGCGTCTTTTTGAACATATTGGCAAACTCAACAACATTGATCCAATCCGACTCATGATCGAACACACCGATGTGATCGACACCATCGGCACATTTCGCATCAGTGTCTCTGAAGCAACTCAAGGAATCACGCTGTCCGAAACTTTTGAGCATCATCACCGAAAGACGGAAGACCTAGACGCCAACGGTCAAGGCAACTGCCACGTTGCATTTGCTTTTGTCGCCCACCGTGCCGTCGTCGACGTGGATATTGAGCTTGGACTTGTCAAAGTGGTGCAAGTTGCTACTGCTCAAGACGTCGGACGAGTACTCAACCCGCTCTCTGCGATTGGACAACTCGAGGGCGGCATTGCCCAGGGACTTGGTCTCGCAGTAATGGAAGAAATCATCATGGACAATGGCCGAGTGAAAAATCCAAGCTTCACCGACTATCTCTTGCCTACTGCGCTTGATGCGCCACACGTTGTTGCGGTCATGATTGAAGAGCCCGAACCACAGGCGCCTCTTGGCGCCAAAGGCATTGGCGAGCCTCCATGCATTTCAGTAACACCCGCAATCGTTGCGGCAATTCGAGCAGCAACTGGCAAGGCGCTTTACCGAGTGCCAGTA